>JBCBOT010000109.1:0-22309 GCA_039821165.1 Planctomycetota bacterium | reverse complement strand
ACTCGCCGCGGCAATACCGCAGGAATATCGTGTCGCCGCATAATCGAACACCCAAAATGCGCAACTTCAAAACGCGTCAGCGAGGCGATCTCGTGAAAGAACTGTCTATGGAGCGAAGTCAGTCCCTCACTTACGTTTCGGGTTACCCAATCCTGCAAACGCAACTTCAAAACTTACGCTTCGGGTTTCCAACCCGACAGAAGTGGCCCGCTGTCCAGCTAAGCCGTCTTTCGTTTGCCGCCTCCATCGTATCGGCGAACACCGGTTGGGAGTGTTCGCGAGACAATCACGATTCCGAGAGGAACCGTCAGGCACGGATCCCACACCTGCCTCAATCAACTGCTGACGGCGATGAGTTCTTGGCGGTTACCTGCAGGCTCGTCCCGCGAATCATTTTGAAGTCTTGATTTGAATCAAACTCATCATCGGGGAAACCACTGACCGTGAACGTTGTTCCGTTTGCGTAGACAAGCATTGAAACGGTTCGCAGGTGCAGTTCGCTTGGTTTGTCGGGCGTCTTCGCAAGTCCACACTCAAAGTCCGGCATGGGTTCCGCCGAGCCATCGACATTCACTTTTCCCCAGACGGCGTCATACCCAAGGGCCGAACCATTCGACACATAGAATGCGAGGTCACATATCGCGGCGTAGTGAGCGGGATGTGCATGGTTTTTGATCCAGTTCCCCGGTTCCTTGGCAACATTCGTCTTGTAGGAGCCCTTGTAGTCACCGAGGTCCAGGGTGAATCTCTGGACCCTGAAAACAAGATCGATCTCACCCGATTTCATTCTTGTCTTTTCAAAATCAACGGCACCGGCTTTCAGCGGCTCAAGGATACAAACATCCGTCGCGCTGAAACTCAGGCCAATGCTCGACTGAATAACACCTCCCCCGGTTGAGAATGTGTAGTGCTGGTGTTCTTCGACAACCACCGACCGGTCGCCCGAATCGAATGGAAGAGGGATTTCGGTGGACTCGAACTTTTGAAGCTGATACTTGCCCTCGAAGCGTACTCCTTCGTTTTCGAGGATGAAGTTGACTTTGATTTTGCTCTTCATTTTTACTTGACTTAAAGACTGCTAACTTGTGTCTACGCCAACCAAACCTTGTGGTGACTCGATCCTACACTCAGACACTTCGATGATTCGGAAGATCGGCTAAACTCCGTGGAATACCACAGGGAATCCTTCGGTCCTTCACACATCGATACATGTCTCCTATCCGACTCCCACTTCGCAAACAGCTTTGGACGGCTTGGGAGCGGGTGATTCGGGAAGACTATGAAAAGCAGTTGATAAACTCTGAGAACGGTTTGCAGGCTTCGTTGCTCTTCCATCTCAGATCGTTGCTTCCCAAGAGCCGTCGAGTGTTTATCGAGCCCCAAGTCTTTTCGAGTGATTCAAAGACAGATCTTTGGTTTCCCGATCTCGTGGTCTGCAATTCTCGGGAGGTGATCGCTGTTCTCGAACTGAAGTACTTGCCACGTGCGACCGCAAACTGGAACAAGGATCTAACGAAGATGAATCGAATTGCGGAGTTGAAAGACTCGCTCTTCGTTTCAAACACGCGTTACCTCGGGCCTCCGGCCGATGAACGAGAATACCGTTTTGCATCCAAGACGCTTTTCGGCTGGATGGGAGTGCATCGCCCGTTTCGTGATGGCGATGATCCTCCGCGTCTCTCCAGCGGACATCGTTTTCTTTCTGGCTGTTTCGTTCAATTTCACGCGATCACCCGTCACAACTCCGCGCCGCATCTGGTCAAGGCACTCGGTTAGGCACTGTCCTGCAAATGCAGTTTCCGTCGATTTGGGACGTGTTCCGTGAGCCCGCTGCTGTCGCTCGCGACGTGCCCCAGGAATGTTTTGGGATTTTTCGTAACACCCGCGGCGGGTCGTCGCTTGGCTGGTTGTCAGACGATCCACTTCAAAACGATGAGTCACGGGGAATGACGATGAAAAACGCTCTCACGCACACCGCTTTCGCAGTCGCCATGGTTTGTGCTGGGTTCGCGAATTCCGCTGCCGCCCAGTCTTGCACGAGCGGCTACCACAACAATCACGCTCAAAATCACGGTTTTCGATTTCACGCCCCCCTCCATGTCGGCTATCGCTACGGCGGTTTCGGGTACGGAGTCCGGTATCCATACGATCACCGATTCGGCACCGCAGAGTTGATTCGGGCATCGGCCGAATCAAGCGTGCTTCGTGCTCAGGCTCGGACGCAAAACCTGGAGGCCGATCGCCTTCAAATGCAGAACAGCATCGATTTCTTGCACACACGCCTGGAACGAAAACGGATCAACCGTGAGTCTCGGTTCGGACACTTGCATCGTCGTGGCGAAATGGTTCGTGCGGAAAAGCTCGCCAAGGCAGCGGCAGAACCCGCCCCGAAACCAATCGTCGCAGCCGAAACGGGTCGCGTGAACTGGCCGCTCCTGCTTCGAACGAGCCACTACGCGAAAGCTCGACAACCCGTCGACTCCGTCTTTCACGAGCGAAGTCTCAACGGCAGCATCAATCCAGATCACTACTTGCCGATGCGAGACTGGCTTCACCAAATCGAGGATGAACTCAAGGCGAACGTCGCGAACTACGACATGCAGGACTACCTCGAAGCCAAGCGATTCCTCCGTGATTTGATCGACGAAGCCCGCCAAGACCTTCCGGTCACGATGGATTTCCAGTTGGCTGCCAACTGAACCAAGGCGAACGCACATCCGGCGGCCCGATGACGGGCCGCTTTTTTTTATGCCTCGAACAATGCACGTTGCAAGGATGCGACATCGGTTGTCTTCGACTGTTGACGAAACGCAACAACGAGATCACGAATCAGCGTGATTTGGGCTTTGGTACGTGATCTGCTTTTCGGGTGGCATGACCACTCTGCACCGGATTTCAGCTCACTTCGTTCTTTTGATTGCAGCCACTCTCGGCGGTGTCCCGAGCTCTTCGGGCCCCTCGGGCGAGCCGATGCTACTGCCTGCGGAAGCCGCGGTTCCCAAGGGCTATCGACTCACGGCCAATGGTTGGGAAGACGCTTCGAAATGGGGCGTTGTGCGGGATGACCCACGCCTTGTCGAGCACTGGATACAGGTGCAGAGGAATCGGGAACCGACTTGGATGCGGGGATTGTTGAGCGAGATACGCTCCACCTCTCCGTTGGCCATCGCCGTGTTCCAAATTGCGGCCATCACGGCGATCCTCCGTGTGAGCCGCATGTGCGGCAATCCCCATGCGTCAAAGCATTGCTTTGGCGGCGGTGGCGATCTTCGCGACGAGTGACGCGTCCAAGTCGCTGAGCATCGGCAACATCGTTCCGGTCTTCGCGATACCGGCTTCGTTGACGGCGTGGTGCAGCACGGGGATCGGGCCGTGACCGTTCCTCAGGTCCTCGAGTGGAAGAAACCACTTGCGGATGGCTTCGGCGGTTTCGAAGTCGCCTTGTTGAATCGCAGTGAGCATCTCCATGCTTTTCGCGGGAGCAACGCACACACAGCCGCTTGTGAAGCCCGTGATGCCGAAGTCACGCAGATGGACAATTGCCGGCTGTTCTCCGATCCCACTCACGATCCGCTCGCCGGGGAACACATCCAGGACCTCACGAAGATAGTCGTCATCAGCTGGATCATCGCGGACAACGGCGTATTTGATCCACGAGATAACTCCATCGGCTTCGAGTGAACCGACGAGTTCCGCATCGAGCCAGCGATCAATTTTGAGATACAGGACGATCGGTTTTCCCAACCGTTCCGCCAATTCGCGGACCGCCCTCGCGATACCGGTTTGCGAAACGATGTCCCGCGACGGTAACAACATGACCGTGGGGAACTCAAAATCTCGAAGTACATCGACTTGATCGACTGCGAGTCCGTAGGCGGGACCGATCGATGGAACGACGGTGGTCTCCGGACCGGCGGCATCCGCGAGTACCCGCAGCGTCTCGGCATACTCGGACATGCGGATGTGATAGAAGATCGCGTTGCCACCATACAACAGGGAGCGAATTCCGCCGGCTTCAAGAAACCGGATGATTTTCTGGTTCTCGACCGGACAAACTTTCCCGCCGTCATCGCGTGCCATCGGCGGCACGGCGAAGACACTTTTGGAGAGGTGGCCCGGATCAAACGCGGAGGTCAGCATGGGTCATAATCCGTCAATGAAGTGATTCGAGAGATGCTGCGGTTGGTTGACCGAGCGTTCAGTGCAAGCCGGCAATCGGCATTTGGACGCGGTACAACCCTTTGCGTGCGGTCACGTACATTGTCTTCCAGTCTTTGCCGCCGAAGGTCACGTTGGCGGGCTGCTCGGGAAATTTGACCACGCCAAGCTGCTTGCCTTCCGGCGAGAAAATCTGCACCCCGATATGCGTGGTGATGTAAACGTTGCCCTTCTCGTCGAGCACGATCCCATCGGCGCCCGTGTCGGATTGTCCCGCCGGTTGTTCAACGGTGCAAAATACTTTTGGCGGAGAGAGTTGGCCGCCGCCCCGAACTTCGTAAACGAACATCTCGGCGGATCGGCTCGGGCAGACGTAGAGTCGACTCCCGTCAGGGGAAAGGCCGATGCCGTTGGGGGCGGGAAGGTCTTTTGTGACTCGCGTGACTTTGCCGTTCGCCGCAACGTAGTAGACCGACTGGACCGTTTGCGGTAGCGGCGTCGGTGCACGGAACAGGGGATCGGTGAAGAAGACGCCACCGCTTGCGTCCATCACGAGATCATTGGGAGCGTTGAACCGTCGCCCCGCGAACTTGTCGGCCAACGCTGTCGCCGACGCATCCTTTTTGTCGTACTCGACGAGTTGGCCATCCATTTGACAACCGAGGAGCCGCCCATCGTGTGTCACGAGAATGCCGTTGGTGTGTTTGGAATCCGTTGTGAACGGCGTGATCTCACCATCGGTCGACAGCTTGAAAATGGTTTTGTTGGGAATATCCGAAAAGTAAAGCGTCTCGGTTTCCGGATCCCAAGCGGGCCCCTCCGTAAACGTGAATCCGTCTTGCACCAACTCGACTTCACCGACCGGAGCGATGGCGTCTTGGGCGTGGGTCGTGACCGCCGCGGAAAGAAGCGTCAGGGCGAGCAGCAAGTTTCCGAAGGGTGGGACGGATCGGGGGCGAGGCATGAGCATTCCCTTGAATGTTGCGGACTAGGAGAGCACGTCTTGGTGCAGACGCTCGAAGTAATCTAACATCGGACGCGGGGCTCCGGAGGCGTCGATGACGCCCGCGTGGTTTTGGACGTGAGGCTCATTGTCGGCCCATCCATCCCAAACGATTCCGTGGACCATGTGTTTGGCGAGCAGCGTGCGAACGAGCGGTCCAGCGGTACGTAGCTGGTTGGCGGAGAGCTCTTGGCGATTTTTGCCGGAGACCAACACCTCATCGTCGACAATGGCATGGTTGTCTTCACCGCATCCGCCCGGCACGGTCAGTTGGATGAGCATGGGCAATCCAAGCGTTGCCCACCGATCGATCATCTGACCGAAATCAACAGCGGACCGCGGCAGGGTAGCGTCTTCGGAATAGTTCAGTCGAACATCCAAACCGACGCCGGCCATTCCCAAACCGCTTCGCGCGAGTGCATCGGCGAAGTGTAGCGGTGAAATTCCGTCGCGGTGCTTGGCGAGGTACTCACCAAACGGTTGGTCGAAAGAAACGATCGCCGGCGTGTTGGGATCGTTGCGTCGCACCGTCTGCAAAATGGCGACGGCCAAACGCATGACTTGCTCGTCATCAAGACGCATCGGGCCTGGAGTATTGAGACCCGAAACACAGTTCCAGAGATGAACCGATCCGCGGTAGCGCAGAACCGTCTTCTCGACAAACTGGGTGACCGAATTGACGAAGGCTTCAAAGTTGTCTTCGATCAAGTACAACCACGAGGGCATCATCTTGGAACGAAAATCGAGCAGCGGTCCTACGATGACCCGAAGTCCACTCTGGGCGGCCCACTGCACCGACCGATCTGCAAGATCGAAATCATACTTGCCTGCATCCGACTCGATATTGCCCCAATTCAATCGGATGGCTGCCGAGTTGAAGGCCTTTTGAAAACGGCTCACCAACGACGAACGGGTCGGCGCCGGCGGCAGCAAGCTACCCGCAATCAGAGTCCCGATCTGTGGCTCTCGCTGTTTTCGATAGGCGATCGACTGGACCGCGAAAGACTCACCGAGGTCCGCGATCGCTTGCTCAAGCGTTGCGATCGCGAGTACTGCCGACCGGGCACATTCTTCACCACTGTGATCCGCCTCGGCGGCATCGAGAAACTGTGACGTGCCACGTTCGAGCAACTCTTCGAAACGATCACTCAGCGTGAGACCAGCACGCTGCCAGCTGCTCGACTGCACGCGTGCACGATAACAGCTTCCGCGAGCCAACTCCAAGAACAACGAATGTGGGGTCGCCGTCGGCATCAGCGAACAAGTCGAAAGCGTTCGGTAACCAAGCCCCCTCGTGGGACAAGTCAGGAACAGCTTTCCCGACGTGTCGACGGGTCGAACAACCGAAAGAACACCCTCGCGGATCGAGTTCTTGCACTCCCATGGAACACCTTCGATGCCACAGATGTAGGCATCCTTCCAGAGGGTTTGGTTCAAGACTGGCTGAGAGCCGGAAGGGACAGCGAAATGAAATTGCCCCATGGTCGGGTCAAGTCGTCCGGATGTTGTGAAAGCGGTTGGAGATTCGAGCCCTCAGTGTACTGATTTGGCCGACTCCCGGCGACCATGGCTGGTTGTGGGGAGGTGCACGATCTTTCACAATCGCAGGCATGGAAATGGAGCTCTATCAATACGACGACGCCGGCGCGCTGCTGAGTACGCATCTTCCCCTCCCCCGAAAAAGTGGGAAGGTCCGCGACTTGTACGAGTTGGACGATGCGCTGCTGATCGTGAGCACCGATCGCATCAGTGCCTTCGACTTCATTCTGCCCAGCGGGATACCCGACAAAGGGCGTCTGTTGACTCAGATGAGTTCGTTCTGGTTTGAGCACCTTGACGTCCGGCATCACCTGAGATCGACCGAAGTCCCGGATTCACTCCGTCAGCAGTTCGACACGGAGCCACTCGTCGACCGAGTGATGGTCGTTGAAAAGGCGAACGTGATCCCGTTCGAATGCGTCGTTCGCGGCTATCTCGAAGGCAGCGGCCTACTGGAGTATCGGGAAACCGGCGAGGTCTGTGGTAACCCGCTTCCGGCCGGCCTCGGGCAATGCGATCGACTTCCCGAACCGATCTTCACTCCGGCGACGAAGGCGGCCGAGGGTGATCACGACGAGAATGTGCCGATCGATCGGATGATCCGTGAACTCGGTGAGGAAATGGCGACGCACCTTCGCGACGCGAGTCTCGCCATCTACGGGGCGGCAGCCGATCACGCCCGCTCGAAAGGACTGATCATCGCCGATACCAAGTTTGAATTCGGCATGATTGAAGGCGACGTCGTGCTGGTCGATGAAGTACTGACCCCGGACTCGTCTCGATTCTGGAATGAATCAAGCTACCAGCCCGGCGCCGCCCAACCCTCGTTCGACAAACAGTTCGTCCGCGAATGGCTGTCACAGTGTGGCTGGGACAAACAGTCCGATCCTCCCGCGTTGCCGCGGGACATCATCGAGCAAACGAGTGACAAGTACCGAGAAGCATACGAACGTTTAACCGGCTAGCGTTTAAACGACTCGGCAGTGCTCAAGGATTGCTTCGGCGTTGCTTTTGTAACCGACATAGAACTTGCCGAACTCCGCATAGCGAGCGCTGGCAATGTCGAAACGCATCTTGTAGACGATTTCTTTCAGATAGTCCGGGTTGCGGGCCCACAGGGTGACCATCCACTCCCAATCATCCAAGCCGACCCCGACGGTGATGAGTTGTGATACACGGCCGGCAAACGCGATACCGCTTTGCGCGTGCTCGGCCATCATTCGGTTCCGTTCACTGAAGGACTCCGTGAACCAGTTCGCACCCGGAGTGCGACTCTTGTTCATCGGATAAAAACAGGCTGCCGGCCAATCTGGAAACTCAGGACGCAACCGCTGTTCATTCATCATCGGTAAACGACGTTCATAGGCGGCGACTTTGGCGTTGAGTGCTTCGGATTCAGGCTCCGCACCTTCCGCAATCAAACGAGCCCGGTAACGCTCGATGGTGGGCACATACTCGCTGACCTCACTGATCGAGACGAACGACCAGACGGGTTCGATAAAACGACCCAGCGGAGGCGCGAGGATTGATTGGTGAACTTGGTCGACCTTTGCAGGATCCGGGTCCATCACCATGACGCCGAAATCGGCTTCGTGGCCACTGATCCAGTAGCTCGCCAGACGCTCGGGCGGTGTTTCCGGATGGAGTGCCGCGGCGAATGCTCGACGACAATCGTCGGTGAGCTTTCCATCCATCGCCTCACGGCGGAACCGATAGAAAAAATGGGTGCAATGCCAACCATTTTCGGGAATCGTCGAGGGTTCGGGCGGCGGTGCAACGTTCGGGCGTCCAGACATTCGGCTCAGTTCAAAACGGAGGATGTGGCAGTCTCGATATCGTAACTGCCTGGCCTCCACACGCTATCGGGGTTCGGGCGGGGCCGTGGCTCGGATCGCCGGATTCCCCGTTTGAGGCGTCGAAGACAAATCTCTCTGGAAAATCTGCACCGACTTCGTCAAAAGAGAACAGGTGTGTGGCAATCAGGGCACCCGGATGCGGGTAATTTGACGGGCCTGAATCGACAACGTCGTCAAGTCACGACTGGCGCGGTTGCTCCGATTGATTGCTTGCAACAGGAACTTTTCAAAAATCGACCGCCGGAAGGGCGATACGCAACGCTACGGTCAAAAGGTTTTGACACTCAAGCGAGCAAGGAAGGCATCCGATGCAACGACGCGAATTCATCGCCCTGTTGGGTACGTTGGCCTCGGCGGCCGCTGCGGAAACCGTCTCCGCAAAGTCACCGAAGTTAGTTGAGCCCGTTCATCGCGTGGAGCCCGACGCGCGAATCGCAACGGCAAGCGTCGCGCCGACGCCGATCAACAATCCAAAGCCGCTCGACGACGCACTCGTTCGGGCGAAAAAGAGTCTGTTGGATTGTCGCACCACCGTTCAAGACTACACGGCACTGCTGGTCAAGCGTGAACGCGTCGACGGCGTGTTGGGTCCTCACGAGTACATGTCGGCCAAGATTCGTTGTCGCAAAGTCGTCAATGGTCAATTGGCTCAGCCTTTGTCTGTCTATCTCGCGTTCATCAAGCCCGCGGCCGTTCGTGGTCGTGAAGTGCTTTACGTCGAAGGGCAAAACAACAACAAACTGATCGCACACGAGGGCGGCCTGAAGGGACGATTCCTTCCGACTGTCAAACTCCCGCCAACGGGTAGCCTCGCGATGAAGGGGCAGCGGTACCCGATGACCGACATCGGCATCGAAAACATGCTCGTGAAACTGATCCAACGCGGCGAGCAGGCTCGTGCTTTGCCCGATGTTCAGTCAGAACTCGGAACCGCGACGATCAATAAGAGGCCCTGCAGCGTCTTGACGGTGACCCAGCCTACCAAGCGGCCCGAACTCCTGTTCTATCAGGCGAAAGTCTACATGGACAATGAGTTGAACATTCCGATTCGCTATATCGCCTACGATTGGCCGAAGCAGCCGAACGCCCCTCTCGAGGTGCTCGAGGAATACAACTATCTCAACGTCAAGTTGAACGTGGGGTTGACCGACAAAGACTTCGACCCGAACAACTCGAAGTACAACTTCTATTGATCCGATGCTTCGGAAACCAAGCGGTCTCTTTAAAATGAGCCGCTGTGCCACGGGCAAGCCTCCCCCGTCGCGAATCACCCGGACATGAGTAAGATGGCTCGGTCACCTACCCGAGTCATTCGTGCCGACCGATTCTCTTCATTTGCTGTTTCCGTTGCTGGCGAGCCTCTTGTTCGCCACCGGATTGTTGTTGCTCAAGCGGGCAACCGAAGCCGGCACCAACCCCTGGACGGTGACGTTTGTCGCCAATCAATGGGCGGCAATCCTGTTCTCGGCGTTCTTGCTGATGGAAAGTCGGCCCGTTGAGTGGTCATTGCTTTGGCAACCTGCGCTCGTTGCCGTCTTCTACATCGTCGGTCAGGTGGGAACCTTTTCGGCCATTCACCATGGTGACGTCTCGATTGCCGCGCCACTGTTCGGCATCAAGGTTCTATTGGTCGCCGTTTTCTCGACACTGATCGGTGGCCAAAGCCTTGCGGCGGCGATTTGGATCGCCGCGATCCTCGCGACGGCGGGAATCGCCCTCGTCCAGTGGTCCGGAAAAGGGCATCCGAGACGGATCCTGTACACGGTAGCGAGCGCCATGCTGGCTAGCACGTCATTTTCGATTTTTGACGTCCTCGTTCAAAAGTTCTGTGTGTCCGAAACCGCTCAGTGGTCTACCGGTCGATTCTTGCCACTGATGTTCGCCTGCGTGGCGGTCTACTCGATCATCTTCCTTCGCGGATTTCAGGTCGAGAAACTGAAAGACCGTGGCATCCGAAAGCCCCTTCTCTTCGGCGGAATGCTGATTGCACTTCAAGCCATCTGCATCGTGTTCACACTTTCCTACTTTGGTGATGCCCCCCGTGTGAACGTTGTCTATTCCATGCGTGGCATTTGGGGCGTCCTGTTTGCCTGGGGCGCCGCCATCATTTGGGGCGGAAGCGAAGCCGAGGTGGGCCGCTCCACCATGGTCACACGACTATGCGGGGCCGCCCTCATCACGGTCTCGGTCGTCATCGCCATTTTGGCCTAGCTGTTCGAACGAGCTAGCACTCCCGTGAATCAGACCCAGCCGCCGCGCCCGGCGACTTACCTGCGTGCTCGTCGTTGGGCTCGGCGAGTTGCACGCCGTGTTTCTCTTTGTCGCTCATCACGCCGTCCGTTCAAGAACTTTCGAGGCGGCCAATGTGGCGAGCGCTTTGAGCGTGAGCTGGGGGTTGATCTCGCATCCGGCGGGAAACAGTGAGGCATCAGCAACCGTCAGGTTTTCGACGTGTTCCCCGCAGTCGGTTTTCACCTGGAAGGTGGAACGGTCGACAACGTCCCCGAGCGACACGCCGCCTTGCCCGTGAGTGGTTACTAGATTGACGAAGGCCGGGCCACGACGGCGAATCTCGCATATCGCCCATTCCAAGTCATCCATGTTGCGGATCATGAGCTGGCAGCCGTTTCGCATCAGCATCGCCTTGGTCGGCAAATGAAGCGTCACGGGATCATCGGGCTTCGCGACCGCAAAATAGATCCTTCCGATCCGGCGGATACCACGCAGCAGCAACTCAAACTCATCGCAGTCCAATTGGATGTGCACGTTGCCACACGAATCGACGTAGTTGGAGTCACGTACCTGAGTCGGCACGACGATCCCCGACATCGAAAGGTGATTGAATTTGCGCATCGTGCACGCGAATTGCTTGAACCAACCCGTCAATGCGAGCGCGACGGTTCCAGGAAAATGGAACCAATTCTCCAGCGCCGGTTCCTCAACGATTTTTCCGTTGTGCTCAACCTGGCGGCGATCGACGAGAAAGCATTGCGTGACGCCGGGCTCGGGACGGCTCGTTCCTGACGGCCAGATGGGCTTGTCAAACAGTGCGTAGATCGCGGTTCCGACATTCGCGGAGAACCGCTTTCCGACATGACGGTTGCGGAACCCGCCTGAATGCAGTCCCTGGGCGACGAGTTTGGTCGACTCGCCGATTCCCGCGGCGACAACGTATTCATCCGCCGTCACTGTGGCGCGTGTTCGGCTGCCGTCCTCTTCGACCCGGCATACGTCGAGACCAACGACTTTGGGCCTGCCCTCCTCACCGCGGCTTACGCGCAGTCCCGTCGCCTTCGTGCGGTAGGACACTCGCGCGGGCTCGGGATTGTGCATCGCTTGGACCAAATAGCTATTCGGCCCCGTCGGTTCGTAGGGATGGATCCCACCGACATGATCCCCGAATCCGTCGACCGAGTTGTCACTTCCGCAACCGAGGCACTTCTGGCGGATCGAAACAGGCAGCGGATGAACGGTTTCACCGATCGCCTCGCAACCCTCCGCGAAACGTTGGCTGCGATCGCTGATCTGAGTCTCCGTGACATGGGTGTTGACGCCCAGCTCTTGATTGATCGAGTTCATCAATTCGATCAACTGAGCGTACGGGACGCCCTCGGGTTCGCGCCCGACCCAAGTCGACTCATAGACCTCCTGTGAGATTGGCAGGTGAATCGCGTTGTTGACGTAGGGGCCTCCGCCGAACACTTCGGCTTGGCAGACATTGATCGTTTGACGCGGAGGAATTTGGCGACGCTTGTGCGGGAGCACGAGATCCAATTTGGAATCGACGTTTCCAAGGCCGCCGCTGATTTGTGCGCCGCCGCTTTTGTAAAGCAACGCGAGTACTTCATCGCTGCGAGGCGGCGCGAGTCGCACCGTACCGTCCGGTTGAGTTTCACGTTGAATCAGCGCGTCCGGGCTGACGTAGTCACCGATATCCAGGATCAGGACTTTGCGACCATAACCGGTCAACCGACTCGCCACCGTCGCGCCACCGGCACCGCTTCCGATGATCACGGCGTCAAAGTGTTCCGAAAGATCCGCTTGGGGAGGCGTTGGCACCGAGACGAGATTGTCCACGGACTCGCAGCGTTCGCTCCAACCGAGCCCGACCAATCGCCTAGCAGGCGCACGCGAATGAATGACGAGCCGTCCCAACATGGCGACCCCACTGACCGCCATGTGCAGCAGGTGATCGTGATCCCAGACGATCAGCGGCGGGTCGTGAAGGTTTCGCGGTTGTTCGCCCTGGTTCAACAGACGACGCATCGAGGCGGGGTCGTGCTGGCGAAGTTTGCGCGCGGTGTGTTTGAGGCTGTAGAAATCGAGCCAGACGAGCGCGACGTACATGCCCAGTTGCATTCGCTGCGGCAAATAGCGTGCGTACCGCAAAACATCTCGGGCAACCTCACATGCGTTGTCGCCCTGGTACCCGCACCACAGTGAATCGATCTGCGCCCGAAGGATGGCGACGAGTGATTCAAAATGCTTGTCGCGAATCTTGGCGAGCGGACAAGTCGCCTGATTTGATGGGCGGCGCAAAAACGCGAGCGGCGCGAAACCGGCGGCAGCCATCGCCTTGCCAAAGTCACGGCGCCCCAGCGTCTCCAGAGAGGACAAGTCGTCCATTCGTACCGTCCGTGGTCCGATTGAGGGCGTAGGGCCGGCGACCATCGCCGGGTTGCAATGACACGATCGACGACGTGCCAATCCACGCCGCTATCCGTCTTCTCGGCTGATCGTCTTGAGAACCGTCGATTTGAAGTCCAATCGGGGCCTCGATTGGCTCAAAACACAGTCCTTGTCGTCAGATGTCGATATTGCCGGTTACGACGCGCCACCACAGATGTCTTAAGCGTCTCGATCCAGCGACGCTCCCCCTTGGGATGGCTTGTCGACTCGGCGATACTAGACCGAGTCCAGAACGGTGTCGCGGCGACACATTCACCCCCTCAAGAGACAGGCCGAGATGACAGGCAGCAGTTCGACGCTACCCCGAGCCGAGTTTCACATCAATCAGCCGTTCCCGCCGGCCGGAGATCAGCCCCGAGCCATCGAGCAGCTGACGAAGGGGTTCGAAAACAACTCACAAGCGCAAGTCTTGCTCGGCGCCACAGGGACCGGGAAAACATTCACGATGGCGAATGTGATCGCCAACATTGGTCGGCCCGCACTCGTGCTCAGTCACAACAAGACGCTCGCGGCACAACTCTATGGCGAGTTCAAGGAGTTCTTTCCCGAGAACGCCGTCCACTACTTCGTCAGCTATTACGACTACTATCAGCCCGAAGCCTACATTCCCCAGCGCGACGTCTACATCGAAAAGGATGCCTCGATCAACGAAGAGATCGATCGACTTCGTCTCGCCACCACCAGCTCGCTCGTCAGCCGCCGCGACGTCGTCATCGTGGCATCGGTGAGTAGTATCTACGGACTCGGTTCGCCCGACGACTACAAGAAACTCGTCGTCGGCGTCCGACGAGGCGAAGTGATTCGTCGCGACCATCTTCTGCTCAAACTCGTCGATGTCCTTTACGAGCGCAACGATATCGCCTTCGAACGAGGCAAGTTTCGCGTTCGCGGCGACAGTATCGAACTTTGGCCGAGCTACGAAGAGTTTGCCTATCGGATCGAGATGTGGGGCGATGAGATCGAGAAAATTTCGATCATTAAGCCGGTCTCCGGCGAAACCATTCGCGTTCTCGACCAGGTCTTCGTGTATCCCGCCAAGCACTTTGTGATGCCGGAGGATCGCATCAAGCGGGCGATCCATGTGATCCGGGAAGAACTGAAGGTTCAGCTCGAAACCTTCCAGCAACAGGGCAAGCTTCTGGAAGCACAGCGGCTGTCCGCGCGAACCCGATTTGATCTCGAAATGCTCGCCGAGGTGGGGCATTGTCCGGGTATCGAAAACTACTCACGACCGCTGTCGGGTAAAGCCCCCGGGGCAACGCCCGACACGCTCTACAACTTTTTTCCGGAAGACTTTGTCACCTTCGTCGACGAGTCACATGTGACGGTTCCACAAGTCCGAGCGATGTACGCCGGTGACCGGAGTCGAAAGCTGACCCTCGTGGACCACGGCTTTCGACTTCCGAGTGCCCTTGATAACCGGCCGCTCAAGTTCGAGGAGTGGGAAAAACGCACGGGGCCGATTTGCTTCGTCAGCGCGACGCCGGGAGACTACGAGCTTGAACGCACGGGTGGTGAAGTCGTCGAGCAGATCATTCGCCCCACCGGATTGCTCGATCCCGTCGTGGAAGTCGTTTCGGCGCGGGGCCAAGTCAACCATTTAATTGGGGAGATCCGTGCGCGAGCCGAACGCGACGAGCGTGTGCTCGTGACCGCGTTGACGAAGCGCCTCGCCGAAGACTTGGCAACGTTCTTCCAAGAGCAGAATGTGCGTTGCAAGTGGCTGCACAGCGAACTCAATGCATTCGAACGGGTCGACTTGCTGCAGGAACTGCGATCCGGTCGCTTCGATTGCCTCGTCGGTGTGAACCTGCTTCGCGAGGGTCTCGACCTACCTGAAGTCTCCCTGGTCGCGATTCTCGACGCTGACAAAGAAGGTTTTCTTCGAAGCGAAACCAGTCTGATTCAAACGATCGGTCGTGCCGCCCGTAACGCAAATAGCAAAGTCATCCTGTACGCCGACAAAGTCACGGAGGCGATGCAGTTGGCGATCGATGAAACCGAACGCCGCCGAGTTCTGCAGCAGGAATACAACGAGGCTCACGGAATCACGCCCGAGACTGTTCGCAAAACGATTCGCGCCGGTATCGAGGCCGACGCCGCCAAGCGTAAACAAACATCGGCACGCGCCCAGGAAGAAGCCGAGACAAAGTACATCACGATCGAGTTGATCGAAGCACTCGAACAAGAAATGCTCGCTGCCGCCGAGGGCCTCGAGTTTGAACGCGCCGCACAGCTGCGCGACCGTGTCCTGCAACTAAAAGACAACGTCGGGAAACCGCTTTCCGATTTTGAAGTCGAGAAGCCGGCCAGCGGAACGGGATCGCGGGGTCAGCGTCGCGGTCGAAAAGGCAGCAAGGGCAGCGGCCGACGCAAGATTCCGCGTCCCAAACGCGGTTGATTCCGAGCGCGCGGTCTGCGGCTTCACTCGACCAACTTGACGGTGCGTTTCTCACTCGCTGCGATCACGGCGCTGTCCACGATCTGTTGCCCGATGCGACTCACCTCGATCGACAGCGGGCCATCGATCTCACGATCGTTTTCGAGGACATCGATCATGTATTGAATCGGGTTCTGCCGCGGTGCTTCGAGCGTTTCGGGCTCCACCCATTTTCCTTCCGGGCACGTCCGGGTCTGCACACGCAGTCGATTGTCGTAGTCGTAACTCGAGATGGTTCCCTCGGTGCCGACAAGCACGAATCCACATTTCGGCTGCGGTTGATGCGTCCACGGGTCGGTGAAGGTGCCCCAGCGGGTCTCAAACTTTGACAACCCGCAATCGTATCGGGCAACAACAACACTATGCTCATCCACTTCGAGGTCCGTGGGCTCATCGACCATCGCCGCGACTTCGAGCGGTTTACGACAATTCATGTACCAGGTTCCGAGTGTCGTTCCATAACCCAGGTAGTCCAACAGCGAACCGCCGCCGTGACTGCGTTTGTAGAACCAGCTATTCGGCTTCTCTCGTTCGACTTCCTCTTGCGTGCGTTCGACTTTGTCGGCGACATGCCAAAGCGGACCACGGTTCCCGCCGTAGTGATGCACTTCAATGCACTCACCGATTTCTCCCGCCTCGATCAGACGCTTCGACATCTGATGCGACGCAACCCATGTCAACGGCCAATTGATTGCCAGCCGAACGTCCGCGTCGGCGCATGCGCGGATCATCCGATCCGCCTCGGCAAGTGAACCCGCAAAGGGTTTTTCGACGAGGATGCTTGCCCCCAGCGGCGCAATTCGCTCGACCCAGTCGCCGTGTTTCGATGCCGCCGGACAGAGCACCACCAAATCCACATCGGTCGCGGCAAACAAAGCCTCGGGATCGGTGTGAACCCGGTTGGAGGGAATGCCAAATGCTGCGATCGCATCCGACATGCGTTCCGGCTGCTCATCGCAAACGCCGACCAGTTCCCCCTCGGGGTGTTCGTGAACCATTCGCAGCAGGTCCCCCATGTGAAAATGGTCAAAATTGATTCCCGCAATCTTCATCCGCTCACCCGCCTTCGTCTGGCTTGTCATATTGTTCGTGAATTGAACCAATCGATGATGATTGCCGTAACTCAAGCCGACAGCAACCGGCCGCGTGAACCGATCCGAACAAGGAGAATCCCAGTTGTCGGGCAGCGATCAGATCAACCCCTACCAGCCCGTCGTTGAGATTCAGGAGGAGGCACGGCCCGAGTTACCGGAAGAACAACCGCCGGCGACGCTGATGCGAACGGCTCTTCGTTGGTTCGGAATTTGTGGTTTCAGTGCGATTCCGAGTTTTATATTCGCGTTCCAGGCGAGCCCAACACTCGCATTGATCTTGGGCATCATCGTTTTTGCGTGTGGATACACCGCGCTCGACTTCTGTACCGCCCGAATGGCGTTTCGACAGAACAAATATGTGCGGCGGACTCAAGATCACCTATGGAACACGGATCGCGATCACGATCCTATTCCCCGTGGCGCTTTACTTGGACCTCATTTGCGGTGTCGTCTCAATGTCGATCAGTGAAAACGTGTTCCAAAGGTCCATCGAAACGTTTCACGTGGCATTCCTGACGACAATCCTGCAGGGCCTCGTGATGAATGCCGTGCTTGCCGTTTACGGGCTGTTGGTTCACGGCATCCAGTTCGTGTTCACTCGCGTTACCTCCTAATCTCATCCTGGTCGGGCATTCAATAATCGTGGGTCACCACGAAAAGCACCGCCCGACTTTCCCGTCGTACAGTACCAAGCGGCGAAAGTTTGGTGAGACGATCAAACTTTGAATACTGTTCGCCTGCGTTTCGAGTGTCGTGATGGGGCGCATGCCCTTTGCCTCGAAGATCCGGACTCGATGATCCGAAACACTCGTCGCAACCAAGCGGTCTTCGATCGGTTCTAAAGATGAGATTTGGTCGCCGAAGGCACTGATGGTTTGCCGGAGTGCTTGGGACTCGATATCCCAAACGAGCACGCTTCCATCGCGGTGGCCTGAGTAGATCTGTCGTCCGTCGCGTGAGATCACCAAGTGTTCGGCAACCGATTGCTTCGGTGAGACGAACTGACACAACTCGCGCTGTTCCTCGATCGACCACATCCGAATCGTTCGGTTTTCACAGGTTGAAAACAAACGGTCGCCGTCAAAGGCCAGATTCAGCACCCAATTATCGTGGCCGAGTAGCAACCCGAGTGGCTCGCCGGTTTCCACGTCGTACACCGATAGCGTTCCCTCGCGTGTCGAGGGTCCAAGTGGAGGTGCCGCAACGATTCGTTTTTCGTCCTCCGAGATCGCGATCGCTCGACACCCCCAGGCGATCGGACGACGCCATAACTGCACCAGATCCTCGGCTCGCCAGCAGACGATGGTTTGATCTTCACCGACCGTGACGATGTGATTCGCGGAGACTGCGATTTCCCAACCGCTAACCGCATGGGCCTGGATCGATCGTTTCTCCTTGCCCGTGGCGAGGTCCCAGATCGTGAGTTTGCCCGTCGAATCGAGTGTCGCGAGTGCGTCCTCGTTCGGCATCGCGACGCCTGCGGTAAATCGCGGATCGGTTTTCACCTCCACTTCATTTTGATCCGTCAAATCAAGGGAAAACGCGGCGATCGTCCCGTCGATCAATGCGACAATTGCTTCGCCGGTAGCGGAGTCGAATTTCAAGGAGCAGATCGCGGAATCGAACCCGCACAGCGTCACCGGGATAGAGACAAAATCGACGTCCGAAAGATCCACCGTAGCGAGTGTGCCATCTCGCGATCCGATGAGCCAACGGTTTGCGTCCACGGACACGAAATGGGTCCAAGCCGTGCGATCACCGAGTTTGATTTTTCGGTCTGTCGATTGTCCGTCCGCATCAAAGAAACGCATCATGTTCGCCGCCAACGCGACACCACGCTCGTTGGCATCTCGGGCCCATGAAACGCCACCTCCGACTCGGGTCACTGCCGGTTTTGAGTCTTCGGAATCGATCGCGAATCGATAGATGTTGCCGTCAAAACCGCATCCCACGATGCCTTCGTCGGGAACGAACTCGAGTTGAGACATCCGGGTGCCAACTCGCCATGCTCGCTGAATCGATAGGTCGTCGACGTTCGTCAGGATCACACCACCATCTCCAAAACAGACGGCGCACGATCCGTTGTCATGGGTGACAAGATCATAAACGCCGCCTCGGGGTTCCCACATCGACTCGGCAACCACATCGTCGCGGACTCGGACCTGCAGGACGACGCCTCCACTCATTCCGACAAGCAGCGTTTCCTCATCCAGCCATCGAGCAACGGTCGCGTGTCGTTCGCCTTTCCATTCCCAGGTTTGTCCATCGGAATCGATCACAAAGACGCTTCCGTCGACCCGGACGCCGGTGAGGCGTCGTGTCTTCTCATCGAAATCCAACTGCTTGGCGGAGGGCTTGCCGGAAGCGGAGATCAAACGCAAACGGTCGCGTCCGACACGTTGATCAAGAAGATTCCATTCGAAGCCGCGTAGCTCGACAGGCGTTTCGTTGAGCAAACGTCGGGCAGTGACCGTGTTGCGACTTTCTGATGCCCGCCACGCGTTCGCAATGTGACTGCTGTAGAGCGTTTGGTTGAGTCTCGCTAACGATGTTTCGGCTTTGGTCTGGGCGACCACGGCACGGTCCAGGGCGCGGGTGGCGGTTTGCCATCCCCAAAAGGAGCCGACCGCCGCGATGAGAATGGCAACACCGACGACCGACGCCAGGAGCAACGGAATCAGATGCTTCTGCAGCAGCAGTCGAAATTGGTAGGCGATCGATGGAGGGCGGGCTTCAATGGCTTCACCGTTTCGAAACCGCTGCAAGTCGCGGAGCAGATCATGAACGGTGGCATACCGCATCTCGCGATCTTTTTCCAACGTCTTCATCACGATCCAGTCCAAGTCGGAGGACGGCAACGATGAGATTTCGCTCGGTCGTCGGATCGTCGTCTCCATTAACGTCTGGTAAATCTTCCAATAGCCGCTGGCGAGTAGCTGTTCACGCTCAATCGGGGGCTGTCCGGTCAAGATCCGATACAGGAGCGCGCCGAGTGAATAGATGTCCGTTCGAATGTCGAGTTCACGGGAGTCCAAGGAAGCCTGTTCGGGACTCATGTACTCAAGCGTTCCGAGCACCTGGCCTTGTTGTGTGAGCGGTCCATCATCGTGACGTTCATGGATCGGCTCCGACTGCAATGCTTTGGAGATACCAAAATCGATGACGATCGCCCGCGGTCGAGCTGCATCATCAAGCATCGCGAGCACGTTCGATGGTTTGAGATCGCGATGAAGGATCCCCCTGCGGTGCGCGTGATGCACCGCTTCACAGACCTGTTCAAAAAGGCGAAGACGCGCGGCGATCGAAAGCTCGTTGTCTTCACAGAAACGGTCGATGGGACTCCCTGGAACGAGTTCCATCGCAAAATAGGGCAGACCGCTTTCCGTCGTTCCGACGTCATAGACCTGAGCGATCGATGGATGTTGCAACTTCGCGAGCGTTCGGCGTTCCCCGTCGAAACGCGCGAGTACTTCTGCGGAATCCATTCCGCGTTTGATCAGTTTGACGGCGACCTGCCGGTCGATAGGCGATCGCTGTTGCCCCCGGTAGACCGTTCCGAAACCGCCTTCGCCCAGAACCTCGAGCAACTCATACGGTCCGGCCTGAGTCTCACGCGGCCCCTCCGTGACCGGCTCGACGTCCGACGCTGCGAGGTCCGTGGTGGCCTCGATGGGGCGTAGCAATTGGTCCGAAGTCCGATCGTGGTGCAGCAATGATCGGAGTTCGTTTGCCAACTCGGGATCATCAAGGTCATCGATCCGTGCTTCGTGCACGGCGTCGTCCAGTTCTCGGAACTCGAGAAACAACTCTTGTAAACGGCGATAGCGTTCTTGGTCCATTCGTTTCGCCAGTCACTCAATGATCAGGACTTTGCCCGCGTCTTCGGATTTTACTTCGAGCAGAATCTTGCCCGATTTCGCGTCGGTCAACCGCGTCCCGACGGGCCATGTCTCCAAACGCACCTGCCCCCTTCGCAACGGCAAACCGTAGCCAAACGGGTGTTTCTCGGGTCCCCGAACTTCGGCGTGTCGAGTCGCGCCGAGGTTGAGCAAACCAATCTTGAGATAGCTGAGGCCGTTCTTTCCGGTCGATGACGCTTTTTCGTTTGATTTGACGACTCGCGCTGTGCGAACAAGCCACTGCTTGATTTGTTCACGCTCGATGTCGGAGTTTGCATCCTCGAGGGCGTCCCCGACGATTTGTTTCGCCAGATCGGATTCGTCGATTTCGACTGCCATTTCTGCGAGACGGAGCCGTTTGCCGATGTCGAGCTTCCCAGACTTGCGTTGCTCTTGATAGACAGCCAACGCGGCCTGGGCACCCGATCTTTGAAACGCAGCAACGATTTTCGCGACCTCGTCCATTCGGGCGACCGCAGCCGGGATCGAGCCCTTTGTCAGATTGCTTTTTTGGGTTTTCGCGAATCGTTTGTTCGTCGCGTCAGAAAGCAGGTCAATCGAAAACACCGTGTCTGCGGTACGCATCAGGCAGATGTCCCCGGTCCACGTCGGCGGCGTCCAGCACCGCCCGCGACCGACCGACCAACCGCTTGTCTTTTGAAATTCACCGTCCACGAGCGTCAAGCAACTCAACTCGTCTTTGCCGTGCGTGACCAAGATTTGGTCTGCCGCAAATGCGACGTTTGCCTCAGCATAGCCACGGACTTTCGAAACGGTTTCGCCGGTCTCGAGATCGATGGCCACCAAGAGTCGGGTCGTGCAGCCGATCAGGTGATCCTTTGCGAGGCCCCAGTTGCAGTAAAAGAACTGTTCATCGGAGGCCCAACGCTCCTCGATCGCCCATGAATCATTCTTGAGATCGACTGACCATCGCACGGTGCCCCCGAAGCCTTGGCCGGAAAGCACGAGCCCATCCGATAGCACCAACGGAGTCGGCACATTGGTCAGACCGGGTGTTGCAATGTTTTTTTCCCAGAGCAGCTTTCCGTTTGTATCCACTGAAACGACTCGATTTCGAGTCACGAAGACGATCTGTTTTGTTCCCGCGAACTCCGCGACGACCGGTGTGGCGTAGCTTGCCTCGCCGCACGGCTGACTCCAAAGCAGTTTTCCATCTTGCGGATCCAGCGCCACAAGCCCTCCACGTTCGCCGCCAGCCAACAACACGATCTGACCGTCCACTTCGATCGGACTCGATGAAAAGCCGAATTGGACGGGGACCGCGCTGAAACGTTTCACCAGGTCGATCGACCAAATCCGGTTGCCGGTCGTCGTATTCAACGCATGCATCTTTCCATCGAAGCTGACAGTGACGAGCGTGGTCTCACCGCCCGGATCAGAGAAGAGCAGTGGCGTCGACTGTGGTGCTCGCATCCGTCCGCCAAACGTCTCCTGGTCTTCGCGATACTCGGAGTCTTGAGTGAAACGCCAAAGTCGTCGCCCAGTACGAACATCCATTGCAACCACTGATTCGCGATGCAAACGTTCTGCGACAGGCAACTCCGAATCGGCTTGGTTAAACGGTTCGAGATAGCTGACGAATGCCGTCTCGCCATCGACAACAATTCCCG
>JBCBOT010000108.1:0-22611 GCA_039821165.1 Planctomycetota bacterium | reverse complement strand
CGCGGCACTGTTGTTTTTCGTACTCACCACGGGGGCAGTCGTTTCGTTGGCCGACCAACTGCGAATTCGCGCCGCGCTGGACGAAACCGAAGCCGCAAAGCGGTCGGCCGAGCAAACCGCCGAAATCGCTTCAGCCGCCATGAACGACATCTTCGAAAATTTTGCGTCGACGGCGGACTCGATCAGCATCGACTTTCACGCCACGCATTTCTCCGCGCCGGCGGTCGATCCGAAAACCGCAGGCTTGTTGCAAGGACTACTCAGCTACTACGAATCGCTCGGCGCGAAAACCACCGGTGATGAATCGACCTCATCGCGCAGGAGGTTGGGGCTGGCCCGAATGCATGTCGGCACGATTCATCATCAACTCGGAAACCATGCGGCCGCGATCCTAGCATTCGAAGAAGCCTTTGAGTCGCTTGGTAATGAAGAGACCCTGCTTCGGGCGCGGATTCTCAACCAGATCGGGCTCGCCGAACAATTGCTGGGCCGCCGTGAACAAGCGCAAGACCTTCACAACGATGCCATCACACTGTTGAACACTCTTCCGGAGACCGCGGAGTCACGCTTCGAACTTGCTCGAAGTCGCATCTTGGTCGCGCGGAGGCTGCGTCCTGGGATGGGCCCAATGTCTTTTCCGCCCTCAGAAGCCATCAGTCAAAATCTATTCTTTGACCCTGCTCCGCGTGAGCTTGGTCCTGGTGCTCGAGAGACCGGTCCGCGAGGACCGGGGTTTGGTCCTAGCGGTCGGCGGTTCGGCCCACCCGGCGAACGTTCTGAGTTCGGTTTTGGACCGCCCGGTCGTCCGCCTTCCTGGCCTGAGAATGAACGGACCGTGCCGCCGCTGCGCGAGAGGCACATCGATGAGCAGCTTCGCGTCGCGGTCGACGACCTGGAGCGTCTCGCGTTGGAAAACCCAAATTCGATGCCCGTCAAACTCCTGCTAACGACGGCGGTCCGCGAGGCGCTCGGCGATGGACTTTTGGCACGAAGCCGACGTGACGATGAACGCTTGCTTGAATTGGCGGAGCAACTTGCAAGCGATCTCTTGCTGCTGATTGCACTCGACGACCGGGCCGGTGAAAACGCGGCGGTGCGGTACGAGCTTGTCCAACTGCTCACCGACTTCAATGTGTTTCGTGAGTTGAATCGAAAGACGGTCGACCTCGCCATCGAACTCTTAGACCAGGCTTTACCCAACGTCGAATACCTGAACGACCATCACCCGAACGTCCCGGCGTATGAAAATCTGTTGATCCACACGTCGTTCAAGGCAGCGACGGTCTATTGCATCGCGTTCGATCGCGGCCCCGGAAACCCGGAACTCGCCCGCCGTGCACGGACCTTGTTCCAACAGGCCTTCCAACGGCAGCTCGTGCTGATGGAACGCGCCGATGAAGGGGATGGCTATGCTCTGTGGTGCGTGTTGACCTTGATGCGTTCTGGTGACGTGCAACTTCGCATCGAGGAAGCACAGTCGGCCGTGAAATCCTACGTGCAAGCACTGCGTCTGTTTCCGATGGAAACACTCAATGACGACGAGGGGACACCATGGGAGATTGCCGAGGCGCTGTTGCAGCGACTCGGACGCGGCGGCCCACCGCGTCAGTCCGATTGGGCGAGGGAGCTTGCGCGGCAGATCGCGGAACGTTCCGATTCACAATCCGAATCCCTGCGTGAACAACTCATCCGTTTTCGAAACGAAAGTCGAATGTAAGTCGGCTCGCTCGCGTTCTCACAAACCGAGATCGCTTGGAAATTGATGCACACCGTCGGGGCCGAGAGGCAGCGGGTCGACGCGCTCAACGCAATCCAGCGGGAGTGGTCCATAGACGTGAGGAAACAGTGCGCCACCGCGAGACGGTTCCCACTGAAGGTCACGTAGCGCGGACTCTCGCACGCTCACAATCAACAGATCGACTTGACCGGCGAAGTGCTTTGCCACGGTCTCCTTGACCTGAGGAGCAGACGAGAGATGGATGAATCCGTCCTCGACATCGATGGGGCTGCCCGTGAACGTCCCTTCTGCCTCAGCCTGCTGCCATAATTCACGCGGCACGACTTTGTACAGAATCTGCGAACCAGTCGTCACCCGCGGCCTCCTTCACAACAGGTTTCGCAAATCACGTGGCAGCGTGAACACTGCAGTTTGCCTCGGATCTCGATCAGCGTTGTCCCGCGACAGACGGGACAGACCCTGGCACCTTCGGCACCGCGAGAAGGAGGCGTGCAGAGATCGGAACCAGACGCGTGTGCGTCGTTTTTCTCAGTGGGCGAATCCATTGTCAGCCTTGGTTGAGAGTGAGTGATGCCCGTACGGTACGATGCCAAACCACGACGGGCAACCTACCCGGAAATCTGTGTGTGTCGCCTCGGCAAAATTGCTAGACTGCAAGACGCTGTCGTCCAAGCGTCTTCTCCAACTCGAGGCCCGGAATGGATCGCCATCACGACAACGTGATCGCACCGCCCCCCGTGCCGATCCGAATCCGCACAGCACGCGACGGGTTCGTTCAACCGGGCGCACCACCCCGCGTTCCTCTTCGGCAACCGGCGTTGTCACCACGCATTCGAGAAGCCACCACATCGGCGGCTTCGGGACATCGGCGGGCCGGCCTCGGCGTTTCCGTGTTGTTGCATGCGGCACTGCTGCTGCTGATTGCAGTCTTGATGGCGCCGATCGATTTGAAAGACGGCGGAGAGCATGTGTTGGTTCTGCGTCTCGGAGTCGAGACGATGCCCGAGCAAAACGCGACGGAGCCCTTCAGTGTCTCGGCGTCAGACGTCGCCGAGGCCGATATCGAGACCATCCCCGAGCCGGCGCCGATAGAAACGCCGGCAGCGGAATCCGCCGCCGCATCACCGCCACCTCAGCAGCCCCAGCCGGTTGACGATGCCGGCGCGCCTCCATCCCAAACATCCGAGTCTGGATCCCATTCCGGCGCGAATGCATCAACGGGCTCGACGGGATCGTCATCGAATGCCGAAGGCGCCTCCGGCTCATTTTTTGGAATCTCAGCCGAGGGCCACGAGTTCGTCTACATCCTCGATCGTTCATCGAGCATGCGAGGGAGTCGGTACCAGCGTGCCGCATCCGAACTGATCCGCAGCGTTAGTGAGTTGTCCGAACAACAGTCGTTCTACGTTTTCCTGTTCAGCAAGAACACCGTCCGTCTGTTCGGTACCCGAGCGGAACCGGCGTGCGTCCCCGCCACCGAGGAAAACAAAGAACGACTCCGACGATGGCTCGGCAAGACGGCCCCCGATGGAAACACAGATCCCCGCGACGCGCTGTATCAAGCATTGAAGCTCCAACCCTCAGCCGTCTTCATGTTGTCCGATGGCGAGTTTACAGAAGACGCCCCCGTGCGGATCGCCGGCTCGCTCACCGGCTCAAGCCATGAATTGGTCGGCAATCTTGCACAGCTTTCCAGTCGCGGACTCGCACCGATTCATACGGTGGCCTACGAAGATCCCAAGAGTAAAGTCAACCTGCAGCGACTCGCAACGCTTACCGGCGGAACGTTTCGGTACGTCAAGTTTCGTCCGAGAACCAGCAAGCAGATGATTACCGAAGTCCGCGCTGCGCTGGAACAACCTCCCAGTCTGCCCCGCAGCGGCGAACTCGACAAATTGGTGTTGGAACTCACTCGTTCCCGCGTCACCAAGAAATACCTAATCGAGTTGCATTGGCTGCTGTCCCAAGACGCCGAAATGATGGCGGACGTTATCACCACACTCGAAGACGAAGTCGTTCGCCGACGGATCCTGCAGCTCGATCGTTTGAACGCAACCGATCCAAGCCTCCCCACCGAGAACCGGCTGCTCGATGAAGTCTTGGCCCGCTGGGCAGACGACTCGCGCACGGCCACAAAGCGACTCACATCGCTGCACGACCGCCTTCGACAGTCGAGTAACCGCGATCGCATTTCCGAAGTCCTCGCGAAGCTGTATTACCAGGAGGCGGAATCGTTGCGAGAACGAGGTGAGAAGTCCGCCGCCTACGCGAAATACAGATTGGTCGTCGACAAGCACTCCGATGCAGACGTCGCCGCATCCTGCCGTGAACGTTGCTCCGAAGCAGAAGACTCGATTCGCGCCGGCGTCGAAAAATTAAAGTCGGCAGGGAGACTCACGGACGCCATTCGTTTCCTACGGAAGGGTGCCGATCAGGTCGAGCCCAGGACCAAACGAATGTGGCTTGATTTGATGACCGAAACGCTCGAGTCGTCTTTGGCGGCAGCGGAAGATGCTGCGCGCAATGGCGATGACTTGGAGCGACGCCGTGTCCTTACAGAACTCGAATCAGCTTTCGATCATCCTCGCGAATTGGAAGCCTACCGGCAGCAGTTCTATCGCAAAGAATCTGTCGCCACCCGAATGTATCGCGAAGCACTACGAATCGGTCGAGCAGGGAACCCGACCCTGGCAAAGCAGCAATTCGGCATGATCGTCCAGTTGTATCCGCGCACCGAAGCCGCTGAGAAAGCACGCGGCTACGTCCCGATCGAATAACTCCGCTACTTGGTCAGTGTCGGAAGGCGAAGCAATGGGAACCGTTCGATGAGAAACGAACCTTCGAGTGGATCGAGCGGTTCAAAGTTTGCGTTGAAGCGATCCGTACCGAATGCCGCCGCCTTTTCGATCGGATAGTATTCGTTGTACTCGCGGCGCACACGGTTGACCTCCGTCAATTCGTCTTCCTCGAGAATGGCTTGCCACTCGGAATTGAATCGCCGGCCAGATTCCACAAAAGCCTTTAGCAACGCGCGATCCGACATGAAGGGACCGTTGTCGTAGGGCGCAAGTTCCGACAGCTCGGACGAAAGAGACTCAAGAAGACGGTTCGCATCCTCTTCGCGACAATGCTTCCGCAATCGTTGCCAGTCTCCTCGGACGCGGGATCGCAGCGCCGTGAAATGTCGCCGCGGCCATCGCAACAGCTCTTCACGACGTTTCTCGTAGGCGGCGACCAAACCATCGAGCGCCGCCTGTGGAGCGCGGGCGCGGGACACGAACGCAGGCTCCTCACCGAGGTCCACAAGGATTCGCAGAAACTCTTGACGACCAACGCTATCACCGTGTTCGTCATTCATTTTTTGAAAGGCGTCTTGTCGTGGACGATCAATCCCCAAAGCCCGAACGGCATGCCGAGGACCCAAAACGGAGAACAACAACACGGAATCATCGCGAGGATGCATGCCGCCGTGCTGCTCCCTTTGTTTTGACACTTCGTCATGGAGTAACCACCGAAAACGATAAAGGTGTGGACCGCGATCATGACGGTTGCCGTCCCGAAGCGACTGAGCACAATCCCCCAATCGGGATTCGCCGCTGGAGCATTCATAGCGTTGACGGCAACAAACAGGAATTGGATCACGAGGATGGCCCCCCAAAGTGTGGAGAGCACCATCAAGCAATAGCCGGGTATCAAAGACGGATTGCCGACGGGCCGATCGACGGTCTCGACGTAGTCGTTCGTCAGAATCGTCGTCGCATACGGGTTGATCGGTTCGTTTGGTTTCGGCTGTTTCGGCTCCGAAAACGGCTCGGACACCGTTGGTCGAAGGGAAGCGTTCGTCTCCACCACGGCCCCACAGTTCGGGCACTGGACCCGACCGGCGGAATCCGTTTGATCCACTTGAATCAGCGCGTCACACGTGGGGCAATTCAACTGTCGCATCGTTCTGTTCGGTGAAGAAGGTTGGCGAAGCGTTGCAAGTCTACCAATCCGACCCTCCCAATCCGTCCCGACAGCGCTGAGGATCCGCAAATTCGCCGGGCGAAACCTTGTCAGAATTGTGAACCGAGCCACACTGTCGGCCATTACGGCGGTCATGGCCAGCCCCGTCGTGCACTCTCGTTTTTCCCCGCCGCGTCTTGAGTAGACCATGCAAGTTCGAAAGGCCGTCATCACGGCCGCTGCTCCCAATCAAAGCCGAATCCCGACCCAGCAGCTGGTCAATCGAGAGGGTAAAGACAAGTCCGCCCTCCAGCTGATCGTCGAAGAGATCCTGTCTTCGGGCGTTGAAGAAATCTGCGTCGTCATTCGCCCCGACGATCAGGAAGTCTTCGAACAAGCCGCGGGCAACCTGATCGGGAGTCTGCACTTCGCCACCCAAGCCAGCCCGAATGGGTACGCCGATGCACTGCTCCAGGCGCAATCGTTTGTGGGCGATGCTCCATTCCTTCATCTCGTCGGCGACCACCTCTATCTCAGCACCGCCGAACAATCCTGCGCGAAGCAGTTAATTGACGTCGCGGCGGAGTTCTCTTGCTCGGTGTCGGCCGTCGAAGCGACCCGCGAAAACAAGTTGCCCTACTTCGGAATCGTGTCAGGAACACGCGTCCCACGTCATGAAGGCGTTTTTGAAGTGCAACGTGTGAGCGAGAAACCGACGCCCACGCTCGCAGAGCAAGAACTGGTCACGCCGGGTTTGCGTGCCGGACACTACCTGGGCTTTTTCGGCATGCATGTTCTGACCGCCGACATTTTCGAGTCACTCGAACAAGTCAACGCGGACGCCTCGGTGCCCCACGCGACCCTCAGCGACGCCTTGGATGCGTTTCGAACGCGTCACCAGTACATGGCGTTTCAAGTCGCAGGTTCACGCTACAACCTCGGTGTGCCCTACGGACTTTTGATGGCTCAGTTGGCGATCGCGCTCTCCGGGCGAGATCGCGAACAAATCCTTTCTGAAATGGTCGAACTGCTCGCCCAGCGTGCACCGATCATTCACGATCAGAGTGAGCAGAAAGCATGAGTCGGCTCGTCGAGATTATTCAGTCCGAAGACGATGCCCTACGGCACCAATCGCTTCAGTCTGTCATCGGTGCATGCACGTCGGGTGAACTTCTGGAGCATTGCGCGGCACTCGAAAACTTTCGTCGCAACGAACAGAATCTCTACGCTCGCGTGCGGGCCCTGTTCTTTCTGTCGGCGATCTACCGTTACCATCTTCCGGCAACATTGGAAGCCGAGCAGGTCACCAGCAAAGGCCTGATTCCATTCGACGGCTACGAGCATCTGCTCGCGCGTCGATTCGGTGAAGCCATCGATTCGTTTCTGATGGATCAAACCAACGACGGACCGAGCGACGCACTCGCCAGCGCGCTCTCTCAAGCGTATCACCAGTTGGCGTTTCAAACGCTCGCCGATCAAGTCCGTCGTAGTGTGCGAACCGTCCGCGGAAATCAATGGATGTTTCGCATCGGACACCCGGCGGATCATCCGCTGCGATTGCGACGGGAACTCCTCGCTGCCGATCCGACTTCGGGCGCAATGCCGCTCCTTTGTGAGACCACGGCCGTGCGAATGGATTTGTCTCACAGCGCCTGGAGCGACATCTTTTTTCTCGGCATGGACTATCCGAGCGGCGCACGGGTCCTGAACATTTCCGTGGACCTCGGCGTTCGTGGTCGCGACTCCCAGCCACGTCCTCCCATCGAAACGTACCTTCGCGTCATCGACCAGCCCGTCTTTCGACTGGCCAGCGTCGACCTCAAAGCGAGCGCCGACGTGACCACCATCGGCGAGATGTTCGACTTTGCCCGCGACTATCTCGGGCTGCTCAAAGCCGCCGTCATTGCTGCCGGGGTTGTGCCGCCGGGCCTGGAGGGCTGTGGTCGACCGATGCACGAGTTGCTTCAACGTCTGGTCGGGCCCGGCATGGGCCTCGAGTTGGTCAGCAAGATCAACGACATTCCCAAGGGTTCGCGACTCGCCGTCTCGACAAACTTGTTGGGCTCGTTGATCTCAATCCTGATGCGTGCGACCGGTCAGATTCAATCGCTCACCGGCGGACTGGAAGAAACTGAACGGCGACTCGTGGCGGCGAGGGCGATCCTCGGCGAATGGATCGGCGGCAGCGGCGGCGGTTGGCAAGACTCGGGTGGTGTTTGGCCGGGAATCAAGTTGATTTGTGGCGCCGAGTCCGGCGAAGGCGACCCGGAGTTCGGCGTCAGCCGTGGACGACTAATGCCGGTCCACGAAGTCTTTGACGAACAGCGTGCCAGCAGCGAAACACGCCAGAAGCTACAAGACGCGTTGGTCCTCGTGCACGGCGGCATGGCGCAAAACGTCGGCCCCATTCTCGAAATGGTGACCGAACGCTACCTGCTTCGTAGCGAATCCGAATGGCAAGCTCGGGGCCAAGCGACCGAAATCCTCGACGAAGTTGTCGCCGCGATCGAATCCGGTGACATCAAGCGAATCGGTGCGGCGACCACACGAAACTTTGAAGGCCCGTTGCAAGCGATCATTCCTTGGGCGACGAACCGATTCACCGACCGAATGATCGATGCCTGCCGGCAACATTACGGCGATCGTTTTTGGGGCTTCGTCATGCTCGGCGGGATGTCGGGCGGCGGGATGGGCTTCCTTTTCGATCCGGCAGTCAAACCGGAAGCAAGCGAGTGGCTCGGCAAGATGTTGGTCACGGTCAAAACCGAGATGGAGACCGCGCTCCCGTTTGCGATGGACCCTGTCGTTTACGACTTCTCCATCAACGACCGTGGAACCTGGTCCGAACTGCGTCATGGCAACGAAGCAATGATGCCCGATCGGTACTACCAACTGATGCTTCCCGAATTGTTGCGGACACCGCTACGTGATCTACCAGTGCACCGTCGCGGCGAGTTGCAGGCGATCGGCCGGCGCTGTGCGGAAGATCAACTCGACGCAACAGCGTCGACATTGTTGTTGCAAAGTGTATTGCCCAAGGAAGACTCGTCGGGGGACAACGACGAGTCCCTTCAGGAACTTCTTGACCGCATCGGGTTCGATGTCGAACAGCACGAGCAGATTCGCTCAGACCTCAAGAACGGAAGAATCGGTTTGTCGCAGAACCGATTGATGTCCAGCACGACGATTCGTGATGTGAGTAGCGACCACGTGGTCGATCTGCGTCGCGGCGGTACCGCAGAAGCATCAAAACTCGGTGAAGAAGCCATCCGCGGTGGCGAGGTCGCCGTGATGACGCTCGCGGCGGGTGTCGGCAGTCGCTGGACGGAGGGCGCCGGCGTTTGCAAAGCACTTCATCCGTTCCACCGTTTCGCCGGTCGCCATCGGAGTTTTCTCGAAGTCCATCTGGCGAAGAATCGCAAGTCGGCGAAGGCTCACGACGGTGTCATCCCGCATGTGTTTACGACGAGTTACCTCACGGATGGCCCGATTCGCGAACATCTCAAACGACACGAGCATTTCGGTTTTCGGGGCCCCGTTCACGTCTCGACCGGCAAGAGTGTTGGCCTGCGGATGATCCCCATGATCCGCGACCTGTTTTTTCTTTGGCAGGAAACCGCGCAGCAAGTCCTCGATCAACAACAACAAAAAGTGCGCGAAAGCGTGCGATCGGCGCTGATGAATTGGGCACGATCGGCGGGCGAAGGCAACGACTACACCGACAATCTTCCCGGGCAGTGCTTACACCCCGTCGGACACTGGTACGAAGTTCCCAACCTGCTTCGAAGTGGTGTGCTCAAGCAAATGCTCGACGATCAGCCGACGTTGCGCTACCTGATGCTGCACAACATCGACACACTCGGCGCAAACGTCGATCCGGCGATCCTCGGTTCGCACATCGAACGCGGATCGACACTCAGCTTCGAAGTCATCACGCGACGCTTGGAAGATCGCGGTGGCGGACTCGCGTTGGTGGACGGCCACCCACGCTTGGTGGAAGGACTCGCGATGCCCGACGAGCGGATCGAGTTTGACCTGACTTACTACAACTCGATGACCACCTGGATCGACCTCGATGGGCTGCTCGCGGCATTTGAACTGAAACGTGACGATCTCGGCGACACCGCGAAAGTAGATGCCGCGATCCGCCGACTTGCCAAACGGCTGCCGACCTACGTGACGCTCAAAGACGTCAAGAAACGTTGGGGACACGCCCAGGAAGACATCTTCCCGGTGGCACAGTTCGAAAAACTTTGGGGCGACATGTCGGCGTTGCCCGAAGTCGACTCCAATTTCTTCGTCGTCCCGATCCAACGCGGCCAACAACTCAAAGCCCAAGCCCAACTCGATGCCTGGAATCGCGACGGATCGTCGGATTACATCGACTCACTTTGTGATTGGAACGCGTAACAACGGGTCACGCGTTCTTGGCTTCGAGTTCCTTCAGTCGTGACTCGAGATCATTGATGCGATCATTGACGGCGTCGAGTCTCTGAATCAACTGATCGATCTCTTGCTTTTTCTCCGGTGCCATCGCGGTGCTCGTGTTGACCTTCTTTTCGACACGTGCATCCAGGTACTGTCGCTCCTGAGGTTGATACAGCGAGTGAGTAAAGACCTGACCGCGACCTGGTGGCGTCAGGGGCTCGACCAACTTCTTTTCTTCCAGCGAAGCCAGAACATTCTTGACGGCATCGAGGTCCGACAGAGCGTGCATGCGTGACGCCCGCGTCCGCAATTCGCCCAGCGTCTGCGGACCGCGAAGAAGCAGTTCCGTCATCACGGCCGCCTGGGGATTGTCAAGGCTCAGCCAGTCGTAGAACGCGTGTCGATATTTGGTGACGCGACCGTTGCCTTGAATTTCCCGCGCCGCCCCGAGTTCTCGCAACTCATCGAGTGCGAGCAAAACATCCGTTTCGTCCAAGTCCATCTGTGGCGAACGGTTCGATTTTTGATTACTGCCGGTCACGATCGCGGCCGCACTCATCGGATAATTGTCCGGCGTGGTTTTCGCCTTCTCGACCAAAACGCCTAACACTCGGCGGGCGTTTTCGGAGAGCGGCGTCGGCGTGGTGGGTTCGTCAGTCATCAGCGATCACGGCCAAAAGAGGTTTGTGGGGAGTCGCCGATTTTATCCCAGCTGCCGGGTTTCGAAAGCAGATAGCAGCCCACAAAATCGAGGCACGCTCAGGCCTCGCCGATCCCATCGGGCGTGTTCCAATAGCCGCCGCGTTGGTGATCGAATCGAAGTTTGTCTCCACGAAACGACTCATCGAAACCGTTCTCCGCGTCAAAGACTCGATGTCCACCGACGAACGTGGCAATCGGCCAGCCCATCAGTTCGACGCCATCCCAAGGACTCCAGCGGCTTTTCGTGTGCTGTTCGGCATCGCGAATCGTCTTTTTGCGTTCCAGGTCCACAAGGACCAAGTCTGCGTCGTACCCCGTTTGGATCCGTCCTTTGCCAAGAATCCCCCACACACGAGCCGGTGCGTCGCACATCCAAGACGCAATTTGAGTCAGCTCACAACGTCCCGAGTTCGCTTCGTTGAGCATCAACGCCAAACTGTTTTCGACGGCCGGCAGCCCCGAAGGACACTTTGGATACGCTTCGGCTTTTTCTTCCAAAGTGTGTGGTGCGTGGTCCGTCGCGATCACTTGCACCGTCCCATCGAGTAACGCCGCGTAAAGTTTCTTGTTGTCGTCCGCGGTCTTGATCGAAGGATTCATTTTGATCCGCGACCCTAAGCGGGCGTAATCATCGATGTTGAAGAAGAGATGGTGCAGGCAAATCTCCGAGGTGACGTGTGGCTTTGCGGCCGCAATGATCGGGAGTTCGGCAGCCGTGGAAACATGCAGCACGTGAAACCGATGCTTTTCCTTGATCGCAAGTTCCGTCGCGCGGCGGGTCGCGATCACCGCCGCCTTTTCGTCGCGGACGTTCGAGTGGTCAGCGATGTCGGTCGAGTCTGCGTATCGAGCCGCGTTCGCCCGCACAGTGGTCTCGTCTTCGCAGTGGGCGCAAATCGGCAACGTCGTTTCGGCAAAGATGCGCTCGAGTGCCTCCTGCTCATCAACAAGCAAATTCCCGGTGCTGCTTCCGATGAAAATCTTGATTCCGGGAACATCGGTCGCGCGAACCAACTCGGCGACATTGTCCGGTGTTGCTCCGATGTAAAAGCCATAGTTGACCAGCGACTTGCCGGCGGCCATTCCCTCTTTCGCCCGCACGCCTTCAAGCGTGATCGCGTGTGGAACGGTGTTGGGCATTTCGAGAAACGAAGTGACGCCGCCCGCAGCGCAGGCATGGCTCGCCGTCGCGAGATCCTCCTTATGCGTCAGCCCCGGCTCGCGAAAGTGAACTTGATCATCGATGACGCCCGGCATCAGATGCAGTCCGGTGCAGTCGAGGATCTTATCCGCTTGCGTCGCGGCCCCCGCATCAACGTCCAATATCTTGCCATCCTCAATCAAGACCGAAGCAACGCGAACCTGATCGGGAAAGACGACGGAAGCATTTCGAAAAAGGGTACGCGACATCGACCGGGACTCATCGAGGGGAAGTGACCCACGAGAATGTAGCGGCACGCGCGTAGGCTTAGAAGTCCCGGCTATCGCCGCAACCTACGTTCGCAGCAACCGCAGCAACGATTCAAAATCGAGGCATCGCTCGGATGGCTCCGGCCGCAAACAAGCGATGATGAAAGGCCCGAAGCGACTTGCGTCTTGGATCGCACCTCGACTTGTCGATGAGAAGGTTCGGGCGATCGCCTCGGCAGGAACCGAACCGTGATGTGGCGGTTGACCATGAACGAGCCAGTACGCGATCCCGCCGAGCGCATAAAGATCAGTCCACGGCCCGACGGTCCCGAAATCGGGTAACAGTTGTTCGGGTGCAGCAAATCCGAACGTGCCGCCCAACCGACTTGTCACCTTGGTGAGCGTTTCTGTCGCCATGCCGAAATCGGTGATCACCAGCGAGCGGTCGTCACGGACGAGGACGTTACCCGGTGTCAGGTCTCCGTGGATCAATCCCACCTCATGAATGACTCGGACCGCTTCGCAAAGCTGAACCAATTGATCCCGTACCGTGGCTTCGTCCGGTCGAGGTTGTTGATCGAGTCGCTTTCCATTAATCCAGTCGGAAACAAGGTAAGGCGCTCCGTGCGGCGAGAGCCCCCAGCCTCGATACCGCAAGATCCCGGGATGCTCCAGTTTCGATGCGTGGTCGATCTCCTGCAGGAATGCGTCCTTCATCGACGCGACCTTCCAAAACATTCTGCGCAGAAATTTGACGGCGACTGTTTGCGCGTCCCGTTGCATCCGAGCACGGTAGACCTTTCCGAAGCCTCCGGAACCGACCATCTTGCCGAGCACGAACTCGCCATACCCGACCTGAGGAAGATGACTCGGTCGTGGTGATTCAGAACGCGGCTTTTCAGCGGTGGGTTGCTCGCCCAGACGCTCGCGGATGCTTTTGATTCGGCGTCGCACGGTCCGCTCATTGACGCCAAGCTCTCGCGCGATTTCGAGTTGGCTTCTGCCTTGCAACAGATGCATGAGGACAACGTGCAAGTCGCCCTCGAGCTCCGTCTCGAACCAATCGAGCAATTCGGTCTCGCGCCCACTCCCGTCGTGAACGGCCGATTCGGATGGATCGAAGGGAATGCGCCGCCCCACATGGCCGCCCCGTTTGCTTGCCGCGGAACGTTCCAACCGCCTCGCCAATTTGCGTTTCGCAAAAGTCGCGAGCAGGTTCCACAACGCGAGCGTTTCATCAACCTGGACTCGGCTTCGCTTCACCGCGTTAAAAAAGCTGCCCCAAGCGGATTGCACGACTTCCTCGGGGGCGATGCGATCACGAAAACGGTCGGCCACACGACTGGCTACCAAGCCGATCAAGCGTTGGGTGTACCGCTGCCAAAGAACGTCGGCCGCCGACTGCTCGCCGACTTTCCAAGCTTTGAGCAGCTCCCCGTCGGACCGACCGGAAAACGGATTCGAGAAAACTCCCGTTAGATGAGCGGTGCCGCTGTCCGGTTTCATGCCGTTTTTCTCATTGGCTTGGTGGGACGGCCATGTGCCGTGAGTTTCCGTCAAAATTTCAATCACTCTTGAGGAGAAATGCCATGTCGATGGTTGTGACCGAGCCGTGCATCGGATGCAAGGACAAGTCTTGTACGACGGTTTGCCCGGCCGAGTGTTTTCACGAAGACGAACGGATGGTCTACATCCACCCGGACGAGTGCATCGACTGCGAAGCCTGTGTCGGGGAGTGTCCGGTCGAAGCCATCTTCCATGAAGACGATGTGCCCGCGCAATGGTTCACCTTTATCGAACTCAACCGCAAGAAATCGACCTCATGCCCATCCGCTCACTGACAGCAAAGAGCACGACGACGAAATTTCGGCGTCAAAGCGGCGCGATCGCGATGATCATTGCGGCCACCTGTTTGGCGGCAACCTTTCGATAGGCGACAGTCTTGGTGCGAGCGTTTTCGCCGATGCGCATAATGATCGCGTGAACTGACAAAGCAGTGCGTTGCAGGTGATGGTTCTGGTTCGATGCCCCGACGTTCGAGCACACATCCGAAGTGATCGATCACGTCCTGTTCCATCTCTCGCCATACTTTTGCGAGGCAACTCGCGGTGGTTTCTTGCCCTCCCTTAACGGCATGGGCCCAATTGCGTCATTCGAACTTCTGGTTCGGAAAGTCCGAGGGAACTGGAATGGTCACCTTCCCCGTGGCAGCCCATTCGGTGCCGCGCAGAAACGTAGTCACAAAACTACCCTCTTTGATCTGCTTCACGTGATGCCCCAGAATGGTATGGAAAACCCTTCCTTCGCCATACGAAACGACCATCAATGCAGGTTCGTGGCGATCAGTGCCCCGATATTTCTTAGAGGAGAACGCAGTCGCTAGAATCGTGATGTGCTCTCCCGGACCTCGCAACTTGTCGTAGAGTTCATCAGGCCCATGTTTGAATCTGGGAGGAAGCCCCTTCATGATGGGATGCTCCGTCTCCCTCACAACAATCTCGAATTCGTGCTGCGGTCCGTGAGCGCCGCCTTTTCCTTTTGAAGTGTCGCGAACGACCGTGCCCTCGGCATTGACGTAAAGATAGGGTCCGCTCTTCTCATTGCGGCCACCCCATCCACCAAGGCCTGTCATCTTGTTGTACTCAAGCCAATTTGGCCAACAGTTATTTGCTGCATGAATGGAGACCATACCGCCGCCATCAGCCATGTATTTCTCGAAAGACCTCTGAGTCGCTTTGGGCCACTCCGCAGCACCAAAACCTTCATTCATCACGACCACATCGTACTCGTTGAATCTTGGCTGATAGCTTCCGTCTTCACAGCCTTCCTTCGTAGAGCGAGAGTGATCCACCTCGAATCGAGAATCCATGCTGAGGATCTTCATGAGGACCGGAGTCGTCTCCTGATGGTTGTGAGCCATCTGGGGACCATCGGCTATCAGCACCTTGATGTTGTCATCACCAAAGAGGCTCGTTGTAGCCAAGGACACAAGGAGGGCGAGATTCAGCGTGATGAAATTTCGATTCATGGCTGGCACTGGAATGAGGGCGTGTAGTGAGTGAAGTCTAATGCCCCTTATTTTCGTCCATCGTCTTCGTCGGTCAAATGGCCTTCGGCAGGGAAGCCGATTCATGACTTTCGCATCGTCGCGTCAAGGTCGCACTTCGAAAACAACGACCTTGCCATCTTGCTGCCCGACCGCGAGACGGTCTTCAGAATACCACCGAAGACAGCTCGCGGCCGACGACAAGAGGACACCACCAACCACCCGATCGTGCTCCATGGGTTCCCACAAGAACGCAAAACCCTCGTTATCTGTCGACGCAAGCATTGACCCACCGGGCTGAAAAGCTACCTGAGTCAGCCTGCTCCCACGCGCTTTTAGTTGGATCGGCTGGCTGCCCGCCGGCCCAGCGCCGCCACAATCCCACAGAACGACTGTCGAACCTCCGCCGGTCGCGAGAAGGCGTCCGCCCGAGTCCCAATCCAATAGCTGAACTTTCGTTGAGTAGCCACTGATTTCAGCATCCTTTCCCGTCGCGAGGTACCAGAAATGAATCGTCGCGTCTTGCTCGCCCGTCACGAGGTACTTCGCATCGGGACTCCACTGCAAAACCAAACTCGAGCCCTTCCAGCGGAACCTTCGAGGCTCGCCAGCCGCTTCCGAAAGATGCAATGTGACGCCGTGGTTGGCTGCCGCCGCGATCCCCGGCCCCTGTGGATTCCATCCGATATCCGCGATCGTGCTTGGATGATCCGAATTGTGGTAGATCATCGCGCGATCGTTATTAAATAGCTTCAGGTGCCGCCCCGCCGCGGTCGCCAGCACGTTGCGACGCGGACTGTAGATCGCTTTGGTCACCCACGAAGTTCCGGCTTGCAGAGAATCCAGCTGCACCCCCGACGTGCCGTCCCATACGTTCACGAGGCCGTCGTGCCCCGCGGTCGCGAACTCGGCACCATCATGACGCCATGACACCGAATTCGCTCCCCCACCATGGCAGCCAATCAACTTGAACGTGGCCGAATCGCCAATGTCTTCGATTAAAAACACGCCGCCCTCGACCGTCACGGCCGCGAGTCTTACCGCATTGGGGGACCACTGCATATCGATGACGTAGTCCGTCAGCTCGACGTACCACACCTCCGATAACAGGCCTTTCCGAAGTCTTGACGGGTCTACGTCAGGCATTCATTGAAACCCAACGTCAGTGCCTCGCGATTCAAATTGCGCCCAATGAAAACCAGCGAGTTGGATCGTTCGCCAGGTCGCCACAGCCGATCGGCACGACCGTTGAATAGCATGTGCACCCCGTGAAAGACGTAGCGTTCTTCTTGGCCCTGAATCGCAACGACGCCCTTCATGCGAAAAATGTCTTCACCCTTCGTATCCAACAATCCAAACAACCAGTTCTGAAATGACTCGAGATCCAGATCGCCAGGAGTACTGATTCCTACCGAGGTGATGGTCGCATCATGTGGATGCTGTGGGCGAAGTTGCTCGACAAACGTCGGGTCGGCTTCCATAGCTCGGTCGAGATCGAATCCACCGATGCCGAGAACGTTCCCCATTTCGATAACGGCATCTTGTGTTCGATAGACCTTCGCCGCCGCATTCATCGATTGAATACGGCGTTCCAGTACATCCAGTTCCTCCTGTGAAACGAGATCAGTCTTATTGAGTAGGATCACATCAGCGAACGCAACCTGTTCATTTACTTCTTCGCCATCATCAATATGCAGGGTCACGTGCTTCGCATCGACCAACGTGACAACGCCGTCGACACGAAAGGCCTCCCGCATCTCGTCATCCATGAAGAACGTCTGCACGACTGGCCCGGGGTCTGCCATGCCAGTTGTTTCAATCATGATATGGTCGAACTTGTGGCGACGCTTCATCAAATTTCCGAGCACGCGAATCAGATCGCCACGAACGCTGCAGCAGATGCAACCGTTGTTCATCTCAAAGATTTCTTCCTCGGTCGCAATCACCAAGTCGTTATCGACTCCGATCTCACCAAACTCATTTTCAATCACCGCGATCCGCTTGCCGTGATTTTCCGTCAGAATCCGATTGAGCAAGGTGGTCTTTCCCGAACCGAGAAAGCCGGTAAGCACGGTAACGGGAATGGTAGAAGTGGTGGACTGCATTTGCTCTTCGCTTCCGAGTGGTCAGCGATCTGTTTCCGAGTTGGGTGACTCCGCATTGACTTCGGCCGCAATCGCAAGCTCGCGTACCCGCTTCACCATCCCGTGCAACCCGTTGCGCCGCTGTGAGCTAAGGTATCGTTCAAGTCCTAGCCTGCGAAACACCGCATTCGCGTCAGTTTCAACGATTTCCTTTGGTGTCTTGCCCGAAAACAGAGCCAGCAAGATGGCCAGCAAGCCGCTGACGATAATGGAATCACTACTGGCCTTGATCTCGACGATAGGCGGGTCCGATGGTTTCACCTCGCCAATCAGCCACACATTGCTCTGGCATCCGTGAACCAGGTTTTCATCTGACTTTGCATTACCAGGAAACTTCGGCAGATCGAATCCGAGATCGATCAAAAGATCGCAACGATCATTCCAGTCGGGAAGCTCGTCGAACTCGTCGTACAACTCTTCAATCGTTAGTTCTTCCAACATGAATCCTTGCTGCAAACTGTCAAAAATCAATCGCGACACACAGTCGCTTTTCACCTGCGGGAACGGCCGGCGAGCGGTGATGCACAGTGTCGCGATGAGTCGCGTGGTGGTGCCCCTTTAGGAACACCAATCCTCCCAGTGGTGCCGATTGCACATTATCCTCACCTGATCGCTGATACTCCGTGGTAACGCCGAGGTAGGTCGTTACCAAACGCACATGAAGATTGTCGGTGTGGAACTTAGGGCACGATTGCGTGCGAGTGATCTCCATTCGCAACCGGACTTCGCTCGGACCAAATTGATCGAAGAACGACTCAATCAGGTTGATTACGTCATCGCAGAATTCTCGAGACTTCAGACGAAGTTCCCCCAACCCTCCGCGAACTTCGAACCCGATTCGATCTCGCTGGACGGGGGCCAGGTACTCATGGACGCGTCCCATTTCCATCACGACACCCAGACCATCGATGATCGGTCGATCCAGCACGAGGATATCGGCGTTTCCAGATTCGAATTTCGAGACCGCATCTGCATCCCAGGCATTGATGTGCACCGTAGATTGCATCTTTGCTGTTTGATTCACCGTGCAAACCCTCGTGAAAGAGGCGTTACGTCCAACTTTTTTGGACTCATCGCCGCGTCCAACCTCAAGACACTAAGCAAACTTCTTCTGAGCAAACGTCCCTTCCGCCGATGAACGCACTTCATAGCCAAGCTCGATCAACCGCTTACGATGAGTGTCTGCGGTAGAGAAATCTCGGACACGTCGTGCCTCGTCAATCATCGCACACAAGTCGGCAGCGACGCTTTGTTCGGGATCTTCACTTTCAATGCTGTCACCGGTCAGTTCCCAAACGCCAAGAACCTGATCGAGCGCGAGCAGAACTCCATACGCCTCGGCAGCATCATTGCCCGGCGACGAAATCCAGCCGTGAACCACAGTCATCGCCTCACTGACATTCAGGTCACCCGCGAGCGCCTCCAAAAATCGGTTCACTACTGTATGCCCGGTCGGATCAATCTCTTTCGCCTCGCCACCACACTCATCCCGTAGGCGCATCCCCAACTCGGTCAGACGCCGCACCGTGTTGGCGGAGTCGGTCAGCCCCTTGATGGTGAAATTACTATGTGCCCGATAGTGAGATTTGATCAGCTCCAGTCGAAGAACTGCTGGATGCACCGGTGCACCGGTGGCCTTGCCGGAAATGATGTCTCGCACGGTGTAGAAGTTGCCTTTGCGTTTAGACATCTTCTCCCCTTCGACCAGCAAAAACCGGGCGTGCATCCAAACGCGGGCAAACAGGTCTTTTCCAGTGACACCGCACGACTGTGCAATCTCACACTCGTGATGAGGGAAGATCAAGTCTTCGCCGCCTGTGTGGATGTCCAAGACGTCAGTTTCCAGTACTTCCATCGACATGACGGAACATTCGATATGCCATCCGGGATATCCCGCACCCCAGGGCGAGTCCCATTTCATGATGTGGCTCGGGTCCGGTTTCCAAAGCATGAAGTCGGCCGGATGCTTCTTCGCGTTTTGATTCCGTTCATCGATGCGACCGCCCGCACCGACCTGCAGAGCATCCAGTGTGTTGCCGCTCAACTGTCCGTAGTTTTGAAACGATTCGACGCTGTAGTAAACGACCCCATCACTTCCTACATAAGCATGACCGCGATCAATCAACTTTGTGATAGCCCGCTGCATCTGGTCAATGAAAAGTGTCGCCTTGGGGACTCGCAACGGGTATTCACGACAGACCTTCAGACCGAGTGCCCGTCCATCGTCCAGAAAGGCCTTTGAAAAGTACTCTGCGACTTCGTATGGATCGTCTGGATTGGAAACAGCTCCCTCTTCGACTTTGCCGCTCTTCTTATCTTCTTTCAAACGCTTTGCCGCGACCTGCATTTTGTCTTCACCCTGTCCATCGGCGGATGCATCATCCGTCATGTGCCCCACGTCCGTGATGTTCATCACGTGCCGAACATCCAGACCGGTGGCTTCGAGAAAACGACGCAGCAGGTCGGCGAACAGGAACGAGCGGAAGTTGCCCACATGCGCGAAGTCATAGACGGTCGGACCGCAGCTGTACATCTTCACGTAAGGAGGATCCAATGGCTCGAAACGTTCCAACTCGTTCGTCAGCGTGTTATAAAATCGAATGTCCATGTCAGCCTTTCAGTCGTTTTCATGGGGTGATTTGTCATTCAAGACACACCGCGTCAAGGCACGCTGCAACATCGCAAGTTCGCGGAACCTCTGTAGCTGGCGAGGCGGTGGGTCCTGCGTTGATGGAATCGTCGTCTCATCGACTACGCCGCACACAATCTTTGGTAGCTCAATCACAAAAGGAAGCGAATCACCATCGCCGAACTCGGACGCTTCTCTCAAGAATGAAATCATTGCGAAACCATGGGGTGGCTGACACAAGGCTCAAGTCAAAGGCAATCGTAAGGGGCAAAACAAATCGGCATATAACTGCACACGTGGTTCGCACTTCGCAATCAGGGTCGCAAGAGCGACCAAACAACCATCTGGTGTTTCGCCTGGCACCAACTGCTTGATCAGTTACCCTGCGCCGCCCCCGGTAATGACATGTCCAGCGCCATCAACAGTGAATTGGAAAAGAGGTCAACGTGCTGCATGACGGCCGAAGTAAGATCGGTTGCGGTGCCCGCCGTCTCTTGCTCTCGACGATATCGCAGATGCAATCCAATTGCAATAGGAGCATGAACGAGCTTCGGCAAACTGAAGGAGACGGGTGCCCGTACGGCACCCGTCTCTCGTGTCGTCGTTAGTCTTGCCTTCACATTGAGAGCTTGATGGCTTTCACGAGCGAAAGAAGGTGCACCAGAAACCGGTGGATTGATTCGCATTGCACGACCCAACGTGCGATCAGACCGAACGGATTCTCGCAAACCACGAATCGCGTTCCGCGGGCGGACGCCCTCGTCGATCGTCTGCACACTGGGTGTCGTTGGAAATCAATCCCGCCCAAGCTGCCCCGAGGTAGCACCGCACGTGATCACTGCGAAAATGGGGCGACGGGTTTCGATGGACTCTGACATCCAAGACCCGCTTTCGCCGCTGTTCGGGTTCGTCCGAGTGCCGACCTCCCTGCTTCGCGCGTCAGTCTGCATCTTTGCCACAGTCGATCGCGTTCGATTCACGTGGCCGATTTGTAATGCGTCTACCGATCTTCGGCCTTGAGAAGTTCGTAGCAAATCACTTCTTCGTCATTCCGAACAAAGAGTTTTCCATCGGCGACCGCTGGATAAGTCCACAACGCGGTTCGCCCCATCGTCTTTAACGTTGGGGTCACGGCTTGAAAACGCCCGGTCTCCTTGTACCCCTCGGGACTCAAGACGGCGGAAATCATCGCTCCCGTCTCGCTCAGAATGAAGCATTCGTTTCCTCCATGCCCGTCGCCAATCAATCGAATCAAGAACGCGCTTCCGTGAGCACCACCCCTACCACGTTTGGAGCCGGTCGTTGGCAAAGCACTTTGCCATTGCTGTTCACCGTCGCTGGCTCTTGCGCAGACCAAAGCACCGCTGCGTATATCAGCTCCGTAGAGATAGCCTTCGTGAAAGATGCCATTGCTGGTCGCGAGGTAAAGGCCTCGCTTGGGCTGTCCGGTCCAAACCTCGCTCACACCTGCCGAGAGTTCGTTCAATCTCAGCATGACTGATTTACTACCTTCACCGCATGTGTAAAGCAGACTTCCATCTTTCATGGGTGGGAGAATGGACATGCCATAGTCAGGCTTGAGTGGGTGTTGCCAAGACACAGCTCCTGTCGTTGGATCCAGTGAAGAGATTTCGGTGGGGCTCCACACGACAAGCTGCTCCTCCTTGCCATGGCGAAAGAGAGTCGGCGGGCAGTATCCAGTCTCCTCGCTTGAGAGAGCTCGCCAGACCTCCTTGCCCGACTTCAAGTCGAACGCAACAACAAGACTGTCTTTTCCTCCGACCATGCACACAAGCGTGTTGCGAAAGACCAGCGGTGAAGCCGCATGTCCCCACATCGGAGTCTTGGCACCGAATTCATCATTGAACTGTCTTTGCCAGAGTTTTTTCCCGTTCTTGGAATCGATCGCGATCAGGTCGCCCTCGCTTCCAAGCATGTACAGCACGCCGTCTGCCACGACAGGAGTGGCTCTCGGCCCACCGCCATACGAAACGGCATACGGCCTCGAATACTCCAGCTGCCATCGACGGTTGCCAGTCTGTGCATCAAAGCAAACCGCGCGTTCCATGCCAGTCAACTCATCTCGCTTCCCAGCATTGTTGGTGATGGAACCGGATTCCTTGACATAGTCCAATATGAAAACCTTGCCGTCAGCAACCACCGGTCCCGAATACCCAAACGATACCGGATGGCTCCACAGTTTCTTTAGGCCCTGAGCTGGAATCGCAGCGGAATACCCGGATGCGTCCAACGTTCCATCGCGTCGCGGTCCATTCCACTGTGGCCAGTCTTCAGCGTTTGCAGAATCCAAGCCAAATGCCGGCAACACAAATGCGAGGCATAGACCGCACAGTACTAATTGAGACTTGCTAAAGCTGCGCATGAAACCAAGACTCCCTTGGAGGATTTATCTTGTTGAACGGGTTGGTCCGCTGATGCTTCTCAGACATCGCGATTCTAGGCACCGTCCCTCAGATGTCGCAACAAGTGCGAGATCTGTGTTTGGTAAGCCGCAAGGCGATACTAGGCAGCTACTCAAACTGAGCGGTTTTGGTGAAATCACCCTCCC
>JBCBOT010000107.1:0-22624 GCA_039821165.1 Planctomycetota bacterium | reverse complement strand
ACTCTGCATCGCCCGCTGACTTCAGGAATGCGGACGCAAATCGTCCGTAATCCTGGCCATCCACGTCCCGATCCCCGTCCCCGTCTCCAAAGAACCGGAAGAAGTGATCATTCGGCGACTCATTCGAGGTTTGTCCACCGAAGACGAAATCATTTTCCATGGTCACCGCCGCGAGACCATGTTGCAACCGATCGGCGTCGATATCTAGACGGTAGTTGCCATCCGCAAGCGAGTTGCCGAGGTCGCGGGGAATCGTGGAGCTTCCGTCGAACGTCAGAACCGCGGCGGTTGCGTTGTCTTCGTCCGTTGCATCGACCAATACCGTACCCACTTGCTCATTGGTGGTGAGGTTGGTGATCGTGATCGCTGAACCAATGGTGTCGTGATTCACCAATGTGTCGAACTCGATGGTAAGCTCGGTTAGTTGCGATCGGCTTGCACGACCGTCATTGACAATGATTTGGTTCACGGTGGGACGATTCACAATCAGCACTGAGTAGTCTTCCACTTCACCGTCGGATGTTGGCCCCGTCGTCGCGAGACCACCGGCGGAGCTGACTCGCACGCGGGCGATGACTTGCCCCGCAATCGCGTCATCGTTGATGTCGAAATTCAGCGTCTGGAAACCATCCACTTCTTGGACCGGTACGGCGTGGAGGATCTTTTCGTCCGGCTCCCAAATGCCGTTTTGGTCAAAGTCGAGCCAAGCGTCAACGAATGCCTCGGAAGCATTTTGCAGGTCGATATTCACGCCGGCCATTTCGTTGCCTAAGACAATCGCGCCAAATTGCACGCCATCCTCGTCCTCATCGCCAATCGCACCGACGGCGGGGCTTCCTTCGGGTTCATGGTCACGCCGATCTCCAAGTCGCGGACCACGCGTTTCGTGTCGGGGGCCATTGTCAGCCAGTGTCGTCGGAAACGGCGCGGGGGCGTCACCGAAGTCGGTCCCATAGTTTTCGACCGACAGGATCTCGGTCCGTTCCAATCCGAAAGCATCGATCGCGGTCACCAAGAGTTCCGCCGAGCCGCGCGCGTCATCGTTGAGCGTGAGGCTCAACTGTCCGGAGGTAAGCTGAATGGATGTAAACAGATCGGGATTGCTGTTTCCGTCGATCCGATAACGAAGCTGACCCGGCGTTTGTTGCTCATCGGTGAAGTAGTCAGTCAGTTCGATGGACTCGGTGTGTAGGTTGAGTCCGCTGATCGCAGGCAATCCGTCCGACGCCGGAGGGGTGATGAAGTCAAGTGAGGAAGCGAAGACGGACTCGGTGGATGCCAAGAGTCCTTCATTTTCGCCGGATGCGCTCCCGTCTTCTTGAATCACCGTTCTGGTTTCAATTTTCCCAACGTCGAGGCGAACCCCCACGTTGGACGAAGGCAGACTCGTGTTATCGAGAGACAATTGGCTCACGTAGACGTCCGACAACGTCCATTCTCGAATGCCCTTGCCTTTCGGCCCTAGGCCGGATGAAACGAGTTGGAGTTCACGGAGAGATTCTCCTTCAGTTAGTTTCGCCGCCAGCCCGGGCGTTGTACCGCCGAGCGGAATGCTTAAAGAGAATGTAGTTCGTTCACCTCCTGCTCTTTGCCCCGCCTGACCTTTCCCCACGGTTTGCAAAACCGCATTCGAGACACTCCAGCTGGTTACATCGGCCACTTCAACGACGACATCAGAGTCGACGAAACGCAGGTAGGAAGGAGGCAGGTCCTCTTCGGAGAGGCCGGCCTCGGTGGTACCTAAGCCACCGGTGGATGAGACGCTGTCAGTGCTGATATCCCAGTCCCAGGTCGTCACCTTGTCTTGGATTCCGTCGAATTGATTTGCTTCATAGCGGAGCCCGCTGGATTCAAAGTCAACTGTGCTGAAAGAGCCAGAACTTGGGGAATCAGAAAAAGTCAACCCTGACACGGTCGAATCAAGCAGCCTGACTTCGTTTGAATCCGTCGTGTCCAATTTACTCTTCTTACGATTGAGGATTCTCAGAGTGTGAGTGGAGTTGTTTGTCGCGAAACTGCTCAGGAGAGAGGGAGAAAGGCCAATGTGATCCAATCTGTGTTCCCCAGGATCACTTGGGCCGAGTGGTCGATCTCCGTTGACTAACGGATCACTCACTGGCCGGTGGAGACTTGTTGAAAAAGACTCCAACTCGATTTTCGAATGATCGGGAAAGATCAGTAACGGTTTCTCATCAGGAGCGACGGCCTCATTTGGTTCGTACTCAGAGTCACCCAAAAGTCCTCCGAGGTTGGAAGTGACTTCCCCGGAATCGAAATCCCACTCGATCTTGGATCGGTTCCTAGCATGCGAATCTGGATCATCACGATAGATATCAAATGTTGCTTGGTCGGGAGTAAATCCGAACGACACGGTGCCGCCCAAAGTGTCGACAGTGACATCGAAGGATCGGAAATGGAAATCATAGAATTGCACTTCGTAATCTGTTTCCCATTGATCATCTATTCTCGTCCTTCGAGTAACCTTGGCGTATTGCCATGGATCGTCCGCAACACTGGACATCAAACTTGCAGCATTCGTAAAATCACGGGTCGAAAACTGAAAATCCAAGGCGAGGTTTTCTGCCTTGGCAAACGAGAACGACTGGAGTTCGATTTCGCCCCCGGGGCCGTCGTGAAGGTCCAGCACAATTGGCACATCGAGCCCATCGTTGGTTCCAAAGGATGCTACTTTGCCGGACGTCTGCTGATGCTGATCCACCCAATTGGTTTCTGAATTTTGTGAGTTCAACTCCACTTTCGAAAACGCGAGCGAAAAATCCCAAGCCTCAGGCGAGCCGAGCGCGACGTTCACTCTGGTCACTCCGACGTCATGGAGTGTCCAGTTTTCCTCCACGATTTTGTCGGAGACCTTGCTGTAGCGGTTGATGGTCCACGGGGACGTTTGGCGAAGACCGGCGAGATTTGCAATCAGCGCAGGGCCTGATCGATCCATCATCGCGGAAACGTCCATCGAGTCGAATTCAACATCACTTTCACTGGATGTCCGATCGAGCGACCACTGAAAGTTAGTCACTTCAAGTTCACTGCCGTCGGGAAATGTGAGAACCGTCTGTTCTGAATCTGAATTGCCGGGGACCTGGTTTTGGCCGAACCCATTGCCCTCGAATTCGACAGATGATTTTGAAACGTCCCAACTCACACGAGAATTCCCGACCTGATTACTCTTCGAGTAGTCGAATCGCTGCACTTCGATCTTGGAGAATTCGAAGTCTAAGGTGTTTGAGTTGGAGGAAACGGTTCCGGACAAGGAGAAATGCGTGATCCGGGGATCATGAAGGGTCCAGATGCTCGATTCCCTCACGTCATCACCGACCTGGATGTATTCAATGACCCGAATCGTCGGTGCGATGAATCTTTGCTGTGCAGCGGCCAGAAGAAATCCTGTTGTCGAACGATCGACCGTTCGAGTGAGTTGCAACTCGCCAGAAGTTGGGTTCTCAATCCGATTCGAGCTTGCATCGTAGGAGCTAGTGGCTTGCCAACTCAGAGAGTCAACGCTCATTCGGGCGTCACCGATCTCGAGGATGGTGGCCACGAAAGCTAAATTCTCTGTATCAAAAAACGCGACGTCACCATCGACGTTTCCTGCCGTTTCGTCGCTCGGGAAGTCCCATTCCGCTTCGAACGACTGCGGCAACTCTCCGTCGGTGTGATGGAAGTATTCCAGTCCGATCTTGGACGCTCCTACTGAGAATTCGTCTGTACTCGATTGGCTATACGAGGTCGTGTACGAGTCCCACAGCTTGAGGTTCAAGACATCTTCGGTAGAGGTTTCCTTGCTGGAAGTGTCGATGTAGTATTGCGAAAGAGTCGTCAGTTCGCACGCGCTCGCCGAGAGCCGCATCGCGGACCAAATCCGGAGTCGCACGGTCATTCGGCTTCGAAAGGGACACATCTTTGACGGATACGATTCCTCGATTCGCACCAGGTTCGTAGTCAATGTCAAAGCCCCAGGAGAAACCCGCGACGGCAATCTCATCGACGTGCCCCGGGTGTTCCACATCGCCGATGATGTGGGGTTCACTCAAATCAAGCGACATCGTCGTGTCCAAGACCATGCGCTGTTCCAGCACTTCATGCCGGAGGCGTCTGCGTCGAGCCGCGTTCGAATGAGTGCGATTTTCTCGTGTCAGGTTCTTTCGATGATTCTTCTTCATGAGACCAAGACTCCCTTACGAGCAAGCACGGCCAGGTTGGCGTCGAGGTTGTGTGAAATGAGTTGACGAATCGCGGCAGGCTCTGTGAGCCGACGGCCGCCCGATTGCAATTCCATGTCGGAGTCCTCCACGTAGCGCACCAGTGAATGCACCAAGCTTTCTCGTGTGTGTTCTCCATCCAGAAGCAACACCAATTGCTGTGTTAAGCCGTCCAGCGTGGTCGGGTTGTGACAACGCGTGGTGATCGAATCTCCTAATTGGAGCGAACCAGCTCGGTCGACGCGGAAGAAGACCGAGAATCGATCACGGTCGCTCCGTAAACTCAAAACACCGTCGCGTGATAGTTGGCGACTTTGACCAGCGTCGACGGGGAATGCGTTACCGCCGAGTGGTATCTTCCACTGTTCGGCAAAGCTTGCCGATGAGACGCAACCCAAAACAATGATCAGAAAGACGATGACTCGTTTGGTGAAGAACAAATCTCGTTGCATGGGATTCGCTTGAAAGATGATGGCGATCGCAAAGTGACTCGGAACCGTCTCGCAAATTGTGAGCGGGCGAGTCGCTGGTTTCCCCCGGAAGAACCGCGGCTATCGCCTTGCGGCTCACCAAAACGGAGATCTCGACGTTGTTGCGGCGTTTAGGAGACAGGGCCTATTCTGAAGAGTGTAACGGCAAGGGTTTTGCTTGACATGTGCGTTCGGCTCCCTCAACGTCCAGCGATTTCATTTTCAAAACACGGAGAACGCGAATGAAAGACCACGAGTGCTTTGTTAGTTTGGCCGGGGGGATCTTAATTGCGTGGTGCATGGGCGGGAACGTTCATGCCGCCGATCATCCCGCATTTCAACCGGTCAAAGAACTTTTCGCCGGGATGTCTAAGTACGACGGCGACGCGATGCGGGCGGTGGCGACCGAAGACTTCCAACTACTGGAAGACGGCGAAGATTGGACGATGCAGAAACTCGTCGATGCGGTGCAGCCGAAAGGCAATCCATACACGCGAAGGAACTTCTTCAAGCAGATTCGCGCTCGACAGAAGGGGGAGGTCGCTTGGCTGAGTTATTGGAATAAGGCGGAGATCACGCGCGACGGCGGGAAACGAACCGTGGCGTGGCTTGAAAGCGCCGTCATGGTGCGGGAGGACGGGCAATGGAAGATTCAACTCTTGCACTCCACTCGCCTCGAACCCGATCGCTTGCCGAAGGCGATTGAATGGGTTGAGTTCAAAGCGGCGCCGTAACGTTTCCAATGCGTTTGACAGACGTAATCGAACTGCCCGCCGGACGACTCTCGCTGATATTCGTGGAGTCGTGAACGCGGCTACGCACTGTCCTGTAAATCTCGCAACGACATCGAGATCTGCGTTTTGGTGAGCCGATAGGCAATAGTCGCGGGTTTTTGCTGGGGAAATCGGCGGTTAGCGCCCTGCCGCTCGCTAAAACGCAGCTCAATTTGCGGGTAGAGAAGGTGCGTTCGATCCGCTCCCCCTAAAACCAACAATGTGTCATTCGTATCAAGCTGACCGATGAAGTACGCGAGATGTTCGCCAAGGTAACCGGACGGCTCGCGCCGTTCCGCCAAGAGTGTTAGCGGAAGGGACGCAAGACCTCCGGTGCGTCAATCCGAAAACCAAGCTGCGATGGAATGCTAGACGATCACGCTGTCGTGACTTGGCGGGTTGTCTCGGAGATATCGGTGATGGATTCGGCGGAATTCCCGGTCGAATTCGCGAGTGGCGAAGTCACTGACCGCTCGTTCGAAACCGAGTGAGAAAAGATGCAACCCCGCGGTCACAATCGCGAATGAAACCGATCCAATGACCGGCATTAGCTTCCACATCCATTCCAGGTTCTGCACCGTCGCCAACGGTGTTCCACGGGACGCCATGGCTCGGGAATCCGCGTGGATCGAGTCGAGTGCGAGCGACAACGGTATCCACGCATCGAAGGCAAACGCAATCAATGCGAGCAACGGAATGCTCAGCAAAACACTCAGCACCGCGATGTCGGCATAAAAGCAAACCAACCCGGAGGCTTCTTTGACGACGTAACGGGGACGTGGCAGCCCATTCCCAGCACAGCAATTCGACAGAATCGCCTTCCAGACCTCCAACGGGAGCGTCCAGTAAACGACCGTCGCGATCAGACCTGTGGAAAATAGAATCGCCAAGCGTGGGTGCCCTCCTCGTGCCCCATTAGTATGGTTTCTTCATGGGCGGGATGCAAGCTCCTGTCCGCGGGTGTTTTCCCTGAACGGAAGCGACATCTGAGTGCTCGACGGATCGGGGAATAGCAGCACCATTCGCTTGAGCACAAGAATGAGCGGGAGACTTTTACATCGTCCTGAAAGTGTTTTGACGCCGCTCAGAGACTTTGCGGACGATTAGACGGTAGAACACTCCACCGCGTCGACATTGCTCCTGTTTTGTCAGCGCGGACCTCGAAACGTCTTTTTGGGAACACTTTCACGGGAATCATGATGACCGCTGCCTTCATCCTCTCGTTCATGCTTCCGATCTTCGCGCCGACCGACGAAGGCGACAAACGACCCGACCTTCAAGCCCTCGTACCGCAGATTCGATCGTTGGAGGACGCGATGCGAAGTGGGTCTGACAAGGAGGCGGAAGAATCGGCGCTCGAGTTGATGCGGCTTGCGGGCCAACTGGATGGCGGCAACGACACTTCCGAGGCGATCCGAATTTCACGAGAGATTTTGCATCGTCCATCACCTGCCAAGGCGAGGCGGCAGGCTTTCGCCATCCTCTCGAAATGGGTACCTCAAGAGGTGGCCAGCGAAGTGACGACCGTCAAGATCAATGGACCGCACACCACGTGCTGGGGCCGCTTCCAAGACGCGCTCGACGAGCGACTGCTATCGGCCAACGATTGGATTCTCAAGGCCCGTGCTCACAATACCCATCGCTCTCGTGGCGGACCAAACACCTTCGGCACGATCGCAGGTTTAGAGTTTGTGTTAGACCGATCGAAGTCAGCGAACGACTTGATCCAAGCACTCAAGAAAGCCGGATTCGATCTTCGCAGTTGGACGATCATGGTCGAAACGCCGATCGCCGAATACGAGAAAAATTCTGCGAGCAAGTAAGCCTTTCGTGGAGCCGCTATGACTTCCAAAGCGGCAGGGTGACCGAGAACGTGGTGCCGACATTGAGTTCGGATTCGACGGCAAGTGTGCCAGCGTTCTTTTGCAGGATGGCGATCGAAATGGCGAGCCCCAGACCCATTCCGCGTGCTTTGGTCGAATACAGCGGTTCCATGATTTTTCTCATCTCTTCCGGTGCGATTCCGATGCCTTCATCGCGAACATATACCACAATGTCCTCGTCCAAGATGTCGGCTGTTACAAAGATGGTGCCGCCATCGGGCATCGCATCTTTCGCGTTTCGCAACAGGTTTCGAAAAACGATCTGAATCTGCGCCGCATCACATTTCGCGTCGGGAACGTTTGGTGGTAGTTGCTGCCGAAGCTCGATCGCCGAATCGAATTGGATTGTTGCGGCAAGGTGGTGGAGCAAGTCCTCGATGCCACACGCTGTGGGCTCCGGATCCGGAAGCCGCGCGACATCCGACAAGGCGGTTACCACGCTGTCGATCATGTTGACTTGACGATCGATCCGAGCGAGATGTTCGCGTACCTTTTCCTGAGACGGTGATTTGGCGTTGCAGAGAAAGTAGGTCGAAGTCTTGACGACGTTCAATGGGTTTCGAATCTCGTGAGCGATGCCACCGGAGACTTGACCGAGCGTGGCGAGCTTTTCCTTTTTGACCAATTCCGCTTGTGCGGAACGAAGTTCCTCCGTCTTCAGTTGGACCCTCTGGTCGAGTTGGTCATTGAGTTCACGGAGTTGTTCTTCGGCCTCCTTCAAGTCGGAGATGTCACGAATGATGCCGACGAAAAGTCGCTTCGAGTCAGACTGTATCTCACTGACCGCTAAGTGCATCGGAAATTGAGAGTTGTCTTTGCGCAGTCCGGTGACCTCGCGACCGATTCCGATGATCTTTCGTTCCGAAGTCTTTAGATAATGATTGAGGTATTGATCGTGACGTTCGCGATCCGGACTCGGCATGAGCATGCTCACGTTCTTGCCGACGACCTGGTGAGGCTCGAAGCCGAAAACACGTTCGAGGGCCGGATTTGCATCCCGGACGATTCCTCGATCATCGATGACAACGATGGCGTCGACAGCGGATGCAAATATCTCTTCCAGGTAGGCGCTTCGATCACTCGGCGAGTTCGAGGAACTGTCATTCATTGGACAGACGATCCGGTTCGAGTGGCCACGATCGGCAAACAGATTTCGAACGTGGCTCCGAGAGGTTCTCTATTCGGTAAGACGACTCGAATCTCGCCGTCATGCGCACTGATGATTCGTTTGACGATCGCCATCCCAAGTCCGGTTCCCTTGGCTTTTGTTGTAAAGAAAGGCTCGAAGATGCGATCCGCTTGTTCTGAAGTCAAGCCGGGGCCGTTATCGGAGACGATGATCCGGCAGGATTCGTGATCCCATTCGCCGGTGACTCGGATGTCGGCGTTGTCGTCGCACGCTGCGACCGCGTTCTCGAACAGATTGCGGAAGACTTGCTCGATGCGAAAACGGTCCGCTCGGAAGATCCATTCGTCGGCGGGGAGTTCCATCGTCAGACGCGAATCGTGTTTCCCCCTTGTTTCCAGAACACTCGTCCAGGCGCGTCGGATCGCGTCGACGAGGTCACATGGATGGAGATGTAGATTGATCGGTGCGGCAAAGGAGCGGACCTCTTCGAACACGAGATTCAGGTCATTGGCCGCTCGTTTGATGACCAAAAGGTCTGTCTCGGTCTCCTCGTCACCCTGTGTGATCTCTTCGAGCATTTCGACACCCGCCTGAATCCGCTGAAGGGCATTGCGGCTTTCATGCGCGATCGCCGCCATGGTTTGTCTGATACCGGCGAGCCGTTCAGCCCGCAACAACTGCTGCTCCGCTTGGATATGATCCGTGACGTCGATGCCGACTGCCAAGACGGTCGGCGATTCGGTCTGACTCGCCGTCAACACGTTGTTGGACCAACGTATTTGTCGTTGGCTGCCATCTCTCGTCGGGATCGGATTGACGATGTCGCGTGAACGCATCTCCTCGGCGGTCTGTAGAAAGACGTCTCGCACCCTTTCGCGTTCGTGTTCGGGGATGCATTTGTCGAACCAGCTTTCGCCGATCAACTCACTCTGGCTCCATCCGGTGATGCGCTGAAAATAGTCGTTGACTTGCACGATGACGCCGTCCAGATCGAGGACCAGAATGATCGCGTCCGCCGTGTCCAAAATGAGGTTGGAGAACTCCTGTTTTCGCTGGAGTTGCCGCTGGATTTCTCGGGTGTGTTGGATGTGCTGAAGGCTGTTTCGCAGCGCATCCACGTTGATGGGTTTGATCAGGAAATCGGCGGCCCCCGCGCGAAACGCCGCTACCGTACTATTTAGATTCGCGAAGCCCGTCATCACGATGACTCCCGCATCCGGGTTGAGTGCTGCGAGCTCCGGAAGCAATTCTTCGGCGGTCGCATCGGGAAGCTTTCGATCAAGGACAATGATTTCGAAGCTACATTTCGAGACCAGCGACTCTGCAAGGTTCGCCGTTTCGGCGGCTTTGACTTCGTGACCATCCAACTCAAGGATGTCGCGGAGATTTGCCCGCGTGTCGGCGTCATCCTCCACAAGCAAAATGCGGAGTCCCGGATGTTGGTCACTTGCCATGCGCTCTCTCTTTCTGATCAGCCGCAAACTGATCGTCAGAGGGGAAGATCTTTGTTGGAGGAGGTATTAGCGTGGTTCATCGATTTGATCGGGTGACATCGATCCTGAAGGATGAGCGTCGAGTAGTCGATAGAACTTGCGGCGGTGAATACCGAGCGCGCGGGCCGCTTGGGACTTGTTACCATCCAAAGCGCGAAGCACAGATTGCACATACCCTTGCGTCACCTCTTCGAGCGTCGCGTACTGTCCTGACGTCCCTTCGGTAAACGATTGCAATTTCGTCTCCAAGTTCTTCAGGCTGCTGGAGGATTTGGAGCTGGGAGAGGGTGTCGATGAAAGCGTCAATTCAGACGGTAGGTCTTCCACGGCGATTTCGTTTCCTTCCGCCATGATCATGGCTCTTTCCAGCACATTGATCATCTGCCTGACATTTCCTGGCCAGCCATAATTGAGCAGTGCAAGCCGCGCGAGTTCATCGATCTCCCACCCTTCGTCAAGGAAGTGGTTGAGGAGTTGTTCGATGTCCCCTTCTCGATCACGCAGTGCCGGTAGCTGTAGCGACAGGACGTTGATCCGATAGTAGAGATCTTCGCGAAAGTTTCCCGAATCGATTTCGGTTCGCAATTCACGATTCGTTGCCGCGATGATGCGGACGTCCACATGGATCTCTTTCGGGGATCCGATCCTGCGGAGTGATCCATCTTCCAACACACGTAGAAGTTTGGGTTGCAGGGCAACAGTCAATTCGCCAACTTCGTCGATAAACAACGTGCCTCCATCCGCGATTTCGAACAGCCCAGGCTTGTCGGCCACCGCGCCAGTGAAAGCCCCCTTCATGTGTCCGAACAACTCGCTTTCAACAAGTTGCTCCGGAAGCGCGGCACAATTGATCGTCACGAACGGCTTGTCGCTGAGACGACTACTCTGCTGGATGCGCCGTGCGACAACTTCCTTTCCGGTCCCGCTTTCGCCCTGAATGAGAACGGGTTTTTGAGTCGGTGCGACCTTCTGAATCATCCGTTCGATTTGACGCATCGCCTGCGACGAACCGATCAGTTTTGCTTCGGGGGTAGTTCGTGACAGGATCGCTTTGAGGTTCGTGTTTTCACGCTTCAGCTTTCCTCGGTCGCGTGCGAGCCGACAGCGATGTTCCAGGTCGCCGAGGGCGCAGGGTTTCGTCAAAAAGTCACACGCTCCCAGTTTCATCGCTTCGACAGCCATGTCGATGGTGCCTTGGCCGGTCAGGATAATGACTTCCATCGCGATTTCATCATCGACGACCCGCTGCAACAGCTCCATGCCGGAGAGACCTGGCATGTTCATGTCGAACACCGCAACCTCAAACGACTTTGACGCGCACAGGGTCAGCGCTTCGGCGCCGCTTGCTGCCGCGTCCACTTGATGGCCTTTGCGCTGCATCCATCGTGAACACGAATCTCGGAAGTCGTCTTCATCTTCGACGAGAAGCAGCCTGATGGGGTCGTCTAACATTTCAGCGGGAGTTCTAGAGCTGCGGGGTGATCGTCGGGGGGCTGTTCCATATTGTCGACGTCGCAGCCCGGATGTGTTAGCCGTCGACATTAGCATCTCCCGTGACCTTATCGCGAAACAGCGCGAGTCGAGCAACTGCGTGATTGATTTCGTCTTTCGGGACACCGAGAAAGACGCACGCATCTAGGAAATGGCCGCAGAAACGTGAGAATTCATCCGCACCGATGCCTCGCCCCGCATGTGCGGCAGTGAGTTCGGCTCCGCTGTATTCGGTCGGGTCGTCGAATGCTGCGGCGAGAAAATGAAACTGCATTTTGCGGAGCCGCTCCATGGGGACGTTTTCAAAGAACGGGCTGAGTGTGGGGTCCGCTAAAACCCTTTCGTAGGTGTTGTCAATGATGTCGGCGAGCTGTTTGGCTCCACCGAGCCGTTGAAAAAGGTTCCCTTCGAGATCTTGATTCATCCGTCGATTTCTCCGCGTTTCACGTGATTGGGTTGTTCATCCACCAGGATTCGAAATGCCGGCGCGTCGAGATCATCAAACTGGCCCGTCTTGAGGCACCCGATACAGGCAACCAGCGAGGAAAAGCCGAGCAAGAGGGCGATGGGTAACGCGATATACAGAACGCTCATCAGTCACATGTCTCGCGGAACGTAGGCCAGGAAAGTGTGATTGCAAGAACGCTGACCGAGCTGATCGGCATCAAGATCGCGGCGATCAGAGGGCTGATGTTGCCGGTGATTGCCAGTCCGACCGCTGCGAGGTTGTAGGCCAGTGAGACGGCGAACGTGGTATAGATCAGCGACCGAGATGACGAAGCACCGCGGAAGAGTTCCCCGATCGACGAGAGCTGCCCGGATGCCACGTAGATCGGGGCGGCATGCAGACTCGCTTCGGCACCGCCTCGAACTGCAATTCCCACATCTGCCGCCGCCAGCGCCGCTGCATCGTTGGCACCATCGCCAACCATGACAACGACTTCTCCGGCTCGTTGTGACTCTCGAATCGCATCGAGTTTGCCTTCTGGCGAGATCGCACCCCGTGTCTGATCAGCATCAAGTCCGAGTCGACGTCCGATGGATTCGACGACGATGGAATTGTCACCCGACAGAATGCCAATCTTCCAACCCTGCCGCTTCAAATCGTTGAGTAGACGTTTAGCGTTCTCTCGAGGTGGATCGGCGACGATCAAGACTCCAACCAACTCGTCATTGGTAGCCACACAGACCGGGGACTGCGCGAGGCATTCGGCTTGTCGGATCAATGTCCTGTCCACCGAACCAAGATCAACGTGATGGGCTTGCATGAACTCACGGTTGCCGACGCGCACCGTTCGGCCACGAACCTTTCCCTGGATTCCACCGAGCATCATTTCGCTCGGTGCATCGGGCGCAGGAATGGCCAAAGCTCGTTGTCGCGCCTCGTCAACGATTGCTTTGGCGATCGGATGAACACTGTGTTGTTCCACGGCAGCCGCTAACGAAAGGACGACATCGGTTTGTTTCCCGATGACGGCAGTCACTTTCGGACAGCCGCGAGTCAGCGTGCCGGTTTTGTCGAACCAAATCGTGCCTTTCCCCGCGAGGAGCTGTAGCAGGTTGCCATCGCGAATCAAAATGCGGCGGCGGGCAGATCGGGCGAGCGAGATCGCGATCGCCAAAGGAGTTGCCAGGGCTAGCGCGCAGGGGCAAGCGACAATCAGCAGCGCTGTGGCGTGCTCGGCCGCGATCCGCCAGCCTCGCGGATACCAGATCACCAAACTCACCGTCGCAAGGAGCGTGACGACCAACACAAAGACACCGCCGATACGATCGGCAAGTTGAACGATGGCTGGTTTGTTGTCGCTTGCATTCTCGACCAGCGACATCACTTGTCCGACGCGACTCTCGCTACCGGTCGCTTCAACCTCGACGTCGACAGGCCGGAGCACATTGACAGTGCCGGCACACACTTTGTCGCCCGAGCGTCTTTCTACAGGCGCGCTTTCACCGGTCAACAAAGATTGATCGATTGCGGTGCTTCCAGATACGATTTCGCCATCGGCAGGGAAGCTCTCGCCGGCGGCTACCCGAATGTGATGACCGCGGATGAGCGTTTGTACGGACACCGTTTGGAGCGAGCCGTCGCCAGCGATTCTTGTCGCGCTGGCGGGGGTGACTCGTATCATCAAGTCGACCGCCCTTGCCGCTCGATATTGTTGTCGAAATTGGATCCATCGGCCGATCAGCAGCAGAAATACCAGCACCGCGAGCGAATCGAAGTAGATCTCGCCTGTTCCGGAGACGGCGTTGAACAATCCAACAAGCGTTCCGATCGAGAGTCCCAACGCAACCGGAAGATCCATGTGCGGGGTTCGGGTCTTGATCGATGCGAGTGCGCCGCGAAAAAACGTCCTTCCAGGGAAAACCACCGCGAACAGACCGATGGCCGTACTTGCCCAACGTAGGAAATGGTAATGTCCTTCGGCGACACTTGTCGCTTCCGCGGCGTAAAGAGCGATTGCAATCCACATCGCGTTTGCGGCACAGAACCCCGCAATTGCGATTTGAATGAGCATCGCTCGGTTCTCGTGTTGAGACCGATCGTTACCATCGTCCAGGATGGGGACGGGTTGGTAGCCGAGTGACGCCAGCAGCTGTGCGATCTCGGTTAATGAAATCGTTTCAGGGGAGTAGCTGACTGTCAGCGTTTGGTCGTTCATTTTGACACGCGCGGAGATCCAGCCAGGGGTTCGACTCGCTGCATTCTCGATGAGCCATGCGCAAGCACCGCAGTGCAAGCCTTGCAACCCGATTCGGCTTTCCATCACACCGTCGCCCAAATCGCGAGGTGCTGATTGCCCGAGCAGTTCGACGTTGTCAAAGATCTCGCAACCCTGATTGCTTCCCGGACGTGTTTCGCGGCTCGACCCAAGTTGATCGCGAAGATCGTAGTAGGCGTCGAGTTCCCAACCCTGGATCAGTTGATAGGCGGTCTTGCATCCCGCACAGCAAAACACCGTTTCGGGATGTTTCATACCGACGACAGACGTCGGTTCTCCGCAATGCACGCACGGGAGGGTGTCCTTTCGCGATGAAGCGGATTTCGGCTGTTTTTGGGTTTGAATCACGAGCCTTCTTCACACTCTTCTCGGCAACAGCAAGGGAGAGGAGCCTCGACCAGTTCTTGGATCTGGTTTTCGTTTGCAAGCGACTGCAAACGCGGGAGCGCCTCAGGAGACGCGAATCCGTTTCCGCTGGACGTGTACGCACCGGTTAGGACGAGAAGGATCGATCCAAAGACCGGAATGGCTGTTTTGAAACGTTTGTTGATGAGGCTTGCACTGAAGACCAATCCGGTCAGCAACGGGACGGTACCGATCCAAAAGGCGAGCATCACCACCGCTCCATTCAAAGGCGCGGCGGTTCCGGCCGCAACGAACGCGAAAAGGTATAGCCAACCGCATGGAAGAAACGCCGTCAGTAGGCCCGTTGCGAATGCACGCGTTTTAATCGGAAGACCGAAGACGAGGGGCCGAACTCGGACGAGTAGCCGTGTGACGAGTGAAGGCTTGGACGTTGCTGAGATGGGCGCGCGCTCACGCGGTAGTAGGTTTGCTAAGCGCCAGAGCCCCATCACAACCATCATGCCACCGACAACCCGGGCGGCTAACATGCGAAACCCAAACGTCTCACCACCGAGATTGACAAGCTCACCGACTGTGCCCGCCACAACGCCCATCAAAACGTAGGTAAGCAGCCGCCCCAATTGATAGAGCGTTGTGTTTGCGACCACGCCGCGACGCGATTGATCGATGGTGCCGCTCGCCCATAGCGCGAGTGGCCCACACATGCCAACACAATGGGAGCTGCCGAGAAGACTTGCGAGCGCGACCGCTGAGAACAGCATTGCCATCTATTGAACCTCCATTGTTCTGCGTACACGAGCCGGTGTCTCGTCGAAATTGAATTCGAAATCGAGATCCCATAGCCCACGACGTTGCATTGGAATCAGGCACTGGAACTGTCCGTTTCCTATCGATTGCATTGGGAAGCGAGCGACTTCGCGAGCACGAGAATGGTGGAAGGCGGTGACCGACGCGGTGCACTCCGGGATCGTGGCCTGATCATTTACGAGGCTCGCCCTAAGTGCGCGCTGTCCGCGACCATCGGCGACATCGGACAATGTCAGCTTGAGTTCGATGCCCATCGTCTCGAGCCGGAAGCGGTTCGCCTTATCCGTGTCCCAATTGAGCGCGGCTTCGTGATAGTCAGGAACGACTGCGACCGAAGGATCGGAAGTCGCAAGCGAGATCGCAATCGCGCCGATGCCTATCTGAAGTCCGAGCAACAAGACAACGAGTGAGACCCAAATTCGTTTCGAGTTGCGTTCTGCCCGCCCTTTAGTGGTGGATGTATCCGTCATCAACGTGGTCCTAGTACTCGGAATCGAAGCGTTTTGGTTCTTCCGTCGCGATCCCGAACAGTCAGCTGAACGGGTTCGTTGCCATCGGGGCGGGTCAGCGCAGTGTCGAATCGCACGATGAGCGGTGCGAGTCCGCTTTCACCTGCCGGAAGCTGCAAGTCGAGCGGATCAACGATTTCCAAATCGAGCGCGGGGTTGCTCAACGTCAACTCGTAGCGTTGTTCCGTTTTGGTTCGGTTGACCAGTCGCAGCGAAAAGTTGTTTGCGACGCTCATGCCTCGTTCAACGGAGAAGGTGGCCCCGCGACCACGAATGATCCGTGCGTCAAAGCCTGATTTGGCGGAGACGACAAGTGTCAGACCCGACAGCAAGACACCCAGGATGGCAAGGTAGATGAGTGGGCGTGTGCGTACGAAATGACTCGGCTTGCCGGCAAATGAGTTCTGCGAACCATAGCGAATCAACCCCGTGGGCCGACCGACTCGCCGCATGACGCTGTCGCATGCATCCATGCATTGGGTGCAATTGATACACTCCATTTGCAGGCCGTCGCGAATATCGATTCCCATCGGACAGACGGTGACGCACTGTTTGCAGTCCAAACAATCGCCCTTGTCGAAATCCTGGGTTGATCCTCGCCGTCCATTGCCTCGCGGTTCTCCCCGCTCATGGTCGAAACCCACGAGCAGCGAACTCGAATCCAGCAAGACCGACTGAAAGCGGCCGTACGGACAAGCGAGTGTGCACATTTGCTCGCGAAAGTACAGGAAGTCGAAGAGCATGGCCGCCGTGGTCCCGGACATCACCAAAAACGCCGCCGGATGGTGAATGGGCGAGCTTCGAACCCACTGCGAGAGCTTGTCCACGCCAACAAAGTAGGCCAGGAACGTGTGGGCAAGAAACATCGATAGAACGACATAGACGGCGATACGTGCGATCACGCGCCAACCGCTTTGCTTTCGTTTCGGTTTACCGCCTCGAGATGCAGTGCCTTCGAAGAATCGATCGATGGGACGAAACAGGAACTCGGTGTAAACGGTTTGAGGACAAGCCCAACCACACCACGCGCGCCCGACCATCGCGGTGACGAGAACGATCGTCACGAAAATCGTGAGCAGAAACAAAGCCAGGGCGAGTGTGTCCGTGGGTAAGAAAGTGAAACCGAGGACAGTGAATTCGAATGCCGCGATGTCCAACAGCAACAATGGCTTGCTATTCAGGCGGAGGTGTGGCACCGCGACGAACACCGCCATCAAGCAATAGGCGACTACGCGGCGCGATTGCCAGAAGCGCCCCATCGCGAGTTTGGGATGCAACCAACGACGCGAGCCATCTCGTTCGAGAGTGCTGAGCACGTGCTCGGGCGCAGGGAGCAGCCCGTCTTGGGGTGCGTCGGAAATCGCGATCGTTGACGATCGCGCGGCGCTCGGACACCCGCCACATGCTCCCTCGCACGTGCCCTTGTTTTCGCATTCGTGATCGGCCGTCAACGTGGGCAATTCACTCTGGATCACGATGCGTTCTCCGCTTCGGTGTCCTCGGTTGAATCCGCGGGTGCCGCGGGCCAAGGCGGAATCTGTTTGCCTTCGGAAGCCTTGCCGCCTTCAACGTTTTGGCCGCGAAGTGTGGCGACATATGCGGAGACCATGACGATTTCATTGGGGTGCAAACGGTTGCTCCACGCGGGCATCGCATTGGCTGCGGCCCCGTTTGCGATCACCTTCGCAATGTCATCGACCGCGTTGATGTGCTTGTACTGCTCATCCGTCAGATTGGGGCCGATCTTGCCTTCACCCTGCCTTCCGTGGCACGAAGCACAGTTCGTTTTGAACACGATTTCTCCGACCCGAACCCAGCTTGGTTTCGCGCTGAAACGCATGATGGTTGCGGAGTCGGGGCTCAAGTCGGCGATTTCAGCGAATTGCAACCGTGTGTTGTCTGCCAACGCGAGGTTGTAGGAGTCTTGAATGGATCGTCCTTCGGCTCCACCGTGATAGAACATCCAATAGAACGGGCAGATGACGATGGTTGCGACGAAGGTCCACTTCCACCACGCCGGGAGCGGGTTGTCGAATTCTTCGATGCCGTCGTAAGCGTGATCTGTTTTTGCCGGCTCTCTCATTGAATGGGATCCTTGATTTCGTCATGAAGTGGAATGGAGGCGAAACGGTCCGTCGCTTGGCGGCTGAGGCGAATGGCGCCGTAGAAAATCAATGCGAAGGTTCCGACGAAGAGGGGCAGTGCGACTTCCGCAACAATTGAATAGTCGAGGTTGCAAACGAGATCACGGATCATTCTTGCGTTCCTTCCTTGCCGGAGGTGTTTTCAGAGAGAACGTCTTCGCTGGTCGACTCCTCGGCGGGTGATTCCGGAGTCTTGAAGATGTCGGTGCCGAGTCGTTGCAGATAGGCGATCAACGCCATTGCCTTCTTTTCATGCATCGCAGCTGGTCCGCCTTGCGCGACGATTTCGGCTGCGACGAACTCACCCTGTCTGCGGGCCAATGCCTCCGCGTTTTCGATTTCCTCTTCGGTGTACGGTGCCCCGAGATACGCCGCGGTTTTGACGTGGTCCGGGATCAACTTGAAATTCAAGTCTTCGCTGAGCAGATGCGGATAACTCGGCATCACCGAGCCTTCGCTGATGTAGGACGGGTTTTCGAAATGATCCCAATGCCACTTGCTCGGTCGGATGCCTCCCTCACGTGCGAGGTCGGGTCCGATTCGCCGACTGCCCCACTGGAACGGTCGGTCGTAGATGAACTCACCCGGTTTGCTGTAGTCGCCGTAGCGTTTTGTTTCGGCAACCATGGGGCGGATCATCTGCGAGTGGCAGTTGTAACAGCCCTCGGAAATAAAGATTGCTCGTCCCGCCAGTTCGAGCGGCGTGTACGGTTCGACGGTTGCGATCGTCGGCACGTTGGTTCGAATCAAGAACGTCGGGATTGCTTCGAAGAGCGTCGCAACGACGACCGCTGCCGTGGTGAGCACGGTGAAGGTGACGGGTAGCCGTTCCCATTTTCGGTGCCATCCCATTTTGCCAAACACATCGAGCCGCCGCGCGAGATTCAACACGGGTGCGTCTTGCAAATCGTCTTTGAGTGGCGGATCGTCGTGGAAAGTGGGAGCGAGCTTCTGAGCCGTGTGAATCGGAACTTCGTATCGTTCGGGACGGTTCAGCCAAGTCATGGTGGCATTGATCGCCATCATGACGACGCCACTGACGTAGAGCAGGCCACCGACAACGCGTAGCCACCAGAGCCAAACGATTTCTTGGATCGTTTCGATGAATTCGGGATAGACGAGGTTGCCGGTCTCATCCATCGACCGCCACATCATGCCTTGCATCAATCCGGCGGCGTAGATCGGGACGATGTAGGCCAGGATTCCCAAGAATCCCGTCCAGAAGTGAAGGCTGACAAGTTTCTGACTCCACACCTTGGTTTGGTAGAGTCGCGGCAGCATCCAATAGACCATGCCGAACACCATGAAGCCGTTCCAGCCGAGGGCGCCCGAGTGAACGTGAGCGATCGTCCAATCGGTATAGTGACTCAGTGCGTTGACTGCTTTGACGGAGAGCATTGGCCCCTCAAAAGTGGCCATGCCGTAAAAGGTGATTCCGACGACGAAGAACTTCAAAACCGGGTCCGCCGCTACCTTGGACCACGCGCCTCGCAGCGTGAGCAGCCCATTGATCATGCCTCCCCAACTGGGCATCCAGAGCATCAAGCTAAAGAGCATGCCGAGCGTGCTGGCCCATTCCGGCAGCGCCGTGTAGTGCAAATGGTGTGGGCCCGCCCAGATGTAAATGAAGACCAGTGACCAAAAGTGAATGATGCTCAATTTGTAGCTGAATACAGGTCGCTCGGCCGCCTTGGGAAGGAAGTAGTACATCAACCCAAGGAACGGAGTCGTCAAAAAGAAGGCGACCGCATTGTGGCCGTACCACCACTGCATGAATGCGTCTTGCACGCCCGCATAGATGCTGTAGCTGGCGAGTGTTGAACCGCCGATGGGCACCACGAGGTTGTTGAACACATGCAGAAGTGCGACTGTGACGATCGTCGCGATGTAGAACCAGAGCGCCACGTACATGTGTCGTTCGCGACGATGAACCAACGTCATCAAGAAGTTTCCGCCGAACACAAACAACCAAATGACAGCGATGGCGATGTCAATCGGCCACTCCAACTCGGCGTACTCTTTGCTCTGCGTGATTCCGAGCGGCAGCGTGACGGCGGCTGCGACGATGATGAGTTGCCAACCCCAGAAATGTATCCGGCTGAGTGTGTCGCTCCACATCCGCGTTTTGCACAATCGTTGGGTGCTGTAATAGATCGCGGCAAAGATCCCATTGCCGGCGAACGCGAAAATGGCCGCATTCGTGTGCAAGGGACGCAGTCGACCAAACGAAAGCCAGGGCAAGCCGCTCGTCAGGCTAGGAAGCACAAGCAGGATGGCGACCACAAGTCCCGCGAGTGTGCCTACCAAGCCCCACAGAATCGTGGCCGTAAGGAATTTTCGCACGATGTCATCGTCGTAAGAAAATTCTTCGAGAGACGACTCCCTGGCCTCATTCATTCCTGGTTCCATCAATCTTCCCGTCGTTGAATCGAGTTGGTCCTCGGGACGGCTCTTTACAACTGGCGTGCCAAACCGGATTCGCACCAGCGGAAGTCATGAATGGGAAGGCATATTGGGTGTGCCCACGAGCCATCGGGGGCCGGTTCAGACGTTGACGGGCGTTTATGCGGGTTTGGATAACGAAGCCAAATGGCGCAAGTTGGCCTGACTCGAAATTTGGTTTTCGAAAACGACGCATCCATGCGCGTATTCGCACAGTGCACGTCGGGTGTGACGTGGACGCACACGGATTGGCGACGTGCGACAAACTCCCCACAATCCACCGCTGGAAAAACGACGCACGCTTTCTCAGTTGACCGAGCGATGACTTCAGTCTTGGTGGTAGATGACGACGCCGATATCACGGCGAATCTCGCCGATATACTTTCAGCCCTCGGTTACGACGTCGTGATCGCGAACGACGCGGTTTCAGCATTGGAATCGGTGCAAGAGACTCATTTCGACCTTGCCATCCTCGATTTCAAAATGCCTGGCATGAATGGCGCGGACCTCTATGCAGAGATCAAGAGGACGCAGCCTCACACCGTTGCATTGATGGTGACGGCGTACGCTGGGAGTAACGGTGCACAGCAGGCACGGGATGCGGGCACTTGGAAGGTGCTGCGCAAGCCGATCGAAGTCAACTTGCTGATCGAAATGTTGCAGCAGGCTCTCGACCAACCGGTGCTCTTGATTGTCGATGACGATCGCGAATTTTGCGAAAGCCTGTGGCAAGTGCTTCGCGATCGAGACTTACGAGTCGCGTTCGCCCACGATGAGACGGCCGCAATCGCGCGCGTTCAAAGTAGCGACTATCAAATGATTTTGCTGGACGTCGCACTGGGAGAGACGACGTCGGGGCCCGTCTTCGAAGCGGTTCTCGAGCATGGCAAGGTGGATCGAACCATCATCGTGACGGGAAAACGAGCGGCGACGGACCCGGAGGTGAAACAGATGCTCCACCTCGGTGCACTTGCGGTCCACTACAAGCCGATCGAGGTGGCCGAGTTGATTCGCTCGATCGAAGGCACGTTGGGCAACCGCTCGCCCGAATAGGGCTGACGGGGACCATGAGCATGTGCTCGATGGGGCCAGTGACTGTGCTCCATCGCACACAGGCGTTCTTCTTGTTCGGCGCAATACGAACAAAAAGATTGGTTGTTTGTTTTCGCAGGCTCTTGAACTGGCCGAATTTCGCATCTCGCGAGCGATTTTGTGCAACCGATGAGTGAACCGTCGCCGTTGTTTGGCACAAAGCGTGCTTCAAGGTTGTTTCGCAACGAAAACAATCGCTTTGATGCGGAGAGTAGCCATGAAGGTTGTATCGCAACGGACATCGAACGGTTCTCGGTGGCCAAAAGAACTCTGGGGCTTGCTTCTCGGCGGCTCACACAAGGATAGGATTCGTCCCCGGTCCGCATGTGAGTCTGTGATCGGAGGCCGCAAAGAGAATCAGGATCGTTGTTTTAGTGATGATGATGCTGCGATCTACCTCGTTGTTGACGGAATGGGAGGTCACCTTGGTGGGGCTCTGGCCAGCGAGATCACGATCGAGACACTCTCGACCTCGCTACGGGCGGCTTCTCGTGGCCGAGCGTCGCGTCCCGAAGTCGAGTTCGCGCTGCATGAGGGACTGGAACAAGCCCATCGCGAAATGGCGAGTATTGCGAAGATTAAGCCCGATCACGGGCGAATGGGATGCACGTTGGCTGCCGTTGCCGTCATCGGTGACCACGCCTATTACACGCACATTGGCGATAGCCGAGTCTACTTGATTCAGGACGGAAAGCTGACGCGTTTGACGGAAGATGAAACGCTCGTTCAGGAGCTTGCCGACGCCAATCTCATCACAAACAGCCAAGTAGCAACCCATCGTTGGCGACATGTGGTGACGAATTCGTTGGGAGCGAAAGGTGTCAAGCGTGAGCCGCACTGGGAAGAGTTGGATCTCGCCGAGGGTGACCAACTTGTTCTGACGTCCGATGGCCTGACAGACGAGTTGACCGACGAGGAAATCGAGTGCCAAGTCGTTTCGGCCAATTCCCCAAAGACTGGAGTCCGGCGTCTGATTCAGTCGGCGCTCAAACGCAAAGCTCGAGACAACGTCACGTGTGTTGTCACGAAGATGCAACGCGTCAAAACGGAACTGGATTGACCCTCAAAAACCAGAGCATGGCATT
>JBCBOT010000106.1:0-22778 GCA_039821165.1 Planctomycetota bacterium | reverse complement strand
CTTGAAAGAGACGAGTTGTCGAGTGCTAGTTGGCGGACGCCTGAGCCCACGAGAATTGACTAACGATTTCGTCCAATCGTTCTGTTGTCGCGGGTTTTTGGATGTATTCGGTGGCTCCGATTTTGCGAGCCTGTTTGCCGGTCGTTTCAATGCTTCGGCTACTAATCATGACAACGGGAATGTCCTTCATACGCGGCTCCGTTCGGATCGCCTCGAGGAGTTCCAGCCCGCTCATACGTGGCATATCAATGTCGCTAAACACCGTGACGAAGGTTTCTTTCGCCAGCAGTTCGATCGCCGCCTGCCCATCCTCTGCCTGGACAATCGTGACCGGGTACTTTTCCAGTGATCGGACGACTTTCAGCCTCGCGGTTTTTGAGTCGTCGACCACGAGAACTCTAGGTTGCGATTTTCCGGCCTGTCGGGATTCCCCCGTCGTTGTAGGAACAACGGGGAGTTGGCCCTCCCTCGCATCGGCCACGGCACGCGGATCAAGCAGCAGCACCACCTCTCCCATCCCCGAGAGCGTCGCTCCGGTACACAGCGGATGTGCTTTGAGCATCGGCGGCATGGGCCGCACGACCACTTCTTCCGGACCGATGACCCTGTCGACCAAGAGCGCGAAGTCGCCTTCGGAGTCGCCCTCCACACTTGTCGAAGCGGTTGCCAACTCAATGATGGACCGCTTGGTTGGGTCGTTGGTTGCGGAGTCACTGGGCACCGCAAGCAATCGATTGAGATCGATCGGAAGCAACGATGCGTCATACTCACCCGTCCTTCGAACCGCTTGGGCCGGCAATGCGAACAATTGCCCTCCGGTACGGAAAACCAGTGCGTGTTGAATCATCGATGGAAGAGGCAGCGACAACCGAATGGTCGACCCAGAACCGGTCTCGGATTCGACTTCGACCCAGCCACGCATCCGTTCGAGGGTGGAAGACACGACGTCCATCCCGACGCCGCGCCCGGAGATCTGATTGGCGGTCTCGCGAGTTGAGAACCCCGGATGAAAGATCAATCGCGCGAGTTCTGCGTGACTGACGGATTTGTCACTCTCGATCAGTCCGCGTTCAATGCCGCGACGTCGAATCGCGTCGTAGTCCAATCCTTTACCGTCGTCACGAACTTCGATGACAAGCAAATCGGGACCCGAATGAGCGTGAAGCGTGACCGTGCCATGGGCTTGTTTGCCCGCAGCGGTGCGTGCTTCGGGAGACTCGATGCCATGGCTGACCGAGTTGCGGACAATGTGCAATAGCGGCTCAAAAATGCGTTCCTGCAGAGAACGTTCGATGCCGGTATTTTCGCCCAACAGTTCAACACGAACTTGCTTCTGCTCGGTACGCGCGGCGTCACTAATCGCACGGTGCAGCCGGCGGAACAGGCCCGACACCGGCATTCGACGCATCTGAACCAGTTCGAGACGGAAATTGCGAATGAACTGAGAAACGGCTTGATTGCCATCAGAAACCGGCTGATAGCAGTCGCGCAAACGGTGTGCTGACTCCACGACATCGTTTGCAACCTCGTTGAGGTGTGAAAACGAGACACCCTCCTCCGCGAGGCCTGGATCCGCAAGATTGTCGTTCGCAAGCAACGCTTCGCCTTCATGACTCAGCATACGGATTCGAGTCACGCTGTGAATCAGCTCGTCGTGAATGCCCTTAAGCTCGGAAATCTCGGTGTCACGCTGATTCCTCAGCATGACCAACTCGCTCAACATGTCCATCAATCGATTGAGTTGTGAAGCCTTCACGCGAACGGTTTCATCGTCGCCGTGACTATCGCTCAAAGAAATTGAACGAGACTCGGCAGGTCGCTCTGAACCGTTTGCTGCTGACGGTTTTGGCTTGGCGACGTTTTGGGATGCAGAGGCGTCAATCGACGGCGTGCCTGTTTCCGTTGCCGATGGCGGCAGCGATTCGTCGCCTTCGACGCGGCAGCGAATCAGGTCGACGTGAGGAAGCAGCATCACGGGCGTGATCGCGTCGCCATTTTCGCGCGTCTCGCGAATCAACTCTTCGACTTCGTGAATGTATGCCGCCAGGTTTGCCATCCCGATACTGGCCGACGCACCCTTGATCGTGTGCAACTCTCGGCCAATCGTCTTGACCGGTGCCTCGGCTCCAGGAGTACTCTCTAGGTCGAGTAGCGCCTGCTCCATCGATTCCAGCCCCCGAGTTGCGTCATCCATGAACGCCTCGCGCAAGTCCTCATCGAGGTCGACTTGATCGACGGCCGGGACGGGAATACGGCTCTCGCCGACCTTGGGAGCGTTGACGTCGATCGCGATGGGCTTCGCGGGCTCGGTCTCGACTTCCGAAGGAGGAGTCAACACGTTGGGAGCGGCCGGCGGTGCATCCGTGCTAGCAGAGAGGCCGCTCAACAGCGCAGCGATTTCTTCTTGGCTCGGAGCGACGACGTCGGACTCCCGCACGAATTCGACCTCGTTGCTCAGCTCCTGAGACTCTGCCTCCAGTCGAGTGAGCACCTCATCATGCAGCAGGCTCAATCCCTCTTCGTCATCGAGGTCGTCCTCAAGTGCCGCTTCACGAACCCGTTTGCAGGCTTCGATGATGAATGCGACCGACTCAAGCACACTGGGATCATCATCGTTGAAGCTCGACAGTGACGCCTCGACGGAATCCGCAAGCTTGGCCAACGAATCAACCGTCTCCTGGAGCGCCGAATCGATATCCTCGAGGCCGGTCTGACTCAGCTCGGAGAGTAGTTCAACAGCGTCAGAGAATTCCTGCAATCGTGCGCCGCTTCCTTCCTCAGAGCTTCCTGCGAAAGGGTCCGGCATCGTTTCGTGATCGCTCATGAAACCGTCTCCCGGCGGAACGCGGAATCGGAGTCGGCATCGCGTGACTCGACCACTTCATTGACCAGTTCAACGAGGCGATGACGTTGATCCGGCGTCTCGTGCAGATTTGGGTTGGCACAGGTTCGCAACCGATGGATGTTGGAATCCAAATCAATGGCGGTCTTGGCGAGTGATTGAAGTGCCCAAGAAGCGTGATTTGCTCGCTTGCGTCCGACTTGAGTCACCCCGGCGATCGATTCGATCCCCCCTGACAACCCTTGCATAAGGTCCTGTTGCATCGCCCCCTGCTCAGCGAGATCGGTGACGGTCTCGCGACCGGAGGTGGTGACCGCCGAAAGCTCATGGAGTGTGTCTCGAATCGCTTGAAGGATCGCCATATCGGAATCGATCTCTGACTGTTCGCGGGTGAGCGCGGTGAGCGAATCGTTGGTTTGCATCTCCAAGGACTCTGCCAACACGCCAATCTCACGAGCGGACTGTGCGGTCTGGTCGGACAGCTTCCGAACTTCGTCTGCGACCACCGCAAAACCTCGACCATGCTCACCCGCACGGATGGACTCGATCGATGCGTTCAGCGCCAACATTTCCGTGCGTGCAGCGATATCGGTGATGTTGCCGACGATGCTCGTGATCTGGCGGGTCGGGTCTCCCAGAGAGCGAAGCTTCTTCTTGCTTGTTTCCCCACTCGCGCGAATGCGTTGCACGCCCTCGCCGAGTTCCTGCACGCCCGCGAGCGCTTGATTGGCTGCTTGCTCCGCCGCGATGATCTGCTTCTCAAGGAGGCCGAACCGATCTGCGGCTTGGTTGACTCCCGCGTTAAGGCTCTGCAAGAGTGCGGTCGTTCGGTACGTCGCTTCCGATTGGTTTTCGCCGTGCAACTCTTTGGTGCACCGTCCGATCTCAATGACGTCCTTCTCGACCTGACTCATCAGTTCATTGAGTGACCGAGCAAGGCCACCGAGGACGCCCTTGAGCTCCGAGAAATCAGCCGTGTCGGAACCCTCGCGGGGTGTCAGACGGCTCAGCATCGCTTGCAGTTCCCGAGTGCTTTGGCGACTCTGAGATTCGATCTCATCGTACCGACTCGATGTTTGCAGAATGGTCGATCCGAGAGCGTCGATCTCGGTGATCCCGGAGGCGACGATCGTCTGTTGCCGCTGCAAAAGCATCGTCTCCATCTGTCCGATCCCTTTCCGGATACGGCTCGTCAAATAGCCCGTTGCGACAGCAGCAGCAACGAGTGACGCAGCCAGAACGGCGACCCACTGATAGCCATTGGCGAAAGACGAAGCAGTCATCGCCGCGGCAGTCGCGACGACGGCTACCAATCCATGACTGGCCAAGAATGTGACGTTCGGTTTCATACGGCATTCCACTCGGTGGAGGTGACTGAGGAAGCGTGATCCTGTTGAACGCGATCCCATTGGTTTTCAAGTGTTTGCTGCGCGATGCGTTGCAGCCCGTTGACGTCCAATACGCTGATGACTCGGCCTCCGTAGGAAGCGGTCCCCAACAACAACGACAACGTGTTTTCGTTCCGCGTGCCCGCATCGACGTGAGTCTCAATGCCGTCGATGGCGACGACTCGATCGATCGCGATCGCCCAGCATCCGATCGCGCTTTCGATGACGAGCAACTGCCCCGATTCCAGTCGTCGCTTCGCTTGGTTTCCGACCAGCGGTTCGAGATCGATGACGGGCAGGAACTCGCTACGCGCGTTTCCAATGCCCGCCAAAGCGGGATGACTGAGGGGGACGGGTACGACGGCCGGCAAGAGTGTTACTTCGCGCACGGTCGTCGCCGGCAACGAAAATATCGCATCGCCGCACTGAAAGACACAGTGCTTGTCGCTCAAGTTGGCGATTCGGGATTGGTTCGGCATGACGTTGTTCATTGGCGTGCTCCGGTCACTGTCTGGTTTGTTCGCTGAGTGACTTCAACAGATCAAGAACCTGTTCCTCCTGGGAGGTCTCCGTCGCCTCGCCGAGCGAAGGCACGCTTGTGTCCGCGACAATCGAAACGAGCGAAAGTCGTCGCCTGATGTCCGCAGTGAACTCGTCAAGCTCGGCTTCCCATTGATCCACGGATTCAACCGTGAACTCGAGGGTGTTGGATGGATCGACCGGTTGAGACTCAGACATCACGAGTCGACTCTACGAGAGAGGAAGGGGACTACCTTTCGGCGTTAGCGGATCTCATCGAACCGCTGAATGAGTGTTTCGACCGTGTCGAGCAAAGCGTCCGGCTCCGTCGGCTTTGCGAGAAACGCGCCCAACTGATTCCCGAGCGTTTCGAGGTGAGGCGCATCGGCGCTTGTGAGAAAGATGAACGGCGTCCGCTTGTTCCACTCGCCACTTGCCAACAGATCGTGACAAACGCCGTAGCCGTCCAATCCGGGCATATTGATGTCCAGGACAATGAGGTCCGGGTGCTCCGCCAAAGCCACCTCGATCGCCTGATGGCCATCCTCAGCCAATAAAACGCCGTAACCGGCGGCCTCGAGCGTTCGCTCGGTCAATCGAAGGACCGTGCGACTATCGTCCGCAACAAGAATGGTCGGCCGTCTTTGCCCCGAGTCGGTTTCGGGCGCACCGGCAGTAGCAGACATGTGCAACTCCATATTGCCAGCGATGGTCGCTGGCAGCGAGGACTGGATTCGTTCGGTAATGCGGCCATCCCAGAGGGATCCGTCACTTTGCGTGCACGACCTTGCGGCCGGCTTGCCCTTTCGCGAAGTCGCCGGTAAATCCAGCGCCTCGCAGCCCCCCGATCAGCCGTGTCACGGCTGAATTCGTCACGTGAAAGGTTGGTCAATCCGAATGAGAGTCAAGCGATTCCGGAGAACTTGTGGCTCATCGAAGGGACAATAGGGCCTCTACGAGCCGCAGAATCATCCCTTCTTCATGCCCTGCCGATAGCGATGCCCGCAACCTCGCTTGGCCCTCGGGAACGGTTGGCGGGCGAATTGCCGGCACGAACAGACCGGCCTCGCGCAACGCGCCGGCGGCCTCCAACGCTCGAGCATCAAGACCACAGAGGAACGGCACGATCGGAACGTCGACTTCCAAACCCTGCGCCGCAATCCCGAGTCGCTCCCGCACGAGACGTGCCATCGAGCGCACTCGCATCCGTGCTTCGGAGTCTCCGCAGATTCGCTCCAGCGATTCCAAGGCAACGCGAACTTCGTGTTGCGAAAGCGACGTGCTGAAGATGAGGGAACGACAGTGATTCACCAGAAAATCAGCAACGATCCGCGGCGCTGCGACAAAGCCACCGCGCGCCGCAACCGCCTTGCTCAGTGTTCCGATTCGGATGCCGACCCGTTCCTTTAATCCAAGTTCTTCGCACAACCCGCTTCCCGTGCCGCCGAACACGCCACTTGCATGAGCCTCGTCCACCACGAGGGTTGCACCATATCGTTCGGCGACGTCGAGCAATTCGACCAGCGGAGCCAGATGACCATCCATGCTGAAGACAGACTCGGTCACAATCCAAACGCGAGCAAACTGACCACGACGCGACTTCAAGACTTCCGCCACGGATTCAACATCGCGGTGTGGAAAGACGACGCGTTCGGCTCGAGAGAGTCGGCATCCGTCGATTAAAGAAGCATGGTTCAACGCATCACTGAGTATCAGGTCTCCCTCGCGACCGAGAGCCGCAATCGTCCCCGAACAAGCCGCATAGCCGCTCGGAAAAACGACCGCTGACTCGGTTCCCTCCCACCGAGCAATCTGCCGGGCCAATGCTTCGTGTTGATCGGTCCACCCGCAAACCAACGCACTGGCCACCGCTGCCGCCGACGGAGGCGGGACGCTCGATCGTCCCGCGGCGAGACCGAGGTAATCATTCCCGCCAAAGTTCAAGAAACGGTTTCCGGCTCGGTCGACGAGTTCAAGCCCTTCGGTTCGAAACGGCTGCAACTGTCGAAAACGCGACTGGTTCCGCAGCGTGTCGAGTGAACGCTCAAAGTCTTGCCACCCTGCTTCACTCATCGACGCACCTTCCCCCATACCGATCCGACAAGCCGCAGCGGCGGAAAAGTCAACAGGGTGTTCATTGTCACCTAGCGTGCTTTGGCGAATATGGCCCGCGCGATAAACTCCGCGTACCCCGGCGTACAAATGTCCGGCTCAACAGTCACTTCCGACCGCGGACGATTCGAATCCGTGACTCTGGATGCTCCAAGCGAATGCCGTCCAATGCAAGGCGCCCTCGCCCAAACTGCCGTCATTATCCCTGCTCGGAATGAAGCCGCATCGATCGGTAAAGTCCTCGAGGATCTACCCGACGCCCGATTGATCATTGTTGCCAACAATGGCTCCATCGACGAGACGCCCGAAATCGCGAAAGCCCACGGCTGCCTTGTCGTTGATGAACCCGTCGCGGGCTACGGCAGAGCATGTCTCGCGGGACTCGCCGCATTGGAATCGTCCGAGGACCACTCGGAAATCACCATCGTTGCCTTTGCCGACGCCGACTACAGCGATCACGTGCATCAACTGAAAAAGCTGATCGAGCCCATCGCCAACGACGAGGCTGACTTTGTCCTCGGAAGTCGAATGATGGGCGAGCGTGAACCGGGTGCCATGCCGCTCCAGGCCACGCTCGGAAACCGTCTCGCGTGTTTCCTGATGAACCTGGTCTGGCGAACAAACTACACCGATCTGGGCCCCTTCCGCGCCATGAACTATGAGCAGTTCCGCGCGTTGGAGATGAACGATACGAATTTTGGATGGACCGTTGAAATGCAAGTCAAAGCGTCCATCGCGGGACTACGAATCCTTGAACTCCCGGTGCCTTATCGCAGACGGATCGGAGTGAGCAAAATTAGCGGCACCATTTCGGGGACGATTCGTGCCGGGTACAAAATCCTTTTCACGATCGCCAAGTATGCGTGGCTCACCCGTTGGGGTCGCAGGTCTTCGACCCGGTGATGAACGAACCAACGCGACACTCGACGACGCAAGTCCCAACGTCTCGACCGCCCACACAGCGGTACGCGATCTCCTTCTCGCTGGCCGTCGTCGCGCAAATCGTGTGTGCTTGCGTCGTCGCGTGGCTCAGCCTTGCGTTTCGCCAAGGCACCGAAAAGGATTTCGCCGCCCGACCGATTCTATCAGTGGTCACGCTATGGTCGCTGGCGTTCGTGTTTCAGATGCTCTCGCTTCGGTGGGGACTCAAGCTCAAGGACACGCGCCGTCTCGCCAAAGGCATCTTGTTGCTCGGCGTTTCTCTCCGACTCATCTTTCTCTTCACACCACCCATCCAAGAAATCGATCTCTACCGATATCTCTGGGACGGAGCCGTTGTCTGCGAGGGCATCAGCCCCTATCGATTCAGCCCCGCACAACTACGTGAGGTGCAGACCGACGACGAGGACCTACGTCACCTTCAAAAACTACTCGCCGAAGAACCGGGTCTCGCCGACGTCCACTCTCGGGTCCATTACCCTCAAGTCACAACGGTCTATCCGCCAATCAGCCAGTGTGTTTTTGCGCTCACCGCACTGCTAGTTCCCAAGAACGCCACGGAAATGCATCACGTCGTCGCAATGAAATTTGCGATCGTGTTGTTCGATTTGGGGACGATGTTCGTGGTGATGTGCTTACTACGGCGACTTCGCATGCATTCCGCATGGGCAATTATCTATTGCTGGTCTCCGTTGGTCCTCAAGGAGTTTGCCAATAGCGGGCACCTCGATTCCATTGCGGTGTTTTTCACGGTACTTGCGTTCTGGTTTTTGAAGGCCGGCGATTCGCATCCTTTGAGACGTATTCATGCCGGTTCCGCGGCGAGCCTCGCGCTCGGCATCGGCGCCAAACTGTATCCGATTGTACTGGTACCTCTCTGCTTCGCTTACGTCTGGAAACTATCTGGAGCGAGACGCGCCGCCGCATGGGCGACGGTGTTGGCGCTGACTCTCGTCGTTGCCATGGCGCCGATGTTCGCGCATCGCTTCGCTCCGGCTGCCAACGCTCCCGAGGAATCCGGATTAGAGACGTTCTTGTCTCGCTGGGAAATGAACGACCTCCTGTTCATGGTCGTCGAAGAGAATCTTCGTCCGGACCCACCCTCGGAAACGAATCGACTCGCCTGGTTCGCGATCGTCCCCAACCAATGGAGAATCGCGACGACGGAATTCATTGCGTCAACGACAGGTCTCGAGGAGTCTCGTATTCCGTTTCTCGCGACGAGAGCAATCACCTCAATACTCTTTCTCGGATTCGCACTTTGGATTGCGATTCGCGTCTCTCGCGACACCAGCGCACTGCTTCCTGCCGCGTTTGTCACTGTCGCATGGTTCTGGCTCCTCTCGCCGACTCAAAACCCGTGGTACTGGACATGGGCGTTACCCTTCGTCGTCTTTCACCGAAACCGCGGTTGGCTTCTGATTGCTGCGGTCGCAATGATTTATTACTGCCGGTTTTGGTTCGACTACCACCCGCGTCAACTGACATGGCTCGGCTACACCTACCAAAACGCGTCTATTTTTGATTTCGCAATCGTGTGGTTGGAGTTCCTACCCGCACTGGTCGTGATCGGTATTTGGCAATGGCGGATGCGATCCCGCGAACGAGGTGGAAGCTGAGAAAATCTGCTGCACTGGGCAACGTCCCCCCACCGCGCGAATGGCTCGGCTATCATGCCACGTCCTACCTTCCCCAATCCAACTCGCGGAGCCGATCATGCGAAGCTTCTTTTTCGCCGCCGTGACCATGCTCATGGTGCTCTCTCTTTCAACATCGACGCAGGCCGAAATCAAGATGAGCGCCGTGTTCGGTGACTCAATGGTCCTGCAGCGGCAGATGCCCATTCATATCTGGGGCTGGACCGACCCCAACGCGGATGTCACCGCATCAATCGATGGAAAACAGGTCGCCACGAAAAGTGATGGCGAGGGCAGATTCGATGTCAACTTGCCCGCGATGGAAGCGGGTGGTCCACACGAGTTGACCCTTCAATCAGGCAATGAAACGCGAACGTTTTCGGATGTCTTGATCGGTGAGGTATGGATTTGCAGCGGCCAGTCGAACATGCAGTGGTCCGTGGGTCAAAGCAACGACCCCGACCTGGAATCTCTGGCAGCGAACTATCCCAACCTACGACACATCACCGTTCCAAGGATCGGGACACAAGAACCCCAAATAAGCTTTGAGGGCGCTTGGCAGAAAACGACTCCAGAAACCGTCAAAGATCTGACGGGAGTCGGATACTTTTTCGGACGACAACTTCACCAAACCCTCGACGTACCGATTGGGTTAATCGACAACGCGTGGGGTGGCTCCGCTGCCGAAGCATGGGTCCGTCGCGATTTGCTTCGTGGCGATTCAAAGTACGAAGAACTACTCGCAAAATGGCGTGACACCGAAGCCAATTATGACCACGAGAAAGCGATGGCGAAATACAAAGAACGCCTCGCCGCCTGGAATGAGAACAAGAAGGGACGCCGCCCCGCGGCGCCACGAAACGCGCTGGTCGGACAACACCGACCCGCGAACCTCTACAACGGAGTTCTTTATCCGGTCATTGGTTACACCATACGCGGCGTGGTCTGGTACCAGGGCGAGTCGAACTCCGCTCGAGCGTACCAGTATCGCGATCTATTTCCCCTGATGATCCAGAACTGGCGAGATGTGTGGAAACAAGGCGATTTCCCGTTCTATTGGGTGCAACTCGCCGACTTCCGTGATGAAGTCGATCAACCAGGTCCAAGCTCCTGGGCGGAACTTCGTGAGGCCCAAACCATGACCATGGAGAAACTCGCCAACACGGGCGAAGCCGTCATCCTCAACCTTGGCGAAGCTTCGGATATCCATCCCAAGAACAAACAAGATGTCGGCAAACGACTCGCACGTTGGGCGCTGGCGAAAGACTACGGCTACGAAATCGCGTACCGGAGCCCGACGTACAAGTCGATGAAATTGGCGGGGAAAAAGATCGTGCTCGAGTTCGATCACGTCGGAAAAGGATTGGACACGTTTGATGTCCGAACCCCGATCGGCTTCACCATTGCCGGTGAAGACCAGGTCTTCGTCGCCGCCGATGCAAAGATCACCGGGAAGAACACGATCGAAGTCTCGAGCCCGAACGTCGAAGGCCCCGCGGCAGTGCGATATGCCTGGGCGGACAACCCCGTTTGCAATGTGCAGAGCGTCGAGGGTCTGCCCATGACTCCGTTTCGAACGGACGACTGGAAAGGCATGACCGCCGACGTACGAAAATAGTCCTACTCGCCGATGGAAGTCGTGACCTCGAACCCGAGGTCACGAATCATCGCGTAGTCCTCTTCCGGAGCCTGGCCCTTGGTCGTCAGATAGTCGCCGACAAACACGCTGTTGGCAACGTACAGCCCGAGTGGTTGAAGCGACCGGAGATGAATCTCGCGACCTCCTGAAATACGAAGCTCGCGCGAGGGATTCACGAACCGGAACATCGCGAGCGCGCGCAGGCAATCCTGCGGAGTCAAATCAGACTTGGCCTCCAATGGCGTACCGTCGATCGAGTTCAGGAAGTTCAGGGGGATCGATTGCACGCCCAACTCTTTGAGGTCAAACGCCATCGAAATCACATCGTCGTGCGTTTCACCCATGCCGATGATTCCGCCACTGCACATCTCCATGCCGGCGTCACGGACGTGCCGTAGCGTCTGAACGCGATCGGCGTACGTATGCGTGCTGCAGATTTCGTTGTAGTACTCTTCACCCGTGTTCAAATTGTGGTTCACACGATCAACACCGCACGCCTTCAATCGATCGGCTTGGTCACGAGAAAGTAGTCCAAGACAGGCACAAATATCGAGGCCATATTTCTCTTTGATCTCCGGAACGATCGTTTCGACCGCCGTCATCTCACGCTCGCTGGGCCCACGGGCAGAAATGACTAGGCAATACGTTTTGGCTCCTCGCTCGGCGGCTACCCTCGCGGCATCCAGCAACGCGTCACGTTTGAGAATGTTGTACTTCGGCACCGGCGCAGTCGAGATCTTGGACTGGCTGCAGTAATGGCAATCCTCCGGGCAAAGCCCGCTCTTGGCGTTCATCAAAAAATACAACTGCACGGTCCGGCCGAAGTACTTTTCACGCAACCGGAACCCCGCCGAGAGCAATGCGAGCAGCTCGTGATCCGGCGACTCGAGAATCCGCTTGGCATCCTCGCGGGTGAGTTCGCCGCCAGCGAGGATTTCGTCCGCCCATCGGTCGAACGGTAGCCTTTCGGTCGTGATGTCTGTCGCCATAGGTCAATTTTTCAAGTTGTGGATCAGCTGCGAACCGTGCTGTATGTTGACCGGGAATTTCCTGATTCACAAGTCGTCCAATCACTGCCACCATGTCACGCTATTTTGTGCGGGTCGGTGCACTCGGTGAAATCGTCGTCGCGACGGCGATCATCCCGTTTTCGCGTCGCCGACGAGTCGTCTTGCGTTCAAAACGCGGGATCGAGATCGCCGAAATCGTCGGCCCATGCAGTCACCCGATGGGCGAGGGACGCGAGCCAGCCTTCCGAATCCTGCGTCCGACAACCGATTCGGACGAGCGTCTTGCAGAGCGGCTAGGACGACACAAACGGGAAGCCGTCGAAGCATGTCGGAGCCGATTGACCGAGTGTGGTTCGACGGCCGTGCTGCTGGACGTGGACCAGTTCCTCGACGGAGGAACCTTGAAACTGCATTTTCTCGGCGAGATCGACTCGGCGACGCAGTCCATCGCCGACGAAGTCGCTCGCCAATACGAGGAGGTTGTCAAAACGGACCACCTCTCAGAATTACTCCAAGCAGGATGCGGCACTGGCTGTGGTACCGACCAATCCGGTTGCGGATCGTGTTTAAACTGCTGGAGTTGCTCGACGAATACCTGAACATGGCAGTCTTCGTCGAGCTTCGTTGCACGCGGATCCGATACTTCGAATCAAATCCGTGTTTCGGTCGACCGCTAGAGGATTTCCAGCAACTCGACCTCGAAGACCAAAACCTCGTTCGGTCCGATCGCGCCTGGGCTACCGCCCTCTCCGTAGGCGAGTGCCGGCGGAATGTAAAGCATCCATTTGTCGCCGACCTTCATCTTGGTAAGCGCCATTTGCCAACCCTTGATCACACCGCCAACCATGAAACTGGCAGGCTCACCACGCTTCACGCTGCTGTCGAAAATCTCCCCGTTCGTCAGTGTGCCCGTGTAGTGGACTTTGACACGATCCGACTGGGTCGGTGACCCGCCGTCACCTGCCTTGACGACTTTGTATTGCAAACCGCCATCGAGTTCCTTGATGCCTTCCTTCTTCTTATTCGCAGCGAGCCAGTCTGTCGCTTCTTTGTCCTTCCGCGCCAAGAACGCTTTGAACCGCTGGTCGATCAGCTCCTGCAGTTGAATGGAAGCCTTCTTCAATTCATCGTCGGACATCACGAGTTTGCCCGTCATCGCATCGGCGACACCTGCGGCAACCGCATTCGGGTTAATGTCTTTGCCGGTGACGCCCCCTCTCGCAAGTTGTTGCCCCATCGATACTCCCAAAAAGTATCCAAGCGGGTTTTCTTTAGCGAGCTTGGCGTTGGTTTCCGCCTTTTCTTGCGCGAAACTCGACGTCGACAGCAAACAAACAGCCGCAATCATCGTCAGATAGCGATGCATAGGAGATTCCTGGTGGGAGCAAATCGAAGCGGCTTCGCGTCGATTATGAAGTGAAGCTGGCATCATAGCAGCAATGTGAAAACAGAGTATCGGGACTCGGCATCACACAGGCTGGCCGCCATCAACCGTAGAGGGGCTCGGGTTGCTGCTCTTGGGGTGAAGTGGATGCTCGCGCAACAAAGTCGGGCCAGACCTCACTGGCTAGCTTTTCTTCGCCAAGCAGCAGCGTTTCGTTGACGTTCAAGTTGCCTTCGAGGATGTGCGCCGAATTGAGCGCATAAAAACCTGGAACACTCGTCACGATCGGTGGAAGTCGCGTGCTGTAATCCACCGTGGAAAGGGCGGCTACGTAGCGAGCACGCGCGACCCGAAACTGAAGCACATCCTCGCGCGAAAAATGCTCGTACATCTTTTCGAGTGTGTCCAAGCATCTAGCTTCGTAGTCTTCGTCTGACTCCTGCAAACCCTCGTGAGAATCAATCATGTACTTCGGCAGGTACACCAAATGATTTCCACCCAACTCCTCGTCTGAGTCGACGATCGTCGACATCTCGATGATTCCGGTCAGAGGAACCCAAGTGTCAGTGATATTCGTCACGTAGTACTCGCTGATCGGCTTCTTCAACAGCATGGAAGCACACACGACGCCCAAATACTTGACGTCTTCCAGCTTCGCCGATTCTTCCGGTGCCAATTCGGAACACTGCTTTGCGATCAACGGTGAGGCGATCGTCGAGACGACACAATCAAATTGGTCGCTGCGCCCCTCGCCGTAGTCCACCTCGAGACCACCGCCATCGACTTGCCGGACTTGCCGGACCGGATGGCCGGCCAGCAGCGTCGCGCCACGCGACTGGAGCGACCGCGTCCAAACATCAACGATCCGCGCGTAGCCGCCGGGAACGTAGCCGAACATTTCTTTCTTGGCACCACTGCGTCGCGCTTTGTACATCCGCTGCGTGTGCGCCCAGATAAAGGCCGCCGAAGTTTGCTTATATGCGTCGCCGAGTTTGGCCTTCAAAAGCGGAAGCCAGACTTTTTCAAAGGCTCCCTTTCCCGACCAGCGTCGAAGCCAACCCTCGACCGACTGACGCTCCATCGAGCGGAAATCACGAATCTTGGAAGCGAGAAAGATCGTGCCGCCGAGCCGCAAACGCTCGAACAAGTTCAGTGGCGGAAACTTCAGAAACTCGAGCGTGTTGCTCATCGAAAGCAACTTGCCGCCGGCATAAAAACCGGTCTTGGTTTCGACCCAACGAATCTCCTGCTCCAAATCAAGCTTTGCCAGTTGATCTCGCAGGACGGAATCGCTGAGTAGGGTGACATGGTAGAAGCGATCCCAAGTGACATCGCCCAGCTTCCACGCGCTTGTCAGTCCACCGAAGCTCTCTGCCGCCTCGGCGATCACCACCTCCTGACCTTTGTCGACCAGGTCTTCGGCGATCTTCAAGCCCATCACCCCACCGCCGATGACCAACCATCTCTTACGAGGAGCATCCTGCTGCGAAGCCACGGGAAGCGACATCACCGCCCCCCGAGCCGATGACGACCGAGCAGTTTCAGCGTTAGCCAGATGGTCTTCAGCACCCGCATCTTGCTCGCGCCGCCTTTTTGGTCGTAACGCAATCGAAGGGGCGCTTCGCCGAACAGGGCCCCCTGCTTACGAAGCTTCAAGAGGATGTCAGCCATGCAAGAGAAACCCGTCTCGCCCACAAACGCGTCCCCATGATCCGCAAAGCCTTGCCGGACAACAGACGCACGATAGGCACGGAAACCGGAGGTGTAATCGCGAACGCCGCGTGTCGGGAACAAAAGCGTGAAAATGAATCTCGCTCCGAGCGATAAGAAATGCCGTTCGATCGGAACTCCGACAGCGCGGCCACCCGACTCGAATCGAGACGCAATCACCACGTCACAGCCCTCATGGATCATCCGAACCAGGCGGTCGATTAACCCCGGGGGATGCGTGTTGTCGGCGTCCATCGTGACGATGATGTCTCGCTCGCCCGCTCGGTCGATCGCTTCCTTGAGCGCGTCTCGAATGGTCGGACCCAATCCTTGGTTGACCTTGTGCTGTACAAGATGGACTGGCATTTGAAACGACAACTGCGAAACGATTTGTGCCGTGTCGTCGCTACTTCCGTCATCGACCACGATCACTTCGTAGGGCAGTTGGTTATCCGCGAAGGCCTCGCCCACACGTTCCAAAAGCTCCGGCAACGCTTCCTCTTCGTTGTAGGCGGGGAGAGCGAGAAACACCTTGGCGGCGCGGAAGCGAATACCAGGCGACTCGGTCGCCGACGCGGGGGCAACTGCTGGCGAAAGAGACTCTTGCGGGTCAGTCGATTCTGGCATTTCGGGGGCTTTTTCACGGATGCGTAAACTTGGGCGCCCAGTTTAAACCCAGGTCGCGGCCGAACAACCGCTGATCGAGGCAAGAGTGCAAAAGTTCACTCCGCTTTGCACCGCTCGGATTCACGATCCCCGAACTTCCAAATGTCGCGAAGTAGCAACAGCAAAGTGAACCCAATCACCAAACCACTCAAACTCGTTACAACCAGATACTGTTCTCTCGCGAACGGCAAACGCGTCAAAACGGACCGCGTCGCGAGGTAATTGAACAGGGGAAACAGGAACAGCCCTGCGTAGAGTGACCGCTTGGGCCAACTCATCAACTGCCAGAACGGGATACGGCAAGCCGCCAGGCCCACGAGAGGTGCCGTCAATAGCATCGCGTCGTATGACTGGTGATACAGACTCGAAAGCGTCGCGACACAGATCAGTGCCCCCGTCGCGCCCGCAAGTCCATCGTCCTGCGTGACGGACCTCCGCCGCAGTAGCAAGATCATGGGGAGTGCGAGCATCCCTGCCATCACCAACAAGTGAACTACCTGACTCGGCTCATACCCCGTGTACTTGCAGACCGCCGCGAGAAGATCCAGACGCGTCCATGACTCCACAGGCGATTCATCTTCCATGTTCATGTGAACCTGCTGCGCCTCAGCAATATCTGCTCGAAGCTTATCGAATCCGACCACGAGATCCGGTGCCCCGGTCATCCGTTTGCTTTCCGCGTGGGCAAGCCATCCCAGAGGGAGCCCTGCCGCTAGCAGACTCAGCACGGCGCCAATCAACAACGCTCGAAGATTGCCACGAGCGAGCAACAAAAAACCCAGCGGCAAGATGTACGTCGGCTTGGCGGAAACAACGACCAACGCGAGTGCCGCGAGCACCGGCCGTTTCTTCGCCCAATGGATCGCTACGAATGACGCAAGCACTAACTCCAACGTGAAGTATCCGTCGAACAGAGTGATATGCCCCGGGCGCGAAAACACCATCACCGCCGACAGCCCCAGAATCCACTCCAACTCGCCACCGCGTCCCGCCGCGTGACAACACAACGCGGCAATCGCCAGTACCACCAACACGGAGATCGCAAAGTAAAGCACTTCTGCGAGATGCAGCGGTAGGATGGCTAGCGGAGCGTGAAGGACCAGAATGCCGGGGGAGAAAAACGGTATCTGGCGCGCGACAGGATAATCGCGCGCGTATTCAGCGCCGTAAGGACTTGTGCCTGCCAATAACGCACGGGTCGGGAAATAGATCCCGTTGTGGAAATCGCACATCCCCTGCGCCGAAGGATCAAACGGTCCAGGCTCCTGATATTGAATCACAACCCGCGCCGCCGAAGCCGATACGCCGACCACGAACAAACACGCGGCAACGACTGCGATGAATCGATTGCGACAGGTGAAACGAGCTTTCACGAGTGATCACACCCTTGCAAAACGACACGCGATCGCCCGTCGGTCAAGCGCGCCCCAGTAGAGATCGAACGGCGAGACGAATATCGTCTTGCCGCATCAGTGATTCGCCCACCAGCACCGCCTTCACACCGCCGGCCGCAAGAAATTCCAAATCCTGGTGCGTTCGTATTCCACTCTCACCAACGATCAACCTGTCCGCCGGAATCGACTCCGCAACATCAAGCGTGTGCCGTAATTCCGTCTCGAAGGTGCGCAAGTCCCGGTTGTTGACACCCACCAGCTTAGTCGCTGTCGCGAGAACTGCATCGATGTTCTCGGGCTCATACAGTTCAATCAATGTCTGCAAACCGAGTTCGCTCGCTTGGCGATCGAGCTGAATCAGCTCGTCAGGTGCGAGACATTCCGCGATCAAGAGGACACAGTCAGCCCCCGCCTCACGAGCCTGCAACAATTGGTAGCGGTCGACGACAAAGTCCTTCCGCAACAGCGGCACATCGACCGCTGCCCGGACCTGGCGTAGGTAGTCCAGTGACCCTTGGAAATAGGGTTCGTCGGTCAACACGCTGATACAGGCAGCGCCTCCCTCGACATACGCCGAAGCAATGGCGGCCGGGTCAAAGTCTTCGCGAATCAACCCCGCCGATGGGCTCGCCCGCTTCACTTCGGCGATCACGTTCACCGACTCGCCCTGGGCAAGCGCGGCGTGAAAATCACGGCATGGAGGCAATTCCGCGACCGCCGCTTCCAGTGACTCAGTCGAAACAAACGACTGATCTCGGCGAATCGTCTCGCGGGTCTGGACCAGGATTTCGTCGAGGATGGTCATCAGTGTTTGAAGTGTCGGCGGCCGGTCAGAACCATCGCCAACCCATGTTTGTCGCAGGCCTCGATGACTTCAGAATCTCGACGTGATCCGCCGGGCTGGACCACGGCCACAATCCCCGCATCCGCGGCGGCTTCGATCGAATCCGGGAATGGGAAGAACGCGTCGGAGGCAAGGATCGCACCTTCTGCCCTCGAACCGGCCTTTTCAATCGCGATCTCGACACTATCGACACGACTCATCTGCCCCGCCCCGACGCCGATCAACGAAGTATCTTTCGCCAACACGATCGCGTTGCTCTTCACATGTCGAACCATTTCCCATCCAAAGTCGATGTCATCCCACAACTCGTCAGGAACCTCCGACTCCGTCGCCGTCTCCCATTGATTCTTGGGACTCGTCATTCGATCGGCGTCTTGCACCAGCATTCCACCGCTAATAAAGCGACGCTGAATAGTCGGTGGAGGATCATCCAAGATACCGACTTGCATCAACCGAACGTTCTCTCGCCAACGAGGCCGAGTCGTCAACAAGCCAACCGCGCCCGCTTCGAAATCCGGCGCGACAATCGCTTCGATAAACAAACCCGGTTCGCACAACAACTCCGCCGTCGCAACATCGACAGTCTTATTGAACCCGAGAACCGAACCGAACGCACTCAGAGGGTCTCCAGCTAGCGCCTTGCGACACGCCTCTGCCAAAACGGTATCCGTCGCGGCGCCGCACGGGTTATTGTGCTTGATGACCGAAACCGCCGGCAGAGAATTACCGCGGACGATCTCGAGCGCTGAGTCCAAATCCAAGAGGTTGTTGTACGACAGTTCCTTACCACTGAGCTGTCGGGCGGAAACCAGGTTGGCGCTACGAACCGTCGGGTCACTGTAAACCGCCGCTCGCTGGTGAGGATTCTCTCCGTAACGCAGCTGTGACTTTCGACGCAGTGCCAGATGGAGTGATGAAGGAAACTCACCCGCGATCGAATCGCCGCGCATGAAATCGGCAATCGCACGATCATAGGCTGCGGTGTGATCGAAAGCGTCGCCGGCGAGTTGTCGACGAAACTCGAAGGTTGTCCCACCGGCGGAATCGAGTTGTTCTAACAACTCGCCATACTGTTCGGGGCTCGTCGCGACCGCCACATCCTGGTGGTTCTTTGCCGCCGCGCGAACCAAGCTCGGACCGCCGATGTCGATCTGCTCGACGCACTCTTCTTCGCTCACGCCCGGTCGCGATGCCGTCGCGGCGAACGGATAGAGATTGACGACCACAAGGTCGAACAACTCCATGTCATGATCTTCAACCGCCGCGACGTGATCCTCGCGATCCCGAATCGCGAGAATACCACCGAAGACCTTTGGGTGCAGCGTCTTGACCCGACCGTCCATCATCTCCGGAAATCCGGTGTATTCGGCCACGTCGGATACTTCGACACCCGACTGCTCCAGGTGGCGACGAGTCCCGCCCGTCGAAAAAATGCGGACCCCCGCACGTTGTAGACCTGCCGCGAGATCGGCGAGACCGAGCTTGTCACTGACACTGATCAAAGCATTGCGAACCGGAACGACGTCGGACACGAGCTGTATGCCTAAGCGGAAGAAGCCGAGCGGAGAATTACTCCGCAGATTAAATTCGCGGTGCCCGCTGCGGTCAAGATGACGGGGTGTCCGACCCAGGTTCCGTTGCCCTATAAATTGGGCTCGCCGACGCTCCGCCCCGCACCCTTTTCAGTCCCCGTCCACTCTCGATGTTAGCAGCCCGCATCATCCCCTGCCTGGACGTCCACGAGGGGCGTGTCGTTAAAGGCACTAACTTTGTGAATCTCCGAGATGCCGGTGATCCCGTGCAGGTTGCCACCCGCTATGAGGCGGAAGGGGCCGATGAATTGGTGTTCCTCGACATCACCGCCAGCCACGAGGAACGAGACATCATCCTCGATGTCGTCCGACGAACCGCCGAGTGCGTCTTCATGCCGCTGACGGTCGGGGGCGGCGTACGGACGATCGAAGATGTACGCGATCTACTCAACGCGGGTTGCGACAAAGTCTCCATCAATTCGGCCGCCTGCACCAACCCCGACTTCGTCCGTGAGGCAGCCGATCGATTCGGAAGCCAATGCATCGTCGTCAATATCGACCCCAAACGGGTCCAGCGTGACGGCGAAGAGTTTTGGGAAGTTCACATCAATGGCGGACGAAAGCCGACCGGACTCGAGGCGGTCCAGTGGGCGAAAGATGTCGAATCGCTCGGAGCCGGCGAAATCGTCCTGACCAGCATGGACGCCGATGGCACACGTGACGGATACGACATCCCGATCACGTCGGCCGTCAGCAAAGCCGTTTCCATCCCCGTCGTCGCCAGTGGAGGAGCCGGCCATCCGCAGCACCTCGCCGACGCGATCCTGCAAGGTCACGCGAGTGCGGCACTCGCCGCCAGCATCTTTCATTTCGGCCAGTTTTCCATCGCCGAAACCAAACAAGTGATGCGTGACGCGGGCATCCCCGTTCGATTGTGAATCCACGCCGCGGTGCACCGAGCGTCACATGAAAATCCACGTCATGAACAGCCTTGTCCAAGGCGGTGCAGCTAACGCGGCAAAGCAATTGACCCGTTCGTTGCAGTCTCAGAATGTGGACGCCTCGCTGTTCTACTGTCGTCGCTTTCGCGATGAAGTCGACGATGACTTGAACGGCCGATTGGTCGGTGCCCGATGGACGGGCTCGCTGCTCCACAAGCTGCAAGCGGCGGTCCGCTTTCGATTGCATCGGCAAGACTTTAAACGCGCGATGAAAAAGCGACCCAGCGGTCTCGAAATCTTTTCGTCGCCCGCCGGCGCGCCACTGACACCCTGGCCGCCGACCAATCTCACACTCAGCGGATCCGATGTGTTGCATCTCCACTGGGTGGCCAAAATGATTGACTACCCAAGCTTCTTTCGAAACATCCCCAGCGAGTTGCCGATCGTCTGGACACTACATGACATGAACCCCTTCACCGGTGGTTGTCACTTCAGTGTCGGCTGCGATCGCTTTACCGAAGGATGCGGCTCTTGCCCCCAGTTGCTTCCCGAAGGCGAATCACCGCAAAACGACATCAGTCGGTCGGGTTTCGACACAAAAGCAACGGCGATCAGGCACCTCAACCTGCACGTGGTCGCGCCGAGTCGCTGGCTCATCGAACAAGCCCAAAAAAGCCCCCTCTTCGCCCACGCACGTTCCTTTCGAAGGATTCCCTACGGACTCGCTGATGAATGCTTCGACTCCGTGATTTCCAAAGACGAAGCACGTCGACAACTCGACATCGAATCGGACACCTTCGTGTTTTGTTTCGGCGCCGCCGATGTAGCCGCCACCCGCAAGGGCGCTCACTTGCTCTTGCCCGCCATCACACAACTCGCCGAGAACAACCCGGGGCGGAAACTACTGGGCTTAGTATTCGGTGGAGGCCAGTTGCCCGAGTCGAGCATCCCGATTCGCTCGTTCGGGTTCCTCAAAGGACGGCGTGACTTGATGCGAATATTCAGCGCCTGTGACGTCTTCGTAGTGCCCTCACTCGAAGACAACTTGCCGATCACCGCGATGGAAGCCATGGCGGGCGGTGCGGCGATGCTCGGCTTTAACACCTCAGGCGTTCCCGACCTGGTGATCGACGGCGTGACGGGTCGACTTGCACCAAGAGTCGAATGCCAAGACCTCGCGCGATTGCTCATCGAGATGGCTCGAGATCTCGACGCCACTCGCGAGCAAGGGCTACAAGCCAAAGCGATGGCGGACAAACACTTCCGAGCCGAACGGGAAGCCGACGACTACATCCGTCTCTACAACGAACTGCTCTCCACCTAGCCAGCCACTCGCCCCTTCAATGTCACAACAACGTCGCGATCCGCGTTTTGTGCGGCAAGACGCTCGCCGCGGGTTTTCGGGGACACCGGCGGCTAGCGCCCAATACCGTCAAATCGGCATTTCAACAAAGTCGCATTTCCCCGCATGATTGTGGTGCTCAAACCCAATTACGCAAAGGAAATGCGACATGAACGATGCAAGCAAGGATGCTCTCAGATCGAATCGCCTCTCCGGGATGCTTTTCCTGCTCGGCACCGAGCAGGTTCGAGCCCTACTGGACCAACAAGAATCCGGCAGGAAGCGGTGGAAGGTCAGTAACTTGCACTTGCTTTGGGTGATTGTCGGTTTTGGGCTTTTCGCTAACAAGTCGTATCGCAATTTATTCCGGCTCACCACCGGCGTGATGGCTCCACCGACCCGAGCCGCCATCTGTGTGGCGAGAAAAAGGCTCTCCGCAGAAACGCTGCGACAAATTCATGATGCAGTTGTAGGATGGATCGCGACTCCCAAAAAATGCCCCCAAGCTTTCTACAAAGGGTTACGCCTGATTGGCATCGATGGCACTTTATTGGACTGCTTTGACAGCGACGCCAACCGAGAACAATTCCATCGGCCCACCAATCAAAGTGGCCACGGGGCGTTCCCCAAGTTGCGTTTGGTCACCCTATGCGAACTCGGAAGCAGGGTGCTTCAGCGGAGCGTGATCGGATCCTATCACGATTGCGAACGCGTGTTGGCCGAAAAACTGTTTCCTCAGTTGAGTCCGAACTGCTTGCTGCTCGGTGATCGTCACTTTGGCGTCGCGCCGATCATCTGTCGGCTCATCAACGACAAGGTTCCGTTCCTGATCCGCGTCAAAAAAGGCCACATTTTCCGTGTCGAAGAGCGATTGGCTGA
>JBCBOT010000105.1:0-23030 GCA_039821165.1 Planctomycetota bacterium | reverse complement strand
CGCTCGTCATCTTCGGTTGCTTGAAGGGCTACACGACGCTCGGCCAACTCGGAATCCGGGACAACTCGAGCCGAATTAAAATCAATCGCCGGTGTCTGGAGTTGCCCCGCGGCTCGTAATGACTCTGGAAGGAGTTGCTGTCGCTGTTCTTCGAGGATCTTTCCAAATCGTTCTGCTTGCTTGCCGTTTTGAACCCAATACTCACGCCATGATCCGAGAGCAATCGCGACGGCTGCAGGGACCGCTGTCAACGGATTTGTGAACAGTGGAGCGAGGCGGCCAGCAAGCCCAGTTATTCCTGTCCCAGCGAGACGAAGACTGCCCAACAGAGGACGCACAACAAGCCCGCGACCGAGAATGCCTGAAAGTCGCGAAAGCCCGGTAAACAGCTTGCCAACGGATAGCTGGGCAGGGACCGCCCTCGCGGTCAATCGCAAAAGCCCTCCTCCAATCGCCGGAAGTGCTCGGCCAAACAGGAACAAGCCACCACCAACGCTAGCCAGAGTACCTCCGAAGTTGCTGATACCATTGGCCGCAACAGAACCCGCGACACCAACACCAGTGATTGCAACGGCGGTGCCACCAACGGCGCGGTTGACCATTGGGTTCTCATCGAGGAAGTCGCTGATAGAACGAGTGGCTTCCGACGTTGCCGAGACTACGTCGGCCATCAACTCCTTGTATGGTTCGCCGACTTGGACAACGAGGTCGGAGAACGCGGCCCTCTGCGCCGCGATAGACGCAGTTAGGGTTCCTGCATTCTTAGTTGCCGCACCAAGGGCATCGGCCGAGTCTCTCAAAATGAGGTTGAACCGCGCTTGCACTCGTTGAGCTTCTGTTACATCGTTCGGATTCAATCCCTGCCGAAACAACTGTCGATCTACATTGGCCTTCTTTAAATCAATCCCATAGTCTTTGACGGTTTCCGATGACCCTGCGAGTGCGCGGGTTAAGTCAAGAAACACTTGGTCGTCTGCTTCACCATTGAAAGCTGCAATGTCTGCGGTGACTTTTACTAGTTCCTGGCTAAGCTGCCTTGCGTCTTCTCGACGTATTCCGATCGGAACAAAAAAGTCTTGCGCGCTAGACAGGAATGAGCGAACTTCGCGGCGGGATCGTCCCAAGTCTCTCGCAAAACTGTCTGCGAATTCGCCTGTTGCTTCCGCGGCCCCGCCGAAAACTGACTCAAATTTGTTTGTCTCAGTCTCAAACTTGCCAGCTTGAACTGTCGCTGCCACAAGACCGGCCGTCGCCGTTGCCCCGAATACGGCGGTTGTTTTCGAGGCTCGCCCGAGTTGTAAGCCAACACTTCGAATCTCTCGCCCCAGCCCTTTCAGAGCCTCCGAAACGCTGGCTTGCGCGATAAGCACATCCGTTGTAATGCCACGGACGACGCTCGATATCTCGCGACTAGCATTGTCTTGCGCAACAAGTCGAAACGCAGCTTGTCCAGCCAGGATCGCAGAGGTAGGGGCATTGAACATTGTCAACCACGGTGTGGGTAATGGTCTTCGCCCGCAACCGCGCCGTATTTACAAGCTGTCTCTTGAAGACAATCGTTCTCGTCAAAGATGAGAGTCCCAACCGCGGGTTTATTGACCCACATATAGCTGTCCTCCCATGGCACGCCACTTTCCTTCATCTTCTGGTAACTCCGCTGGTACTTTTCGCGGAACTCTTCCTGACTGGGGAGCGTTACAGGCCCTCCTTCTTGAACCACATCCGGCGTTCCGATGATTTCGACGACTTCCTCGTACGTCATCCCGATCTTCAGCTTGCTCCAGTTCTCCTTCGTGAACTTCTCTCCACCGCTGCATCCAACGATGACAGAACTGACAAGTAGCAGCGCAACAAGAATCCGGTTTTTCATGGCCAAGCCTCGTGTGAGTGATTGAAGCCGCACAGTTTAGGCTCATCGCAGCATTCCCCGCGATGAGATGCGGTCACCCAGTCGGCGCAAGGCTTTCATGGCAGCCGGCACGATCACCGGACGCGGTCGATACCGACGAATGATGGTGCGTTTCCGTCCACGTTTGTTTCGGTACCGGAACGCAGCTCGACCACCACGCTCGAGAAGTCCTGGAACTGGGCGGCTCACATTGGCCCCTCGGTTTGGCACTCGGGGCGCTCCGGCGACAACGGCATCGCCTTCGACCGAATACGCGACCGACTCAAGGTTCGGTGCGCCCGAGTGAACGTTGGGCGGTTGACCAGGCTCCGAAGTCCCTGGACGATTCGGCTGGTCTTCTGCGGCAATCTTCGCGACGTCTTGCCCGAATTGGTCGAGTTCGCGCTGGATTCCCGCTTGAATTATCGCTCTGAGCAATCTCGAGTTGTCCTTCACGTTCACGACGCTTAAGCCAATCATCGAAGGAGACCTTTCAAGATATGGATGTTGTCACGAGTCAGTGGAGTGCCTGCCTTCTTGGATCCGCTCTTCCCATACGGCGAAATGTCATTCGCCGTCTTCGGTTTACTCCCTTTCGGGAGATGCTGGTTGTGCAACTCGGCGATGATTGACGCGGTCCTTGCCCATTCGGTTTTGTCTCGTTCGCGTGCCATGAGGCACAGCACGCCGAACTTGAACGGGCCGTAGTCAAGCCCTAGGATTCCGGCGCATCGGAAGACGGTTGGCCAGATGCTTCGGGTGCGCTCAGCATCTTGTCGATTGCCTTCTCCAGCCTCGTCACACCCGCTGTGCCCCACGAAAAAAAATCCGCGATGGCCTCTTTCATCGCGCACTCCACGGACCGCAGAGCGCTGCCATCGAGCTTCTTCTTCAAGTCGTCGTAGGTCGCTGCGACCTGGGCCGCTTCGATCCGGTCGGCGAAGACATCCCATGTGACCTTCCCAAGCACACTCGGATTCAGAAACATCTTGTCGATGGGGCCCGCGCCCTCGATGTCGCCCAAATCGGAGCCCTTCTTGGCTCCTGCTTCGACTCGATCAAGGTTGAGCGTGAAATCGACTTGCTTGTCGTCAATCGTTGCTGTGATGCTCATTCGATGACCTCAACAAGGGGCGGGTTCGGAGTGGGAGCGTCTTCGAAGTTCTCGCCGTAATCTTCCAGGGCTTTCACGTAGCCCACGAATGGAACCATCGTTACGACGCTGTGCGTCTGAGCGATCGGCTTTCCACGAAGCAAAATCTGCTGTTCTGCTGCTCGTTTCTTGTGCTCGGCCCGCGCTTGCTCCGCGCGTTCCAGGGTCTCGGTCGGAACGACGTAGCCGAGCTCTTCGAGCAATCGCACCTCGACGGGAACCTCCAAGGTGATGAGAGTCTCCGCCTTGTGCTTCTTGGTCCGCTCGGCGGCCGCGACCAACTTCTCGTAGAGCTGTTTGGTGATCAGGTTCTGCATTTTCTTGTCCTTAAACGACGGTTACGCTGTGCCAACGCGGAGCTTCGTTGGTCGTGTCTTCCAAATCGGGAACCAATGAGATGTCGACAACCACCGCATCTTCGAGGTTGCGCGGTTGGCTGAATTCCGAAACATGGAACGCCGCCATCAGTCCTTGCCATGTTCCTGCCGTGGTTGCGTCGCCGTCCGAGAAGAACAGTGGCAACTTCGTGTCGGCGAAGAAGGCGGTCTGGATATCGGTGAAGTCCGCATCCTCGGGGTCGTAAATCAGTTGAGCGTCAACCGATCCTTCTTTGAGCGTGCCTTTCTGCAGTCGCCAACCGTTTGCCCTGCGGTCGGTGACATCAGCCAGGACCTTCGTGAGGTTTACTGTCTCCTCGCGAATGGTCCCGATTGGATTCGTGTAAACCGGTGTGCCAAGTGAAGACACGTTGTAGGTGACGACCTCAAGGCCGGTGCGTGCTGACATGGATTGACTCCTAAGCGATCGGGTAATTCACCGTGAACGTGCTGATGAACACGCTGTTGTTTTGCAATTGCTGGGCGTCGAACCTCTCGGTGGCATCGATCGACCCAGCCTTCTTCTGTGCGGGTGCCAACTCCTCACACTTCGTCGCGACCTCATCGAGGAAGTCGAGCCAAGCGTCGACTTCATCCGTTGGTTTTTTGAGTTGTTGTCGTGCCTTGACTGTCACGCGGAGGGCGACGTTCTTAGCCCAAGAACCTCGTGCCAGGCGTACTCGGGCGAGACCGGCAAGCGAAATCTGGACAACCGCTTCGGAGCTTAGATCCTTCGCTTCGGTAAAGACGTCATGAGAGAAATAGACATCGGCGGCCTTCGAAAAGGTCATAGCCGCGAGCGACTCACTCAGCGCTTTGGCGATTTCAACGTCGGCGGCCATCAGATGTTGTCCAACCTCTTCGTTCGAATGCGGAACGCGGTTCCATATCCATCGGTCACGGTGAAATGGGCAACGCCTGCATCGGGCAGCACTTGGTAAGTCTCGATCGCGTCATTCACGCATTGCCGAATGATTGCCCGCCTCTTGGGGTCGCCGAGTTCTCCAAAGTGCGACTGTTGGATGATGAAGTCCTTCGTTTCGAGTGCGATCCCCGCACCCTCTGAGTCGATTGTTTCAAGCTCACTGCGACCAATCACCGCCGGCACGTCGACCAAGACGTTTCCGTCCGGATCTTCGTACTCGACAGACTCCGATGCTGACGCCTCGAGCAAGTCAGCGTGGAACGAGAATGCGTCCGAGTAGAGGCTCATGGCTACGCGATACCCGTGATGACTTCGGCCATCTCCGTGTACATCACCTTCTGCTCGTACTCGTGCTTGAGCCGAACGATGTCGCACTCGATTTCTTCCTGCCGATAGGTGAACGGCGAAGGGAGGAAATCGCCGTGAATCCCGGCAAACACGAAGGTTCGGCCGAAACACGGTTCTCGCAGGCTGCTCGTTCGCGGTGCCCGGAGCAAGAGCCCTTTGTCTTCGGGGAAGATGCTCGAGACCGTCCCGTCGTACTCGATTGCCTTGGCAACGAGGACTTGGTCCACTCCGAGAATCTCAGCCAACGCCGCTTCGGTGATCTCGTTCGGCTTCGAAGACTCGCCCGAACCCTGACCGGCCATGCGATCGATCATCTGGTCATTGTCTTTCAAGTCCTCGAAACGCCACTCGCTAATTACGAGCGTATTGGGCATCATCCCAGTCCGTTGCCACATGGCGAACTTGGCCGCTTTGACGTTGTCGCGCGGAAGTGCGGCGGATTTGTTTGACCACACGACGCCGGCCGCTGTCGTTTGACCGGCGTTCTCGGCAATGTCGACGGTGTTTTGAATCGCCAAGCGATCGAAATTGTTGAACAACCGCTCATAGGCACGCTGCGTGGCCATGAGTTCGGCGTCGAACATGGTGGCGTACAACGCCTTTTCATCGTCGTCGATTTCTTCTTCAACGCCGCGGTTTTGTGTGATGAACGAATCCTGCTCGAAATCCCAATCGGATCGGCTGTAGCCAGTCTTCGCGGCGCGTTCGAGCTTCTCGTCAGAAGCGGCGAGAAGTGACTTCAAGCGGACTCGTTGGAATCGCGCGGTGCGTGCTTGGACGCCGAACGTTGGGAGGATTCGACTTCCGATGTAGTTGCGCTGCTGCATCTCCAAATCGAAGTCTTCGACCGTCTGGAGGTCCTGACGCGGCATCGCGTTGCTGGTTGCCGAAGCTGGCATCGTATCTACCTATCGAGTGAGTTGGGTTCCAGTGGACGAATTGACTTAGAGCGGACGACGAAGGACTTCGACTTGTGCCCCGACTGCCGCGTTGTGAAGGGCGATTCCGACCTTCGCACCAGTGTTTGTCGTGTTTACACGGCCATTGGCGGCGCCATAGATCGCGTCTCCTGCGGTGATCGCGACTGCCGCGATGCAGAGGACGGTGCCCTCGAGTGAGACGAGGTCGACCCCGATGTCCTCGTTTTCCGCATAGGCAGGCCGGGCGGCGTTGCCGACGTCGGGATCGGCCGCTCCAGCGAGACTCACACGACCATCGGCATCCACTTTGACGCGGAGGTGTTGGTCGATCGCGGACGCACTCTTGAAAGTCCTGCGTGCTGCTCGAAATTGTCCGGGCATCGTTGTTCCTGTTTGCTTGAGGGAGTTTTGAGTTAGTTGCGGTCGGCGTGCTTGGCCAATTCGCGGCCTTCGGCAACCATCGCCTTGCGGAGTTCGGGATTTCGGCGATTCACTGCGGCAAGTGCTTCAATCCGATTCTTACCGTTGGCTTCGTGTTCTTTGACTGCTGCCCAGAACGCGTCGTTGGCCGAGTTCTCGGTCGTCGTTGTGCCGCCTTCATCGACCAGCGGATCGACTCCCGGAGCACTGGCGGCTTCTTCTGCCCTCTTCACCGCTTCCGCTTTGTCGGCCTCGGCTTTCTCTGCAGCCTCGGTTGCAGTCTCGGCTTTCAACGCGAGCTCTTGCATCCAAGCGTCTTTGCACTGGTCGAGCGACTTCTCGCTCTCCAAGTACGAGAGAACGGTTTCGGCATCGATTCCTGGGCAGGCTGCTTTGATTTCTTTGGACGTGGCACTCATCGCGGTTCCTCGGAACTGGGTCTTTGGAGACGCCAACGCGGCAGCCTCTTCAAATGTCTCTTCGAACGAACGGACGTGGTCGACAAGGCCGAGCGTCTGGGCATCACTTCCAATGTGGACTCGACCATCGGCCAACTCTTTGACCTTGCCAGAATCCATGGAGCGCCCCTTGGAAACACCGTCCAAGAAGAAGCCGTTGACTTGATCGACAAGCCTCTGAAACTCGGCAAGCTGAGTTGAGGTGATCTCGGTGCCAGGGATTCCGGCGCCTTTGTGCTCCGATCCAGCTCGGACGACATGGACTTTCACGCCCTCTTTCGCCGCGAGTGCCGACAAATCGTGCACAACGGCATAGGTCCCAATCGAACCAACCTTGCCGGGCTGATTGATCGAGATGCTTCTTGCCGCGGATGCAGTCCAGTACGCGGCCGACGCGCCCATGTCTTGGATGTGAGCCAGAACCGGCTTCGTTTCGTTTGCCTTGGCAATGGTCTCGGCGAGTTCAAACGTCCCAGCGGCGGTACCACCAGGCGAATCGATTGATAGCAGGACCGAACCAACCGCTTCATCGCGCACCGCAGCGTTGATGGATCGCCGAAGTCGAGTCGTGGACGTTCCACCGGAAAAGCTACTCGCGTGCTTCATCAGCGTTCCGCTCGCCTCTATCACCGCGACGTTTTGGCGAACCGAAGTTCGGTATTCCCCGTTTGCCCCACCTTCACTCGACTCGTTGACTTCACGAATGATCGCTTGGACGTGGTCGCTCGCCATGTGCGAGCTGATGTCGATGGACATCGCCCGGTCGAAGAGCGATTGGAACGTCGGCTCATACATCGCCCAAACACCGAAGTACTGGTCGATGTGCGGGACAAGACTGAGTGAACCTTGCTTACTCATTGCGTGTAGCCCCCGCGGTCTCTGGTGATTCCGGGACCATCTGAACCGTGCTGTTTAGGCCAGGCCCGAGGATTTCACGCCAGGTGACTCCAGCGTCGGCGTATTTCTGATTGATCGCATTCGCCTTCTCAATGGCGAGTTCGATCAGCATTCCCTTGTCTTCAACGATTTCGGGTGCAATCTCTTCCCAATCGCGGCCGCGTGCACCCTGAATACGGCGCGGCGAGTTCAGAAACCGCTCTTGCTGGAGATTGTCGGACTGCGAATCCTTGAACGGTTCGATGTAGGGCCATCCGGGGACCTTCCACTTGTGGCGCAGAGGCGTCACGCCGGACTGCGCGGCGAATTCTTGGACCATTGGATCCAACGCCAACCACTGCCGAACCTTCCATGTGTAGACACGGCGATGGAACTGGCTGATCAGTTTGCGTTGAAACCACCGGAAGCGGACTCGAGCTTGGTCGACCGTGCCCCGCCATCCGCTGAAGTTGGTGTTCGATGCATCCAAGAGCAGCATCGCGACCGGCATGTCGAGGTTGATCGCGATGAAGGTCAGCAACAAGTTGGCATGACTGAAGAACGATTCGTTCGGGATGTTGGACGAGTTGAACTCGATCTTCTCGCCCGGTCGCGCGGTGACGTCCAAGCCGGCATCGATGCCGGGGATTTTGCGAATCCCGTTGTTCTTGAGCACTTCTTCGGTCGCGGTCCCGTTGCCCAATCCTTGCCGGCTGCCGTTGCCAGTCCCGGCAATCTCACCTTGCAGTCGCTGCCGAATCAGAACGATGAGACTCGCCATTTGATGCTGGACGAGCTTCGTGAACTGAAGGTCGCCGTGCATCCCGATCGTGTCGCTGACCGGGGCGAACGCGGTGTATCCGCGTCGCTGGCTGGTGCGTTTTGGGAAGTAGACCTGGAAGACTTGGCGATAACCGTCCGAATCGCGGAAGCTGTATCGCTGGAGGTCTGAGACGCGGTCGACTGACGAGTGGAAGCCGAGTTCTTCCTTGCTCACCCACAGCTCTTGGCGCTTGGCCATCTTGTCGAGCAAGATTCCATGCACCACGTTGCGGCGGGTTCGGCGCGGCGTCCGGGGTCGATGTCCTTCGACAAGCTGGAGCGATCCAGACTTGAGAGGCAACGGAAAAAGGTCGCCGTCACGAATTGCCGATCTAAAGACTAGCTCTTCCATATCGTGGAAGTTGTGCTCGCCTTCACTGTGGCAGAAGTCGGGCTCTTCAGCCCACTCCGACCAGAGGTCCTTGAGCCTGGCATTTAAGTCGGAAGAGCCAGTCGATGGATCGGGCGTGAAACCTTCTTGGATGACGTTTGCGGATAGTCGACTGAGCCCCTGACCGATGACCGGTTCGTCGCGCTCGTAATACCGGGCCCGCTCCATCATGTGAAGGAACGCTCGTTCGCTTCGATAATGAAAGTCGGCACCCGACCCGGTTGGGTTTACGCCCTGAAGGCGGGCCATGAACCGGCTGTCTTGCGAGGCTCGGAAGTCAGACCGCATGTCGCCGATGCGGTCATTGAGCGATCGCCTGTCTTGCTTCGAGAACTGGATGTCGTTGGCAGCAACCATCAGCCACGGATCCCCGACATGTCGTAGACCTGGACTTCGGAAGCACTACCACTTGGGGCGGTGTCGTTGGCGAGCAGCCAGAGCTCGGCTGTCCTGAGCATTCCCTCAATCTGCTCGAGCGAAACCGGGTTGCCGTCGACCGAGACAGACTTGGGACGGCGAAGTACCAGTTTCCGCATTGCCGCGATGAACGATCGACACTTGCTGGGATCATTCACCAGGTCGTAATCGATTGCCGCTTCTGCGTCACGAATCAGGTCGTTGAGATGTGCCATACAGGTAGTATTGCGATCATCTCATTTCGTTCTTCGTGATACTTCGGGGTATTCGAAGTATCTGAAGTAGCGCGAGTAGGCGGAGTAGCAACAAATTCTGCTTGAATTCGAACGATGAAGGGGGGTTCGCCACCCAGATTTATGCTCTACAGTCAAGATCGGTTCGAAGGTGTATTTTGAGTAAGGGGTTTACGTTGGAAGAAAAAGCTGTGAATTCGAATGCAACTGGCGGTACTGGCGGTGGTGGGAGTTGCGAGGTGAACAACAACGTTACTGGCAATAGCCTCACGATTAACAACTACATCCAGTTGCCATCGGATCCCAAGTTATTGCGCATGGCGATCAGCGAGCTCTGCAAGTCTGGAACAACAATTCACGTACTCCAGCCTTCAGATTCGAGTGAGCCACTTTTCGAAGCTTCTGGCGACGACTAGTGAGTCATTTCAGAGTTAACTCGTGGGTCCGCCTCAATCACCTTCGAAAGAATCCAACGCATCACATCGGCATTGCTGACCACTGGATCACCGCTCGGAAGTCGCTCGTTCTTAGCGAGTAGACCTTCGCGAATTCGAAGAAATGCCTTTGCTTCTTCCGGTTTCAGATGCACCTGAGCCTTTCGACGGCGATTGCTCACAGTGACCTTGCCACCGTCCGCTTGATCTGACTCGTAGCCGAACGGCAGTTCACCAAGCGGAATGTCGAGGGCGAGCGAAACGATCGAAGGCTCGATCACGGGTGGCGCCGGCTCTTCTTCGAGCGCGGGTTCCGGTGTTTCGGGCGCATCTTCGGGCTCGGGCGGAGCTGCGTTGGCCTCGGTTTCCTCCGGGGTCTCGGGCTCTTCCTCGGCCGGGGCTGCCGGCGGAGGCGCCACGTCCTTCGCTTCGAGCTTGAGAATCTCTCGAATCTTGTTTTCGGTCGTATCTCCAATCCCAACGACCGCTTTCGACAATTCGTTGCCAGCCTCGAGCCACGCCTGCAAGCCAGCGGGAGTCGTAAGCGTGACCAACGATTCGTCTTGCTTGGCAGCGCTGCGAATCTTGTTGATAACGCTCTTGGGAATCTTCAATTCTTCAAATGTAGCCACGATGGTTACCTCCGGGCTGTGATAAAGAAGCCGAGACCATCGCGGCCTGACGGCAAGTCAAGTTCGGGTGTTTGCGGGGGCGGTTCTGGTTTGGCCGTTTCAATTTGCAGCAACGTCATCTGGCAGCCCATCGTCGATGCCGCCACAGCGCACCCGATGATGTTGTCCCACCAATGGTTGTCCTTGCGGGAGATGTTCTTCCACATGTTCACGGTGCTTCCGCCGCCCGAAACTTGATCGGGTTCCTCGACAATCATGTGCTCAATCAGCGGAGCGACGGCATCCAATGAGTTGCCCGGCAATCGCCACGCCCCTTGCCTGGCACCTTGGAGGAATCGCGCCGAGATTTGCTCTTTGAAGAAGTTGGCGTCGAAGTGAACCCGCTGGACGCCATCGGCGACAAACTCGCGCGGGAAGTACCACCGCGGCCGGAGCGGATTCGGTCCACACCTGAGCACCCGCTTCGTCGACATGTCGTACTGCGTGACGGGTCGATCACGAGGGCCCGGCGCGAGCCCCTTGCTTGTGTGAACGTTGTGAAAGTTTGAGAGCAAGATTCCTTCAATGACTGGATCCTGCTTGTAGCCGGCATCGACCAGACCCGTGCTGACCGGGAATTGCTGACCGGTCTTGCTGATCCACATCGTCTCGTTGATTTTCAGGATCAGATCCCGCACGCCGAGCTTAATGGCTTCGTTGATGTCGGCGCCCGGGTATTTGTCCGACAACTTGATCGGTGCTGAGCGGAGCGTGAACCATGGTAATGGCTGCTCTGGCCAGGTTCCAAACCCAAGAATCGAGCCCGTGAAGTCAGATCCAACGGCCGCCGTCGACCAATAGAGCAACTCATCGTGAATGTCGATGTGGAAGACAACATGCCCCCGGCCATCGGGCACGACATGAGGTTGAATTCCATTCAACCGCTCTTTCAACAGTCCACGATTGAGAGACAGAACGAGGTTTGCACTCTGACGCTCTGGTCGATTCTGGCATTCTGACGCGAAGACCTCGGGGCCATCGTCGATCAGGATGTTGATTCCGTGCTGCAGTGCTGAAATCTCATCCGGCTCGAGCTGAATGTTCTCCCATTCGACCTTCGAACCGCGCTCCATTTCCTCTTGGTTCGACCAGTAGAACTCCGTCGCCTCGAGCTTGGCGCGTTCTTGCCCGTCCAAGTCCTCTTGGTCGTAGTTGCGGCGAATCTTGGCGTATTCCACAAGCCAGAGCGTGTCGAGCGCATCGGGTAGCTTGTGAATCATCGGCACTCGGACGGTCTGCCACTCCGGGTGGAGCTTGTCGTCGCCGAGCTGGTCGACCAGATCGTCTTCTTCGATCACCGTCGCGTTGATGACCACGCTCACTTGCCGGCCGTGACCGCCGAGACGCAGGACGCTCTTTTGAATCTTGCGTTTTCGGACTTTGGTCTGCGTCGGGCTCTTGGCGGAATCGTCCGTTTGCGGATCGTCGATGACCACAAAGTCGGGCCGCACATTGCGCCCGTTCTTTTTGAATCGCAGGCCCCGCATCGATCCAAGCAACCCGCGCGATGCGATTCGCACGCCGAACGACTCGTTTCCCTTGATCGATGGCAGGACGATAAGCCCGCTGGACCACTTCATCTTGGTCCGCACGCCCTTGTACGTCTGGCTCGCGCACCGCTGCGCTTTGCCTTCCAGCTTCTGGCTTGGAATGCAGACTTCCGGGAAGTCATCCTCGAGCAATTGGTTTTCTTCGAGTTCCGTCTGCAGCGATTCGATGGCCGTCTCGGCGTCGTCGTCCGTGGCACCCAGAAAGACGATGTATCGGCGGTGCCCGTAGAGAGCCATCCAGAGAATGGCGTTCTCGCTGATTGTAGATTTGACGAATCCCCGCGGCATCAAGTTCAGGACTCGCCCACTCTTGAGCACGCAGCGCTCGATCCGCCGAATCACCTCGACTTGCTTGGGGCTGAAAGGCGAGAGACCGGTCGAGTCGGGGAAGTAGGTTTGCAGGAACGCGAGCAAATCGTGCTTGCATCGTTCCCGGCGTTCCGGGTCTTTGATGGGCGGCAAATCGCCGACGTCCGCGACTCCCGCGAAGTGCTTGCGAGACCGTGCCGCGGCCAAATCGCGTTGCCGATCGCCCTCCCGCAGCGTCTCCTCGATGCGCTCCTCAGTCGCGATCAACGCTCACCTCTCGCCCGTGTAGGAAGGGAGATGTGCATTCCGACAGTTCCCTTCGGGGTGCGGGACGCGGGGATGGGGCCAGAAGGACCCGTGTTTTGCGGGCTCAAACGAGATTTCACGTCGATGCCTCCGCATGGCTTGGGTGCAACGTCATGTCTGCATCGACCACCAACGGCGAGACGTCACCGCCGCCTGAGACGTGTTCGAGCTCCCATTTCCAATAGGGCGATGGCTTCTTGTTGGTGTCGTCTTTGGTCAACTCGACTTCAGCATGCAACTCGCTTGCGATGTCAACAACTTCACCAGTGGCTTGAATCTCCTCACCATCCAGCGTTGCCCCAAACCGAACCTCATCGCCAACGGACACGCCTGGCAACTCGATCAAAACGCGGATCGGTCCCGTCGCACTGTCTGCGGTGTAGTCTGCCCTTTGGACCAGCTCGAGCCGCTTCGTCTTGATCGAATACGGCGTCAGAAGTTTGATTGAGACCGACGACAGCGCCTCGACAACACCAGTGATAATCTCTGCCGCTGCTGCTGAGCCACCGACGTCGTTGATCGTCTTTGCCGCCGTAGCAACTCCGTACCAAAACGAGAACGCTGCGGCCAATTGGCCAGGTGAACTCTCAGTGATAGGCGTGCCGAGGATTGATGTCAGATCACCACTACCACCGGACCCACCGCCACCGGTAAGCCATGCCGCGTCACCTCGGTTGCGAATCGCTTCGAGTGAATCCGTCGAGCCATCGAACCCGTCGCCTTGCATCGCGACCAATCGAGAGTTCGCATTGGCAAGCTGAGTGCTGTTTGCATCCATCTCGACCCGGACAGACTCAGCATCGATGTCGTTGAGGGCTTCGATCAGGTTGGTGATTCCTGTGAGTACCGTCGAGTTGTCGTCAATCTCTTGCCGAATGTCGCCAATGGTGCCAGTGAACGCCCCATCTGTCCCGCGCATGTTCGATGCGACGACTTCGCCTGATGCATTGGCAGCGATCTTGTTGGCCGGAGTGGCGAGAATAAGAGCTGCCACGTCTTCAGCGGTGTGAGCCGATCCGCCGCCCGATGCCGGGTTCGATGTGGTGACACGACCAGTCCCATCAATCACAAGAACATCGAAGTTGGTGGGAAGTGCATTGGCGATGCTGGTGACAATGCTGCCGATCGCCCCAATGGAAGCGTTATCGGGCGCAATGGTATTCGCCCCATCTGTGCCCCGCATGTTCGAAGCAATGACCTCACCATTCCCATCGATCACGAGAGTCGCGAAGTTCGCGGGAAACGCGAGAGCCTGAACTGCCGCAAGCGTTGCCGAGATGTCGGCGTTGTTCGGCGCGACTGTATTCGCTCCATCGGTCCCGCGCATGTTGGACGCGACGACTTCGCCGCTTCCATTGATGGAGAGTTGATCGAAGTTCGGTGGCGCAGAATGGCTCGACCGCGACCCAACCGTCGCATTGAGGTTCCCGAGTCCCAGATTGCTCGCTTCCTCGGGATCGTACGCGACCACTTGGCCAGTCCAGGTTGCGTCCAATCCGGTTGAGTTGATGGTCACGGACACGCCGCCGATGGTGTCGAACATCAAATTCGGGGCGTGGTAGAAATACCATCCGCCGCCCGCTGGAATGACCAAACCGGATGAGTACGCGGCGCCGAGTGTTCCGTCGGCGAATGAGAGAGCGACCTGCGTTCCATCGTTCTTGCTGTAAGTGCCACTGAAATCGGCCGCAACAAGGCCCGTTAAACCTTGTCCCGTGGTCGTCGATCTGACGAAGAATTTGATTGCACTTGACGTTGTCCCGACGCTGATCGCCGAGCCTTTGGGGAGCGTTCGCATCAGTCATCGACGACGATTACCGTCGTCCCTCCTCCGCCACCGCCGCCTACCGAAACACCTTCCGGCAATAGAAAGTCCGCGACCGTTTGGTTGCCGATTGAGTAGCCGCCTGTGCTTGGATGTCCCGACAACTGAGGGTCGTCCGTGTTGTCGGCGAACAACTTCTGATTGTCTGATAGCTGATTCACCATGTCGTGAATCGCATTTTTGGTGGAGAAAAACTTGTGCGTTGCGGCCTCAGTTCCCACAACGTCGATTGCCACTGCGCCTGCACCGCCACCCGTGATCACGTTGCGCTCGATTGCGTAGTGTCCGTTGTAGCGTGTATCGACAAGCTCAATTCCAACACCGCCGGAACCGACACTGACAAGGTTCCCCGAGATCGTCGACGGGTAGTTGAAATCAGTTGACAGTAGAAGCCCAGTAATGCGGGCATCGATGTGGTTGTCGACGAAGACTGCACCGTAAGTGCTGAAGACGTTCAAATTGATTCCGGTATCGACACCCCAAATTCGAGAGCCGTACACGGAAACACCTCGGCCCGCGACGCCCGTTCCATTGCTGCTGTTGTCGGTCCAAATATCACAATCGACGACGACACAGTCTCGATTGCTTTCAGTGCTCAAGACGGCGGTCGTGGAAAAGATCCTCAGTGCGCTCACCTTGCATCGACGAACGATACATCCCACGCCAAGCATGAGCGTTTTACGGCTGTCCGCTGCCCCACCCGATCTTATGTTGTGGAATCGCAAATTCTCGTAGATGCAATAGTCGTTGTTGCTGAGGTTGAAACCGTCCCCGAACGAAGCGCGATCGACTTCGAAATACGGCTGCGTTCCCGGCTCGCCGACGAACTTGACGGGATTGCCTGCGAAGTTGTTGTTGATCAGCGTCAGTATCTGAGTCGTCGGGTAAAACTCTTGGTGCCCCGATGCGAATGACAACGTCCATCCACCCTGGACCGATGATTGCAAATCGGGTTTGTGAACGCCGAAGAGCGTCGCTAGCTTGCCACCAATAATCGCAGTCTGGCCGGCCAAGTCCGCCGTGAACGCAACCGCGACGGTCACATTCGCCGTTGCGGTTCCTGAATCGGCAACACTGACAATCTCTCGAAAGCCATCGCCCGGAATGTAAATCAGGTGCTCGGCAACGATGCCCGAGAGGTCCATGTTCGGGACGGCGACGATCAGACCATCCGACGACGTGGAAGCATCGGAGACGGACCGCGCAACCGCTGGCCCCGAACCGCTCGACGCGGTATCGCTACCCGTTGCGGAATCGAACTGCAACGTGACACCCATCAGAGCCCCGCTTTGATCGCCGCTTGAACATCTGCCGCCGTTGACGATCCATCATCCATCGCTGGATTGATAAAGTCATTCTCGATGCGGGCTCGAAGAGCATCAATTTCCTGCATTCGAGATTCCTCGGCGACTTCATCCGCATGAGCCTGCCGTGCTGTCGCGACCGCCGCCGCGTCGACATTGGGATACTTCATCCCGCCGCCGACCGCGTAGAACGCCGTCACATCTTCGGACGTCACAACACCGGACTCAGCGAGTCCCCCGATCACCGCCGCCACTTCGCCAGCGATATCAATCCGAGAGGATGTCGAAACATGAGTGGCCGACATGTCGTAGAGAGCCGCCTCGAATTCGACCAACCCGCCGTAGAGCGCTTCGGAGAAGCCCGCTCTTGTCATCGCCTCACCAATTTTGCCGCGATCCCGAGCCCGCGAGATTGGATCCTTCAGCCACAGTTTGCGTTCTCGCATCACCTGACGAAGAGCCTCGACCGGCATGTCTCGGACCGTCAGAGTTGCCAACGCATCGGCGATCTGTTGATCCGACAGCCCCGCATCTTCCAACGGTTTGATGTCCTTCGAATAGTTCATCCATTGACCCCGGAATCGATGTCGGCGGGAAAGATCACGATCGATGCTTCACGCATCAGCCAAGACGTTGTCACGCGTAGGGGACGCTCGCGGCCGGCGGTAAATCTTCGTCCGAATACAGTGGCGGACTCGCCGGGCTGAATGTCGACCCAACTCGCTCGCTGGCCTCCGACACTGACACCGCGAATGTGACCGTCTCGCACCTTTCGCCAGATCTGTTCGACATGTTCGTCGTCACGGGCGAATTCGAATCGTCCGCGAGCGACACGGCCCGAACGCGATGTCGAATGAACGCTCCCCAAGACGGAGTACATGGACCACGTTTGATGAGCCTCCAAGAGCGGCGCCCACTTCGGAAACTGGCCGCCACGCATCAAGAGGATTTCGTCGACGATACGTCCCGACCGGCGATCGTAGGCCGGTACGGGGCGCTCGGTGGCGATGGTTGCCACGGCCGAACGCTCGGCATCCGATGCGGATCCCGCTTCGATACCGCCGCCTCGAATGAACCAACGACCGCTCGCGTCGAGTTGATGACGCTGGATGCGATGCGATTCAAACTGTCGGTCGATCATGTCCATCGTTGCGAGTTCCTTCGTGGCAATCATCGGGCGGCGTTGGGTACTCCGGACGAACCGGCAGGGGATTGTTCGGCCGACGCGGCGGCGTTGTTGCCGGTACCGGTCATGCCCGGCAACTTGCCCATGCTCCAGGACGCCATAAAGACGGCGATTTGTTCGGGCGTGAAACCTTGTGCCTCGAGCTTTCGATACGTTCGCGACCAAGACGCCAAGACCGCGTCTTCATCCTTCCCGTTTCGCAAGCACGCTTCATGGAACGAGAGCGTTTTGTTGCCGAGTCCGATCTTTTCCTCGCCGCGAGACTTCATCGGGTCCACTTCGGCCGGCGGGTCCCAATGGAACACGTACCGAACACCGCGGGGCGGCCGCCGGAGCTCGCCGGCAAGCTGCAGATCGCGAACCAGAATCCGAACCATGGGGAATAACGATCGACGCGCGATCCACGATTGCCAGTTTTGAAGCTGGCGTCGGTAGTTGCCGCTATCGAATCGAGCCGACGAATAGTTGTGCCCCGATGAATCGAGGCGGATCAACATCAACGGCATTGCGGCCGCTCGACCGATCTCGGCTTGCCGCTCTTTGCGATGGCCGACGTATTCGGCGGTCGGCTGATTGGACGGCGGAAAAACAACATCCCAGCCGTTGGGCGACGCCCGCATCACGCGACGCTTCTCAGCCACCGAGAAACCGATGGGATCCCCATCGTTGTTGGTCGCTTGAAACTTCTCGCCGTCGGGGTCTCGATTGACGAACCAGCCCGACATCGAGGCCGCGAGGTCCGCCGCGTCCATGACATGCGTGTCGTAATCGCGAATCTGGGCGATCGTGTCGAGAGCCGACGACAGCAACGGATACCCGATCGATTGCTCGGGATCATGATGCAAAAAGTTGTGGTCAACGAATTGGGCGTCGACTTGCTCGAATTCACCCGTTTGCAGCCAAGACGCCCCGTGCGGTTTCCGTTTCTGGAAATAGTAGGTGAGCGGGACTCCGTCATCGTCTCGGCGGATCCCGAACGCGACCGACGCGTCGCCCATCATCGCGAACGGCGTTTGCATCCGTGTCGGCGTGATGTCATGGATTCGATACGTCGACGGGAAATCCCAAGCCTGAAAACGCGTCGAGGTTCGTTTGGCGTTCGTGTCTTGGGAGACGTGGTTGCCATCGAACCAGTACTGCCGAACTCGGGTTTGCAGCAACTCGGGCAAACCCATCTGTCCGGTGTAGTCGCAGATCTCCGACCACTCCCGCCAATACGCTTCGACACGATTGTTGAAATTGTCGTTGTCGGAGATCACCTCGAGGCGGGGCCCCTCGGCACCGACGACGTCGACCGCGTGAGTCGCGACGCAACCCTCGACGTGTGGGTTGTTGTGATATTCGTGCCGAGTGCGTTGCCGTAGCGTCGACAAGTCTTCATGAATGTCGACATCGAGCGGGGTGTCGGCCGGCGTGCTGCCCGCCCAATGAGCTTCGTTCAGACGCGTCGTCCGAGCGGCTTCCCATCGCCTGGACACGTCCATCGCTGGAACGTCACCGCCGGGCGAGGCACTGGTGACGTCGACCGAACCGCAAGCCATTTTCGCGGCGTCCATCACTCGACCTCGTAATCACGGGTCGGCTTCATTTCCATGTTGACGATGCCGGCGGACTGGTTGAGTTTGCGTTTCACCGTCCGGATCGCTTGCTCGATCGCCTCGGGCCGGAATTTGATCGACCCTTCATCCTCGCGTTCCGAATCAGGAATGAGCGCGATCAGGCCCTGCGCGGTTTCAAGATGCAGTAACGCCGACGCGTAATCCTGCCGCCGCATATCCGCGAGATAGGCCGCCATCTCGGTATCGAGTTCATTGACAATGTCGACAGGCATGGCGGACGCGTTTCCCAGGGCGAGTAATCTCCCCAGTCAAACGCCGCGCCCGCATCCGTCCCGGCTAGAGCCCGTTGATTGACGGGGGGTGCTCAATTAGCCACAATTCGCCATCCAAGTATCGAACAAACCAGAGGGGTGAAAGATGAAGAACAATTCGGAGCGTTGGGGAGCAATCGGGTTCTGTCTTGTCGTCGGGATCGTCGCGGGACTCGCCGCATTGGGGTCTCTTCTTTCATTGGCCGCGACGTTCGGCGTGAGCCCAGTTTCAGAGTTGGACGACATCTCCAATAAACTGACCGCATTGTTCTCGCTCATCATGCTCGCGCTGTCGGTCCGAGTGGCTTGGTGGGCCAACATGGGCATCGAGGCGGCACGCAATTGGAAGCCGAAACGGAAAGCCAACGCAGGTGCAGGATCTACCTGATTTCGCCGCGGTAGTACCGTTCGTACCACTTCGCGGCCGATTCTTCTTGCCGTCGTTGTTGCTCACGAAACTCCGGTGTTTTGCGGTACGCATCGATCATCGCGTAAATCTCTCGCACTTCCGGATCGTCATCGGTTCGCGGATTCAGTTCCTCTGGCTTCTCTTTGGGACTATTCATTTTGGTCTACCTTCGAATCAGCACCGCGTTTGGGAGCACGACCATCTTTGGAATGCTAGTCGCCATGAATCACCTCGACCGTTTCCTCGCCCATCAACACCTCCGACGCGTCGACGAGCTCGCACGATTCGATTTGCGAGACGGTAAACGCCCGGGACTCTTCGCGGCCGATGTCGAGCGCGGACATCAGCTGCGATCCGTTCGTCTTCCAGAAACGCGTCGGACTGACGGTTCGACGAGTGCGTTCGCCCTTGCTGTCGCGGTAGACGATTCGGCAAACCCATCGGTCGGGATCATGCTTTGCACGGTGTAAACGCTTGATCCGTTCGGCGACGGCTTGCTGTTTCTGTTTCAACAACTCGTCGGTCTTCACGCTCGCGATCGTCAGTATCGAACCCATCGCCTCGAGTTCTTCGATGGTGAGCGTGTCGAGTTGAGTTTCGATCGTCCGCAACGCGTCACGGATCGACATGGTGGGACTACTCATCGCGGCGGCTTGTAAATCTCGATTTTGATGGGGGCGTAGAGCTCTTCGACTTGCTTGCGTTTCAGTTTGAACATCTCCGTTTCCATCCCTTTGACGTCGACGAAATGGACCGTTCCGTCGGCGTGGAATTCAACGAAGTCGACGACGTAGCGAACGTTGCCGGGCAAGTGAAACGGGACTTGTCGCAAGAATTGAATGATCTCGCCGGCGTCGCGGCGAAGCTTCAAACCGACGTAGTATTCGGCCTCGGCTTTCGAATCGAACCGAAACCCGTCGACAATCGTCGGCTTGGCATTGATACGGGCACCGCGTTTGAATTGGTGCCCGATGGCGAGTGGGTTTCCGCGTCGGCGAGGCATGACCGATCCTCAAAACGAAAAATGGGGCCGCGCAACGAGCGCGGCCCCTCTCGCATTTCCCGGCCCGCTGACATCAGACCGGGAGGGAAATTCCGTTACTGCGTCGACTGGGTCGAGACTTCGCCCAGAACGACCAATGCTTTGTCTTCGACCAAAGCATCCAATTGGCCGACGATCTCGTTGAGAATCCGTTTCTCTTCACGGGCCAGCGTGTCGCCCGTCGGGATGACCGAGATTCGCCCGGAATCCATGTCGATATCGATCGCACATTCGAGCGTGATATCCGTCACGACGTCGTGTGGGACCGTGTAGAGCGGGAATTGGAAACGCAAGACCTCGGGAATGTCGCCCGCATTGGCGGCGACGGTTCGGTCGACGGTCGATCCGAGACTGTCGCGACCGTGCTCCCGCGTGGCTTGTGCCGTCGAGCCGGCGTTGAACGTCAGGTTTCGAACGATCGGCAGGAACAACTCGGTCGGATAGCAACCGGCCAAATCGGTTCGCAACGTCTTGATGAGTTCTTTCTGCCCAACACCGTCGGCAAGTTTCGCGAGGGCGAGGGCTTGGGGACTCTTCTCGAACTGCATCGCGATCCACTCTTCGCGATCGTTGTTATCGAGCAACACACGAACGCCATCCGGCGCGACGTAGACGGTGGGCTTGTCTCCACCGAACTGCTCGATCAAATCGTTGATCGAACTGAGTGAATGCGAAGAGTGTTCCAAACCGACGGGGCGGAGCTCTTCGATTTCGCGTTTTCCGTCGATCGTGATGTATCGAAATCGCCCGCGTGGCGATTCGACTTCAGGTTTTCGATTTGCGTGTCGGCTGGCGGTTTTGAAAATGTACTCGAGGGCGTCTTTGATCATCGTTTCTTGGATCGAATTTGTGAATGGATTTCAGGGAGTGCGCCCGCGACGGCGAAGACACCGCAAACGGACGTGATTGATAGAGCAACGGCGTACAGATAGGCCGCGATGGCCTCGGGCGGGATCACTCGGCGCCCGGCAATGCGGGCTGTCGGTGGTTCTCGTTGTTGCCGCGAGAGAAAACGAGCGACTTGCCCTTTGCCGTTCGGCGAACCGTCGCGTCATAAGTGCGACTGCTGCGGGCGGGGATCGAGTCCGAGATTGTGAATCCGAAGTCGACGCCTTCCATGTGTCCGGTCTCTTCGTCGTTATCCGGCTTGAAAACCATTTTCAGGGTGACGGTTCGCGCTCGTTCGTCCGCACCTCGGTCGTCAAGGTCTTCGGCGATTCGTTTGAACGCCATCTGCAACGCTTCGCCGATGCGACCGAGTCGAATCCGGGCGACGGGCTCGCCGGTGTCCGGATTGGTCTCGATGTACAGTTCGCCGCCGTCGAGGGTGGCAATCTCAGCCAGATTGAGCTCTTGAAGAAATTCGAGCGAGTGAATGGAACTCATGGTTTTCCCTTTGCGAGTTTGAGTCTGCGAAACGTTCGCAGTGGGGAAAACCTGAACTCTTTTGCCGACGCGTCCCGCTATTCGATGCCGAACCATTGGTCGACGCGTCGGCGGCGTTCGGTGGCCGACTCGTCGGCGGTCATTTCCTTTCGCTCTTCTTTGGGCCTCGCCGACTCTTTCGATGGTTTGGCGACTTGCGGGATGTTGCTCGCTTGAATCTCGGCGGTCGTCGGCAGTGGCGGCGGTTGATAACCCAACCGAACCAACATCGCGTAGCACTGGGCGAGGCAATCCAAAAGGTGGTTGTCGCCGAACCGTACCCAACGCGAAACGATCCCCTTTTCGGGGTGTCGCTCGAACAACAAACGCTCGTTGGTGCAGTGCCTCGCGATCCGAGAATGACTCCGTTTCGTTCCGGCGTGCAGACTGATCGACCCGGGCGAGTGCATCGCGAGCGTCAGTCCGTGTTGAACCAAGAGTTTGAAGTTGTCGGCATCGAAATGAAGCTCGAAAACGATCGCCTTCTTAATCCACTCGACGTACCAATCGCGATCCGATGAGATTTGGCGAACGAGGTTGCCTTTGTTCTTCGGGCATGTCCACTTTCGTTTGTCGATTTGGGTTTCGCCGCGTCCCCGCGTCGCCATTACCCACTGCTCGAGCGATTGACGTTCATTGATCTCCTTTGTCCACTTCCACGTCGCCGCTTGACGCCATCCGGCATCGCAGCCGACGCGGTGCGCGATCAACGTTCCGCCGGAGACTTTCGGCAAACCAGCCTCTAGAAACGGCTTTTGTTCACGCAGTGCGGCGAGGATCGCATTTTCGGGCGTTGCCAAATCCGACCGGATATCAAAATCGCCATAGGCTGGAACGATCAGTTCACCGTTGGGCCGGCTCGCCAGCGCCGCGAACCATCCGCGTTTGTCACCGGTGTCGTAGGCGATCGTCAGTAGCTGAACGTCATCAGGCAGCGTGCTCGGTGGGAGCTTGTTTTGCCGATCAGCCACCGTCTTTCGGTCGAGCTCAATTTGCCCGTCCAGTTTCGGCGGCGTGTACGTTTTGGACCAACGGAATTGCGCCCGCTCTTTCTCCGATTGGATCCGTTCGGTTGTATCCTCTGGGATTCGTTCGGCCACCCATTCCTCTTTACCGATGTCGCCAGGCTCGAGCAGCATGTTGAAGAACGGTGTGGCGTGATACCAAAGTCGCGTCGACTCGGGTTTGGGGCCGGTGATCTTTCCGGTTGTGCTGATCCGCTGACCTTCATGCAGTAGAACCGTGTCGATGAGCATTTTCGCCCGCTGTTTCTCGGTAATCCTGCGTTCACACTTCGGACAGATCCAATGGGCAAGTTTCGCCGCCTTCATTTCCGAATCGGCGTCTCGCCACCCGCGCAGCTCGTTTTCATACGGGTGAACGAACTCGCCGCAATGTCGACAAGGGGCCAGTAGCTTCGATCGCGTCGATTCTGCGTAGAGCGACATCGGTAGCTCTTCGTCGATCGTCA
>JBCBOT010000104.1:0-23039 GCA_039821165.1 Planctomycetota bacterium | reverse complement strand
CGGCTCATTCGGCTGTTCGGGTTAGATGAAAAGAGGACCGGCGATCCTGATGGCACGCGACATCGAATGTCGACCCACCTCGATCTACCGAGTCCGTGCGTCTGCCGGTCAAACTCCGGCAGGCGCTTTGAATTATCCATCACCGAAGGGACGCCCGCTCACTTCGACCTCTCCAACAAAGGCAACCGCTGCCATCCTCTACGCTCGTCCATCGGTCGCCAAACTCGCTTCGCTCAAACAAGCGAGCGACCGATGGCCGGCTCCGACGAAGGCAGCTAGCGATCCTTGTTGGTATTTTTGAATTGCGCATTAACCATGATGAGGTAAAACACTATCCACCTCAAATTCAATGACCGCTTGGGATTTGCTGATGGCTTGCAGTTGCCCGTCCTGGTCGGCCGAACGCCGCTTGGCAGCTGTAATGTCCGTGGCAAACTTGACCACTTTGTACGGGATGCCATGACTGTCGAGGATCGGGTTGTAGGAGGCTTGAATCCAAATCTCCTTTCCGCCTTTCGCAAACCTCTGAAACTCACCCGCCTTGTACTGACCACGGCCGAGTTCGGCCCAGAACTGGGTGTAGTCCATCGTTGCTGCATACCCGGGATCGACGAACATTCGGTGATGGTGGCCGCGCACCTCATCGAGCGTGTAGCCCACGGCCGTAAGAAAGTTCTCGTTCGCGTTGAGGATCGTTCCGTCGAGTTCGAATTCGATCATCGCTTGTGACGTTTCGATTGCCGACACCTTCGCCGTCTTTTCGGCCAGCCGGTTTTTCGTATTGCACAGCTCCTCTAAGACGCTTCGTATTCCCCCAGCCAGTTCCGAGACGTTATCGTCACCCGTCACCGGTATCTCTTCCAGAGTCGCGCCTTCGAGCACCCGATCAACGGCGACCCTCAATTCATCGATTTTTGCCAATGCGGCGAAGGCTGTTTGTCGCGACATCAATCGGCGTGGGGTTCGTGAGAAACCCGTTGCTTCCATGGACGCTGAGGAATGAGTTTGTGTTGAAAAGGGGGCGTTGGCGTTTGTCATGGATCAACCTCGTGGGAATGTCGTGAAATCAAAGATGCGCCACCCCCAAAGTTGCGTTGTCGTCCAAACAAATTTCCCTCCGCTACGATCGCGTGTGCTTAGGCTGGCACGACCCCCATCTGTGAATCTGCGACATGCGTATCAATGAGTTGTTCCATGTTGAGCAGCGTGATCAATCGTTCGCCTGACTTCGCAATCCCTTGTAGGAATTCGACATCGGAGTCGAATCCCAGCTGAGGCGTAGGCTCGATGTCCCCGTCCGCCACGTCTAGCACATCGCTCACCGCATCGACAACCAATCCGACGATCTTGTCACACACCGTGACAACCACGATGACGGTGAATTGGTCGTACTCTTTCGCCGGCATCAAGAACTTCTCTCGCAAGTCCAGGATCGGTATGACCGTCCCGCGAAGATTCATGACGCCGCGGATGTGCGTCGGCATATTGGGGATCGGCGTGATTCGCGAGAGCCCTTTGATTTCCTGGACGCGCAAGACCTCGATTCCAAATTCTTCCTCTTGAAGAAGAAAGGTAAGGAACTGGTTTTCACCGTCCGAAGCGTCCAAACCATGTTCAAGGATTTCGGTTCCATTCATCGGCTAGCTCCATGAAGGCACTGACATTCGCGTCCGACGCAAGTCCGCTCGGACGGATGACCTGTTTCGCAGCATGCACGTTCGTGTGACGCACCTTGGGTAACGAACGCGGAGTCCGCATCGTGCTTCTTGCTGCACAGAGCCGACAAGATCGAGACCCTGCAAAAGGAAATTTCTGAATAGAAGATCGAGGTCAACATGGATTCGGGAAATGAATTCCCTGCGCCCTCCAGCAAGAGAACCAGAAAAGAGACGCTCGTTAGAGCGCGCGAGAAGATGAGTCGCGAGCAAAGACACCGGAGTGCCTCTCGCGTCTATTCAACTGTATGTCGTCGGACGCCCTCAGACGCACAATGCTGGCGACTTTGCAGGCGGGTTTACCCCCAAACCTCGATAGAAAATCGGTGGAGGGACTTGTCGAAACGGCACGAGGACGAAGTTCGCGCCGAATTCCATGAGCCGCGCTACCCGTTTACGACCACCGCACCCGCGTCGCGCATTTGCGCAACGGCTTGATCGACGTCACCTTCATTCAAGTCGACGCCCCGGCATGCGGAGAGATCCACCGTCACCCGATAACCAAGTTTCAGCGCGTCGAGTACGGTGAACAACACGCAGTAGTCCGTGGCCAACCCGATCACTTCGAGTTCTTCGGCGCCGATCTCTCGAAGGTAGTCATCCAATCCAGTCGCCTGTTTCTGACCGTTATCGAAAAAGCCGCTGTAGCTGTCGATGGAAGGGTCGGTTCCTTTGCGGACGACGTGATCAATCTTTTCCGTGTCGAGTGCGGCAGAAAACTCGGCGCCGTCGGTGCCCTGAACACAATGGTCTGGCCACGCAACTTGATCGAGTCCGGCAAGTTCGAACGTCTGTCCGATCGACATGCCGTCTTGCGAACTCGCAAAACTACCGTGGCCCCTTGGGTGCCAATCCTGAGTCGCCACGACGTGCTCGGCGGATGCGATTTTTTGGTTTGCAATCGACAACACGGCATCCCCGTCGGGGACGGCGAGGGCGCCGCCGGGCAGAAAATCGTTTTGGAGATCGATCAATAGCAGAACACGCATCAATTGTCCTTACGTTCAAGTCGCTATGCGAGCTAGATTCACGTCGCGCCGCCCATGAAAGGATGGACACGGCTGTCCCCACAAGGTTCTCGTCCCGATGCCCGATCCGCCGACACCCCCGCAAGTTCCTGCCTCCGGAGCCGAACTGCCAGACCCGCAGCAGCGGATGCATTGCCGCACGATCGAATCGCCACACCCGTCAAGCTTACCGATCGAAGCGTTGCTCGACCAATGCGAGTTACGAACACAACGCCGGAGTGGACCAGGCGGACAACACCGAAATAAGACAAGTTCCGGCGCCTTTTTGACGCATCGCCCCACCGAATTGGTTGCCGAAGCAACCGAACGGAGAAGCCAAGCCGAGAATCGCGATGTCGCACTTCAGCGGCTTCGGTTCCTTCTGGCGATCGAGGTTCGTACTCAAAGCCCGCTCGAGGGCGCCACCCTTCATCCCCTTGAGAGAGAAGTCCGCGAGCGATTCTCGGGACACCCTCTCAAATTTCACGACGCCAATGAATCCAAACCGACTGTGCTCGCGATGGTGTTGAATGACCTTTGGATCGCCGGAGGGCAACCGAGCCTTCTCGTTGCGAGTTGGCGTGTTTCGACAAGCAAGGTCGTCGCATTGCTCCGGTCGCACCCGGCAGCGCTCACGTGGGTAAATCGCGTGCGGACACATCACCAGCGAAAACCATTGCACTAGACCGTCGGTGAGGACTCAGCCCGTGACGTCGGAATCGCCGTTCAAAAGACGGAGCATCTGGTCGGGGCTCAACTTTTGAGGTCTTCCGGTCCGAAGGTCCATCCACAGGCCGTGAGCGACGCAGCGACAAACGCATTGCCGATCCGCTGCTCGGTGAATCGCATGGTAAAAGACAATGCGAGTCGGTTTCGTGAATTCGATTGTGGATTCGACAACGAATTGGTCGCCGTATCGGAGTTGCGCGAGATAGTCATACTCGGCTCGGCGTGTGATCGCGCCGATGGTACTCACACCGGCGGTCGAGACATCGATCCCTCCGGCAGCGAAGACTCCCATCGCCGCTTCATCACAGTACGCGTTGTACCGAGCATTGTTGACGTGGCCGTTCGCATCGGTGTCATCGAACCTCACCGAGCTCTGATAGAAGAATGTCTTGCTCGCGACGCCGATGCAGTTTGTTTCGAGCGGCCTCAGTGGGTTACTGTTTGAATCGCTCATTGAACTCGGCGACCTTCTCCACAATCGCTGTTGTCGTATCCGAAGTCGCACGCTGCAGCTCCACGTTTTCTAAATCTGCTTCGTAGAGCTGATCCAACCAAATCGAGGCAGCGAGCTCGAGGAGTAGCGGACCGGCATGTCCTTTCTGGTCACGGAATAGGGCGTCAGGCGTTTTTCCGATCAAGGTTGTGACCTCCGTCACCTGACCTGCAGCGTGATTGGATTTCAACTCGCTCGCGACTTTTCCATAGTTCACAAATTGAATCGAAAGATGCGGGTGCGACTCGCGGAGGGTTTGCACCGTCTTGTAGACGTGAGTCGTCGCGGTACCGAGCATTCGGTCGAATTCGTTTGGTGACGATTCGGGGCTATCGGGCCAACAGAGCCCGATGAAAATATGGATCTCGGGATTGTGCTTCACCGCCAGATCGATCCAACGCCGGTAGTCCTCGACCCGGCAGTTTGATTCGTCGTAGTAGGTCATCCCGAGCACGTCGATGGCGCCGGACTGGAGGATCTCGGTAGCCGCTTCGCGATGCTTACGGCTTTGCCAAAGCCGGCCCGGTGCTCCTCCTCCGCCGCCAGACATAACAAATTGAGCGTGATGATCTGGGAAGTCACCTGATCGAGCCAGTTCATCAAACGTCTTTGCCACTGGGATGAAGAAGCTGTGTCCTAGAAAGAGGCACCGACCACCTTGTGTGCGTACAAAGGGATTGTCCTCCGTTCGCGGCTTTAACTCTTGAGGGGCTTCTCCCGAGACTTTCGCGCGGGCGTCTCCATTTCTGGACCTCATCTTCTGACGGAAAGCCTTCGCTTCCTCGAGCGTCAACACGCCGTCATTGTTCGTATCGGCTTCTGGGTACTTCGCGAGTGCTTCTTTGAGTCGCTGATCTAGTTTTGAGTCGCCCGGGGAGGGTGCTGGAAGGAATAGCAGCACCAGTAGTGCGACCGCAAACGGAGACGTTTTCATCACCTGACCTCGTCGTGTTGAAGACCAATCGTGTCATCCATGGTTTGTTCCCCAGCCAATCATGCTGGTTGGGCTAAGCCCAAGCCATGGCTCGCGAAAGCCATGATTTCCCTGAGTTCGTTTTCGAGAGAGCCTTTCTCACCATCCAAGCGCCACCGAAGCAGAACCGATCGAACGAGTCCTGTGAGAAATCGAGCTGCCGAAGTCTCATCGATCTGAATCGAGAATTCTCCCTTCGACTTGCCTTCATTGATGGCTCTCGCGAGTGTCCCGAGGATCTCTCTCAGGCCGCGCAAATGCTCACTGCGTAATTCATCCCGGGGTGTTGGAGGGTTTGCTGGGAGCCTCTCCTCACCGTGATACTCAGTGATCGCCTGGACAAAACTAAAGAGCTGACTGGAATCGGAGAGCAGGTGACGGAGCATGCCCTCGATGTTCTTGATCACCGCGCGGTCGGTTTTCCTTTCGGCTTCGAGCGACGACACCGTCTCTTCGGTCGCGGCGATGCTTGTCCGAAGAAAGAGCTCCTCTTTGTCCTCGAAGTAGTTGTAAACGGAACCTTTTGAAAACCCGGCTCGGGAAGCAACATCCTCTAAACGGGTTCGGTGATAACCGTTCTCGGTGAACACCTGGTAGGAAGCTTCCAGCAGAAGCCTCCGCTTGAGGTCTTTTCCCTTTTGCGCCGGCGTCGCGTTGACCATCGCTCTGTTTATTCCACAATCGAAAAATGACCCATCGGTCAAATTATTGACCCGTCGGTCATTTTCGTCAAGTGAAATCTGAGTCCGGGGCTCAAATCGACTTTTCCATCGACGGACTACTCTTCTTCGTGGACCGATTCGGCCACGTCTCGGATGTGTTCGAGGACACGCAGGTGGATGGCGCCGATCACCGGATCCGCCCAGCATTTCCAGTACTGACGCGGGCGAACATCGATGCTGTACCAGGTCGTGCCGACCAGTTGCGTCGATCCGCCGGGTAGGTGCACGATCTCGAATTGACCGCGATGACTGACAAAGCCGTCGTCCAGATGCGGTGGATGCAGTCCTGAGATCGGCGTCCACTCTTGCATCGGAAGTGGTTGCTCGACCACGTCGAATGCCAAGAGACCATCCTTGGAAGCGGTCGGCGGCTGCCACGTCGTGATCGGTTCGACAAAAGGGCCCGTCGTGAATTCACAGTAGCGGCACGCACCGACTCCGAGAGAGTCGTCCCCATCGGCTGGAACGATGGAAGCCCGAATGGGTGCCGCGATACCGAGTTTGAAAAACCAAGCCGGTTCCGATCGGATTTCGGGAAACGCGATCACCGTCTCCCAAACATCCTCCGGAGACGCATTGATGACAACGGAAGTCCGCACCGCGTAGACCTGCGTCGAGTGATCGAGTGGTTCCAAAAGCAAACCCAGCGGCAACAACAGCATGCTCGAATACATGCCCATTCGCTCGTTGCGTCCTGGACGGAGCCCCGCGGTTGCGATCGCACCACCGACGACTCCGCCAAACAGACTGAGCGGAAGTAAGAGCGGGAAGGCCATCGCCAAACAGATCGCGCCGTCGAGACCGACACAAAGCATGACGGCGTAAGAGGCGAAGTTCATTACCAAAATCGTTCCGAACAGCTTTCCGAGCGTTCGTTTACGCGTCGCATTGAAGCTGAATCCGGACGTCGCACCGGCCACTACCGGCGCGGAAAAGAACAGCAGGAATCCGTACTCGTTAAGGACCCATACGCTAATCATGCCGACAACGACCTGGGTCGCGCAACCGACACCGACGGCGGCGAAGAATGCGGTGAGCGTATCACCCTCGGGATCATCGACGAGCGTGTTGTCGAATTCGGGCTCCTCCATCTCGGAGGGTTGGTAGGCTTGTTGTAACAGCCGAATTTGCCGCTCTTCTTCGGCGCGTTGCTCATCGCTCGTCGGTTCGCGATGCGGCGGCAAGAGCAAGACCGCGATTGCGAACAGATTGACGATTGGAATCAGCATCACCAGCCCCAGCCATGGGCTCCAACCGGCATCGGCTGCTCGGCGGGCGCTCATCGAAACACTGATTGCAACAAACGGCAGCGTAAAAAGAAGCCACAAGACGGCAAGCGTCGGCGCGTCATTGAGAAACGGTGCGCGACTGTCCAACCAAGGATTCACTGCCTCCCAAGGTCGCATCCAACGACCCGTCATCGAAAAGGCGGCTACTGATTCACAAGCGTATTTAAAGAAGGCAAGCGAGAAGCCGACGATCGCATAGTCTTTGCGGCTGACGGTTCCGCTCAGGCGAAACCAATCACGGGGAGACTTCCACATCGCTTGCTGCCCCGGTGTTTGGGCTGAAGGGATCGGTGTTGATCGTTGAGGGTCTAGACCGCAGCCGAACCGGAATCATCACCGATCATCTTCAAAATATTGCCGCTCTCCTGGCGACTACGCCGCGCCCAGACCGATGAAGCGTCGCCACGCACTGAACTGCCCCAGGTGCATCATGATGTGTCCACCAAGGTAGAACGCATGCATTTGTCCCATCGTGGGGAACTTCGCTCGCATCGCTTCATTCGGATTGTCGACCGCGAACGTAGCATCGTCGGTTTGGTCGAGAACACTGACGGCCCGTTCATGCCCTGCGCGAAACGCATCAACGACTTCGTCCATAGATGGATAGACCGTTCCGTCGGGGTCGTCGACACACGTCGCCGTTTTGCTGAACAGTGTTTGGAACGATTCCGTTGGCTCGATTCCTGAAACGTCACCCCCAAGCTCTTTCACGACTCGCGGCGCGTAGAGGCTCAAGTGTCCGAGAATAAAGCAAGGGTGATTCGACTCGACGGTAACACCGCCGGGCGACGCAAAACGCGCGAAATTCTCATTCGTCACGTCGGCGAGTAAACGCTCGACATAGCCAACGGCGAGGCGGGTCGAGGCGGAAATGTTCGGACCAATCACAGCGGTTTCGTTCGACAAAGTTGCGCCCTTGGAAAAAGGAATACGGTTCACGAAATCCAACCATGCTCGATACATCGCTCACTCAGGTAATCCACCCAAGGACCAAATCCATCGAACTGGAGATAGGACTCGCTGGCCAAGAAAGATTCGCGGGTGTGATCATACGCGTTTCCGTGTGCGACCGCATGGACACGGCGGTCGATCAAGTCGTAGACCCAACCATCCCCATCTCCGTCGCCGGACCACCAACCGATTCCGAAGAGGTGATTTTCGATATTTGGATAGAAAGGAACCGCCTGCAATTGTTCGTCGAGTAGCTCCGCCGGCGGACCGGTCTTGTAGACCCCAATGTCCAAATAACTCACCGGCAATGTGAGGGTTAGAAACTCTTTCAGTTCCCGCGGTAGCTCCACGTGATAGTGTTCGTCAAAACACAGGAGCTGTTCCGCCGAACATCCGAATTGGTCCGGTAGGGTCTCCCACCCAGTTGCCCGAAGCCGCTCGTAAAGCGTGAAGAGCCGGGAGACATATGCGGGGAGAGAGGCCTCATTCATCGGTGATGACGGTGTCGAGGAGCGAAAGGCGTAGGCAAGCCGTCGAAGACAATGCTTTTCCACTATGGAGCAGCAAATGACCGTGGGCCGTTCTACAATCGGCGCATTACCTCCGCCACCCTCCTGATCCAGATTCGTTCATGACTGTCCGCTTAACCGTTTTCGCCGTGTTGATGACGTGGATGTCGATCAACCTGTTCGGCCAAAAGTTTGAAGCCAACTACGACGAGTCAAAAATTCCGAACTTCGTGTTGCCCGACCCGTTGATCGCCCAAGACGGGACTCCGATCAAGTCGGCCAAGCAGTGGAGTGAGACGCGACGCGGCGAGTTGTTGAAACTCTTTCAGGAGCACGTTTACGGTGTCGCGCCGCCGGCTTGCGACATTCGTGCTCGGCTCGTCAGCAACACCGCCGTCTTCGATGGTGCAGCGAACCGTAAGGAGGTGGATGTTTCGTTTGGTTCCGGTGAAGGTGCACTGTCCATGCGATTGCTCATCTACATGCCGGCGGGCGCGAAATCTGTACCGGCTTTCTTGGGACTCAATTTCCAAGGAAACCACAGCGTCGATCCGGATCCCTCGATCGCACTGAGCACGGCCTGGATGCGCGATCGTCGAAACGAAACCACCGAAGGCAATCGCGCGACCGAAAAAGCTCGAGGTGCGGCGGCAAGCCGATGGCCGAGTGAAACGATCATCCGGCGTGGCTTCGGACTCGTCACGATCTACTATGGGGACATCGATCCCGACTTTGATGACGGGTTCAAGAATGGTCTCCATGGCGAACTCGGTGGTTCATTGTCCGAGGTCGACCCCGAGAAGCGTTGGGGAAGCATCGCCGCGTGGGCGTATGGACTCAGTCGGGCGCTGGATTACCTCGCATCACCAGACTGTCCCGAGATCGACGCAGAGCGGGTTGCCGTGTTTGGTCACTCGCGTCTCGGGAAGACTTCGTTGTGGGCGGGGGCCTCCGATCCGCGGTTCGCAATGGTGATTAGTAACAACAGCGGTTGCGGCGGTGCGGCTCTCTCACGCCGTGCGATCGGAGAGACGGTGGGACGCATCAACACCGTTTTCCCACATTGGTTCTGTGATCAATTCACGCGCTACAACGAAAATGAAAATGCCTGCCCCGTGGACCAGCATCAATTGATTGCATTAATCGCTCCTCGGCCGGTCTATGTCGCCAGCGCGACGGCGGATCGATGGGCCGATCCGAAAGGCGAGTTTTTGTCAGCGTTTCACGCCGATCCGGTTTACCGTTTGTTGGGGACCGACGGGATGGGAGGTGAGCAACCGCCAAGCCGACAACCTCCCGCGGATTCACCGATTCAGGATGGCACGATCGGATATCACTTGCGGACCGGAAAACACGATGTGAAGGATTACGATTGGCAACAGTACTTGATCTTTGCGGAGCGGCACCTGTTGCGAAAATGAACCCGCTGAGATTCTCTTTACGCGCTGACATGAATCTCCTATAGCCTCAGTCGAGAAATTGGAATTCCTCGCGGTAAGGCGATTCAATGCTATTGGCACAAGGAAGTGTGGACGGACCCGTGGCCACCGAGACAGGGCTCGGCGTGGCGTCGGAAGTCGGTAAGGCGATGAAAAGCGTGATCGGGCCGAACGCCACGTCATTCATCGAGGCAAGTGTGATTCCGAAGCTTTGGCCCGCCTGCATCGGCTTGGCGGTGCTGTTTATCGGCTACTTCGTCGCCCGATACGTTTCGCGAATCGTCAGCCGTCCGATTCAAGACCGAATCGACGAAACGCTCGGTCGCTTCATCGGTACGATGATCTTCTATTCGATCATGGCCGGATTGGTTGCCTCGGTCGCTGGGACTTTGGGTGCCCAACTCGGCGGGCTGACGGCAATCGTTGCCGCCGCCGGTTTCGCCGTGGGACTCGCATTTCAAGGCACGCTGAGCAATTTCGCGGCGGGCGTTTTGATGATCGTTTTTCGGCCGTTTAAGGTCGGCGATGTCGTGACCGTCGCCGGAGTTACCGGAAAGGTGAATGAGATCGACCTGTTCACCACGACGCTCGACACCCCGGACAACCGAAGGTTGATAATCCCTAACAGCTCGATCTCAGGCACCACGATCGAGAACACCAGTTTCCATGCCCATCGCCGCGTCGAGGTCGTTGTTGGCGTCGACTATGACGCCAACCTAGATGGCACCCGACAAGCGTTGCAGATGGCTGTCGAAATGTTCGCGCAGCAGACCGTCCAAGGAGAAGGGCGGGGGAATCAAATTGTCTTGTCCAACCTCGCTGATAGCGCCGTCGAGTGGAAAGTCCGCATGTGGGTCAACACGGCCGACTATTGGGCACTCAGCGAAGCTCTGACCGCAGAGGTCAAGCGACAACTGGACGCGGCCAAGATCGGAATTCCGTATCCGCAGCTCGATGTTCATATGACACGCGTCGATGGTGGCGAGGCAATGGGCCTTTCGCGACCACGCATGCGACCGCCGCGCCGTAGCGATGCCGTGGCATAAGATGAGTCGCTTGCAGCGTCTTGTTCGTCGCGTTCACGCCATCGGAACACATCAATGCTTCGCCTTCGATGCATTGAGTTTGATCGAAGGTGAGGCCGGACAGCGGCTCCGCCGATGGCTTGTACGTCATTACCGTGCCTATTTTCGGGGTGCGGTTGATCCCGATGTCCGGTTTCGTGACTTTCACAACCATGTGTTGCACGCACGGGAAGGATTCTGGGGTGGCGCTGCGCGGGTCGGAGAACGCTGGTATCAACGCCTGCGCGATCATCTCCGTGCCGAGCGTTTTCGCGATGCCGCCCATGCCGCCGGAGTACTGTCGCACTACATCACGGACATGCTGCAACCGCTGCACACGGCTTCGGATCGCCGTGAGTCGTTGGTGCATCGGCCGATGGAATGGAGCGTCGAAAACTGTTACGACGAAATCATGGCCATGCGGCGTGAGATGGGACTCCGAGTCGAGATCCAGCTCTCTTCGCGCGAAAGCTGGATCGGCGAATTGATGGTGGAGGCCGCACGGCTTTCCGAACGCCGTTTCGACGAGCTTGTCCAGCGCTACCGATTCCAAGATGGCATCGAAGACCCGCGCTCGGGACTGGACCCTTTTGCTCGGCAATCACTCGCCGAGCTGTTCGCCATCGCGATCACCGCGTGGGCTCGTGTACTGGAACGCGTCGCTAACGAGTGCGAATCCGAATCGGGCTATCCGATCCCCGGTTGCCATTTAGGGTCGGCGACAATGGGGGCCTATTTGACGAGTCCTGTCGCATGGTGGCGCCGCCGGTTGCGATATCGCTTTGAAACGACAGCGATTCGTAGCCTCGCTGAGGAATACTTCCGGACGGGCCAGTTGCGCGACAACCTGCCAGCGGAAGTCGATATCAAACAGCGGGTCATCAAGGTGTATCATTCCGAACGACGTGATGAAATCCGATGTCGCGCGGCTTGAGACATCTTGTCCATCGTTCACCTCAAAGTCGTATCCGACTTCCATGTGGGTAGTGCTGCACCCGGGTTCAACCGAAGTAGTTCGGTGGTGTGTGGGGCCATCGATTCGACCGGAAAGCTGAATCGAATCTCCGTTCCCTGATGTTGCACGGACTCAATCTCGATTTTGCCCCCGAGTGCTTCACACGCCGTCTTCACCGCCGACATCCCGATGCCTCGGCCACTGATCGAGGTCACCGAAGTGGCGGAGCTCAGGCCATCATGAAAGATGGCGGCGCGAAGGTCTTGCTCGCTTTCATGGGGCAGCCCTTTCTCGGCAGCGATCTGCGCGATGTGTTCCCAGTCGATCCCATGGCCGTCGTCTCGAATGGAGATCACGAACCAATCCCCTGAAATCTCCGTCGATAGTTCGATCTGCCCGGTCCCGGGTTTGTCACGTTGAAGTCGCTCGTTTGTCGGTTCCAATCCATGGTCGACCGCGTTCCGAATGACATGCACGAACGAAGACCAGAATGCAGTCCAACTTGCCGGCTCGATCCGGAGTCCATGATCGTGAGTCAGCACTTCAATGGGCCCTTTGCCGAGCCGAATTGCCAGTGCCCGAGCCTGTTCTGCGACTCTCTCGAGATAACAGGCGGTCGATTCAAGTTTCCAAGATGCGAGTCGAATCGCCAATTCGTCGTGGGACTTGCCGCTCAGTATGTCAACAAGCAATCCGTCGTATTCAGCCTCTGACAACTCAAGCATCTTTCGCTTGAATCCGATGACGCTTTGCACGCTACTTTGAATCGATCGCCATGCGTCGTAGAGCTTTTTCCATCGCTTCTTCGGCGGAGACTTTCTCTCTTCCGCAAGATAGGATTCGAGATCATGGCAGATCGCTTCGATTCGGGTGAGGCCGAAGATGCTCGCGTTGCCTTTGAGCGTGTGCAGCCGACGTTTGATTCGTCCAAGGTCATCGTTCAGATCGCTGAAGAGTGCCCGCACGATTTCGTCCGCCTCATTGTAGAACTCGATGAAGCCGGATCTGTCACGTGCGATTCGGGAAACGATCGCAAGGATTTCGCGTTGCTCAGCCTCCAATTTTTCTCGTTCCACCTCCGCGGTGATGTCATGAATGACGACCGCCAAGCAATGTGACTCATTCGCTTCGATGGGAGAAAAGTCGATCGCGAAGGTTCTTTTGCCGTTATGGAAACGCGATGACATCTGCGCGATTGCGAGATCCGCCGGAATGATCTGCGATCGGAACTGATCAAAACCAAGATCAATCCACGCTGCCGTTTCGGTATCAAATTGGGCGAGGAACTCGAAAAGAGTCATCCCCGGCTTTGGTGGTCCGAACCAGCGATCCACGACACCCGAACGTTCCTCACTCATCACACCATCCAGCGTGATCGTGAAAAATCCTTGTTCCACACTGTCCAGCAAGGCACGGATGTCGCGGTTTCGTTGCTCCAGCGATTGCGCGAGTCGCCGGACCTCTTGCAGTGTTTGGAGGTTTTTCTCAGCTACCTTTCGCTCGGTGATATCCACCACCGAGCCGACAACGAACGTTTCGTCTCCGATGGAGATCGGGTTGAGACCCAACTCAACGGGAAATTCACTTCCATCTTTTCGTTGCCCGAAAAGATCACGACCGGCGCCCATCGCACGCATCTGGGGGCGAGCAAAGAATTCCTTGCGGTACCGAGGGTGATCCGTGTGAAAGCGTTTGGGAACGAGCAACTCGATCTTTTGACCGACCAGTTCTTCACGTGAATAGCCGAAGTCTTTTTCGAGTCGCGCATTGACCATCGCCATTCGGCCGGAGTGATCGATCATCACCATTCCATTGGGTTGGCCATCGAGAATCCGCCGCAGGCGTTCTTCAGATTCGGCGACTTCGCGCTGCTTCTCTCGGAGTTCGGTTTCGATCCGCTTTCGCTCGGTGATGTCGACCACTGATCCGAGGACAAACACACCCTCATCCGTCTCGATCGGGTTGAGGCCGACTTCGACAGGAAACTCGGTGCCATCTTTGCGCAATGCGAAGAGATCGCGTCCGACACCCATCACGCGTCGGACAGGTTCCCTGAAATAGCGCGTTCGATGGTCTGGGTGGTCTCCCGTGAAGCGCTTCGGCATCAGCGTTTCAATCGGAGCACCGATCAACTCGTCACGCGTGTATCGGAAATCGGCTAGCAGCTGCGCGTTGGCCAAGACGATCTTGCCATCGCGATCGATCATGACCACGCCACTTGGTTGGCCATCGATGATGGCACGCAAGTTTTTCTCAGAGTGCCCGAATGTCGGGCCGCCATTCAAGGTTTTCTTCATCCTGGAGCCGTCCGGTTGTCTGCTACCGATTGTCAACTCAAAGATGCGTTTTGGGGTTCTGCCTCGGTGCCCGTCTCAGCAGCCCGTGATCAACGCAACCTTTTGTCCATCGGCAGCGCGATTCAACGGCAACGCTGCGACTCTCACGATGCGGGAAATCCCTTGTCTTTGATGAGCGGCTGGTTCGAAGAGTCTGTCTTGCTCCGAACCAGCGACCAAGATCACGCGAAGCTTCAGCTCGAGGGTCGCGTTGTACCCGGTGCGACGAGCGTGCCTAGAAAGTCGAGAACCGCTTCACGATCTTCCCACGACAAATGCAGGAAACGATCCTTCGTGCCTTGTGATTCGCCGCCGTGCATCGTGATCGCTTCGAGCAGCGTTTCGGCGCGTCCGTCGTGCATGTAGGGGGCCGAATCCGCGACACCCCAAAGCGGTGGCGTCCGCCACTCCTGGGTGAACAGCGTTGGTTCGATGTGTCCGCGCAGATAGTGCGTCCGCGTCTCACGAATTTGGCTCGTCGACCGCACCTGTGAATCGACTTCGAAGGTCTCGGACCCGGAAGCGGTTTGCGTCACGCGGGCACCACCGAATCTGTCACCGAGTCTGCGTTCCTCTCGACTCGATTGAGAGGACTGGATGGTGAAATCTCGACTGTTGCTGCCCTGCGGAATGATTCGCATGGTCAGTGGCGGTGTCGGCGCGGCGCTGAAGAGATATCCCTGTGGCGTGCGCGTCACGCTGGAACGTGGCCTCAGCCTACGCTGTCCGGCCTGCATGACACTTCGTGAAATGTTCTCCGTGACAAAGGAGTCCTGCATGGAATACGTGTTGCCGTAGTAGTTCCCCATTGCCGTGTCGTTGACCATTTGTTCGCTCGACTGAGTTTGAGTCGTCACGTCATAGTCGACTCGAGTGACTGGTGTCAGCTTTCGGATGTAGGGGTCCGGCGGGCTCAGGTCGTAGGACTTTTCGCCCATCTCGTGCAGCAAGAGATCGCTGTAGATTCCGTTGGCGGGACCAATGTTGGGGCGGTGGCAAACGGCGCAACCGATCGATGCAAACAATTGCTCGCCTCTCGCCGCACTGAGTCGTCGTTTTGGGTCAGTGGGGACTTTTCGAACGGGTTGCGGCAACGCGCTCACAAAGTCTGCCATCGCACGAATTTGTTGATCGTTGATGTCGGTTGACGGATTGCTGTAACCGGGCATGGTCGCATCCGGCGGTTGGACTTTACGCCGCGTCTCCAGGCCGACTTCCGCCGCACAGGCTTGATCACAGAAATCGAGCAACGTTGGAATGTTGGCCCGCCATCCGAATCGCCCCAGTCGTCCGTCGGCGAGTGTCGCGAGGCGTCCGCTGATCTCGGGATGTTTCTTCTGTTCGCGTTCGATCGCCTTGAGTTGCTTGCTCGTGACTTGATCGATCAAACCGGCGCCGAACAGCGCGGTCGTGTTGCGCTGAAACAAACGCGCACGGATTGTTGTTGAATAGCCGCCGGATTGGGCGGAGTACAAAATGGGTGTCGCGTTTGCACGACGAACTTCTGCCGCATCGACGGGCCCTCCATGCTCGCTGAACTGTGCCGGCGTTTGGCTGAGCACGTTCTCCCGCGCCTCGGAAAAGAGTGGGGATCCTCCAAAGTGGGCAAGCGGCAACGTGTTGACGACGCCCGCTTTCGGATCAACGAAACCGGGGTGGAAGCCCTTGATCATCCGGACCAACGTGTCATTCGAAACGGGGCCGCCTTCGATCTTCATGGTCTCAATGCCGACCATCTTGGCGTTGAACTGGGCACCACCGGCGCCGCCGACTCCACCAAGTTGATGACAGGTTGCGCAGGAGCGCGCATTGAACAACGGACCGAGTCCGTCGCTGCCGAGCGCCGGATTCCTCGGCGTCCACTCGTGCTCGAACAACTGCTTGCCAACGACGATCGACTCGGGCGACGCGGCAGAAACCAAAGATGCGTTGGCCAACAAAAGGGCCAAGCCAAAACACGAACGCAACATCAGAGAAGCCTCATTTTGATTAGCAACGATCAGCGCACAGAGCGGCGACGGTGAGGTACTCGCGGAGGCGATGCGAACCCCTCTACAAATAGGTTATCGGGAGGTGAGCCCCCCGGTCAAGCTTTTTTCCATTGAGCTCCCCTATACTGGGCACCCCATCAAGTTTCCCAGGTGCGACAGCTATGAAACTCAGCCTACTGTGCGTTTGTGCATTTTTCGCCGTCTCGGTCTATGCGGAGGAATGGACCGAGTTTCGCGGTCCAGGCGGTCAGGGGCACAGCGCCTCCAAGACACTGCCGCTGACCTGGAGCGAGACCGAGAACGTGACGTGGAAAGTCCCCATCGAAGGTGACGGATGGTCCTCACCCGTCGTCGCCGACGGACGAATCTATCTCACGACGGCCCTTCGCACCCGCGGAGGCAATCCGAAGACCCGGTCGCTACGCGCGATCTGTCTGAGCGCCGATTCCGGCAAACCGGTTTGGAACGTCGAAGTGTTCCGACAAGATGGCGAAGACGTTCAGATCCACAAGAAGAACAGCCACGCCAGTGCGACACCGATTCTTCGCGACGGTCGATTGTTCGTTCACTTCGGCCCGATGGGGACGGCCTGCCTCTCCACCGACGGCGAGATCGTTTGGAAGAACAATGAACTCGCGTTCGCGCCGATCCATGGCAACGGAGGATCGCCCGCGCTTCGTGAGGACACGCTTGTTTTCACCTGTGACGGGCGCGACAAACAATTCGTCGCCGCGCTGTCCGCCAAAACCGGCGAAGTGAAATGGACGACCGATCGACGTGCCGACGTCAAAAAGGGATTCTCGTTTTGCACACCGCTGTTCATCGATGTCGATGGAAAACCCCAGGTCGTTTGCCCGGGTAGCGGTGCGGTCGTCGCCTATGAAACCGAAACCGGCAAAGAGCTTTGGAGTTGCAACTACGGCCAAGGCTACTCGGTAGTTCCACGACCGGTTTACGCCAACGGATTGGTTTTTGTGAGCAGTTGCTACGACTCGGCAAGCCTGTACGCGATCGACCCAAGCGGGCGGGGCGATATCACTGACTCGCACGTGAAGTGGACAATCGATCGCGGTGTTCCCAAGACCCCTTCCATGTTGGCGATCGGAGACGAGTTGTACTTCGTTGATGATGGTGGTGTTGCGTCGTGCGTCGATGCTCGAACCGGCGATTCGCATTGGAAGAAACGTATCGGCGGCAAATACAGCGCGTCGCTCTTCTACGGCGCGGGCCGTATCTACATACAAAGCGAAACCGGTAAAACGACCGTGATCGCGCCGGGGACCGAGTTCAAGGAACTCGCGACGAATCAACTCTCGGGCGACGAACGAACGTTCGCTTCATTTGCCGTTGTCGACAACGCGATCCTGCTGCGCAGCGAATCGCACCTCTATCGGATCGAGTAGCAATGGAGTGGCACGGCGGAGTGTCCCGACCAGGTCGCGCCGCTCAGTCGGAAAGCGTTGTCGGTCTGGCGGGTGGAAACTCAATGACGGTTTCTGTCAGCGTCCAACGTCCGTCCCACTTTTCTCCACGCCCCGCGATCACCAGCCTCGTTTCATTGTTCCGGTTGAAATAGCCGAACGACCACTGGTTGAGTGAGATGGTTTCTGAGATCGGATAGTCGATCCGCGACAATGATTGAAGTGTCGTCGGATACTCACCGAACCGATCGCGAAACCGAAGAATCGCCACCGCCGTCCGATAAAACTTGCGGTCGTTTTCGAGGTTCATGAAAGAGGACGCCAACAAGTTATCACTCTGGTCCAGATAGGGAGCTGCGTTCGAAAAGGGGAAGCTCACGAGGGTGTCGAGGCGATTTTGTCCCGCCAGCGTCGCCTGTTTTTCGATGAGTTTGTCGACTGCTTCAATGAGTCTTGTTGGAGAGTCTGTTCCCAGTCGCTCCAACTCATTTCGATACGCGAGCCAATTTCGTCGTCGACTCGGTGCCTGTAAGACTTCCGTGAAATTCGTTTCTTGCGTCACCTCCCCACGAAGCTTTCGAATGGCCTGAATCTGTTCGGCTTGCGTCATCGCCTGCCAGCTCTCGCGATATGGAAACCGCTCGGCAAGCGCACCATCGATCCGCTCGAGTTGCTCGGGCGTCCAATCGCCTTTCGGTAATACAAACTCTAGCGCTTCATGAAGCTGCGTCCGCGCTTGAATGCGCACCAATTCGGTCGTCGGTGTTTGCGGCAACAGAAGAGCGTGTGAGATTCGCTGAACGCGTTCGATGGAGCGAACGGCACGCTCACTCTCATTGTTGGCGACAGCCGCGATGATGTCCGTGTAAAGCAATCGCCAGACCGTTCGGAAGAGGCTGATGTTCCCAGCCCACGCATCGATTCGGCCATGCTCTACCGGCATCCAGATCGGTTCGTCCTCGAAGTCGATCGCATCCAAGGCCGCCAGCATGGGTCCGAGATCCGATGCGTACTCGGCGAGGAACCGATCAAGAATCTGCTGGTCTTCGGGTGTTACGGTTTGCGTCTGAAATTCGAAGCGAATCACGTGGGAATACTTTGCTTCCATCTCGGAAGCACTGTCCAGCACCTCCGCCAGCGCGACGCTTTGCCGGGTGGAGGTAGCCTCGCTAAACGAAACTTCCATCGGCGCGGCTGCGGTTGCCGTTTCTCTTCCGAAACGATTCTCCAGCTCCGAGAGCAATAATTTTTCGTTGAATCGCCACATCACGGACGAGGAAATGAGCAAGAGGCCTAGCGCGGCGATCGGCCCGGCGACGACAACGATCCACCCGATGTCCCGAATCTTCATTTGCTCCCCTCCAGCGACCTGTATTCCCATTCGCGTCCCCAGAGCTCTCCGTACTCCTTCATCCCGTATCTCATTTGCGTGATGGACGTCGGTAGGGAACGCATCGAGTCGCCGTAACGACTCCACTCAAACACCCCCTCGGGCTGTTGCAACGCATGAAGTTCGCGACGCCAACCGTCATCGGCACCCGACTCGCGACAGGCGTCAATGCCCTCGAGTGCGGCGAGCACGAAGGACTCGTCATATCGGGGCTTCAGCCATTTCGTGAGACCTTGCGGGACAGTGTTCAAGACCGGGAGCGCGAGCCAATTCAGCCTTCGTTTGGTGACAACGCCATGCCAAGATGCGAGGACCGCTCGGCGTCTGGCATCGGCGCGGCTGTCGGGTGTGCCGAGCGAGTCGATTGCGGCGCGGATTCTGTCGTCGTCGAGCTTGGATTGCAACGGCTCGCTCGTGAGCAACTCGACCAACATCGATTCCATACGATCCGCGTTGCCCTGATCGATCAATCTCCGGCTCTGACGGAACGCGGGAAGGAGCACACTCGAGGCTTCGACCCATTTGGCAAAAGCTTCGAAAGCATCCGACGCCTCTGCTTCCTCGGCATTCAGCCAATTCAACTTGGCAGCTGTGGTCCGCACTTGCCATTGCTCCGCAAAATACGGATCGCACATCGCACCGAGCGAAGGGTCGGCTCGGAGTGTTTCGAATTCGGTGAGCCAATCCGATGGTTCCTCCGCGTATCCTTCCAGTGCCTGAACCAGTTGGCCCACCGGTGTTCGGAACTTACCGTCTGGACCGAACGTGTCGGGAGCCGTCCAAGAAAATGTCAACTGGATTGCACTCGCATCCCGCAACGCCTCTTCGCCCTGGGCGAGCAACGCGGTCCGCTGCGAATCGGACATGCCAGGTGTACTGAAGACACGGTACATCGCATGCCCGACAGGCAGGCTGATCATCGTTGCAATCACAACCGATGCGAGCCAAATCGACAACGGTCGGTCGGTCGCATCCATGTAGCGTCGCATCAGGAGCGCCGTTGCGACAAACGGAAACAGTGAGACCAACGCGATGCCCCAAATCGGAAACCCAATCATTGTGTATCCGAAGATCAACCACGCGACCGACAGGATCGAAAGGAGCGGCGCGAGAATGATCGAAAGAATCAGCGTGCGAATGAGTTGGCTGATCCATTGAGAGACGCCAAAGATCACCAACGAAAAGAGGGTCATCGCGAGCAAGCTTGGCATTTGCGTGGTCTCGCCGTAACGAAACTCGCGTGCCCAGAGCCAACTGCCGTACAGGAACAGACTCGTTGCCACCACGGCCAAGGGCAACGCTTGCCTTGCAGCATAGGCGACCGACGGTGAGATTCCGCGATCGGCGAGAAACCGAATCCGTTCGACGGAACCGTCTTGCTTAAAGACCATGACCCCGAGCCAGCTGAACGCCAATAGTCCGAGCGCCAGCACGGGGACGGCACCGCCGAACGGCCCCAGCACGGCCGCGAACGCTCCACCAGTCGGAGAACTAGGATTGGTCCCGAGTACAGCGAGTCCGCTGAGAACCAACATTCCACCGAGGATCACCACGTGCCGACACTCGCGTTGAGTGACTGCCAAATCAAGGGAGCCAACTGAGTACTAAACCGTGGAGCCGTTGCCATCACACTGCTGCTGTGTCGACGACGAGGCTGATCGAGAAGCGTGAAGCTTCGCGGTGCTGCCGTGGGAGATAGCGTTCGCATCGCGGCGCGAATCATCCATGGAAACACGATGGCCAAGCCGATTGCCGTGAACACCAAAGCCCACGAATCGACTTCATCCGCCAAGAATCGTCGCCCCTGAATCGCTGCCAAGACGGATGTGCAAACGAGCGGTGCGAACGCAATCGGAACGAGGGCGACCAGCGAATAAAACTGACTCCTGATCTTCCACGAAACAAAGAAGCCGGCGACCAAAACGAAGACTGAGTGTGCGATCCAGACGGGATAGCTGAAGAGACTCCCGCTGTACAAGTTCGGACCTCCGAAATGCCAGCCACGTGTGCCCGAAAAGAACGTGATCATCACCGCGGCCGCAATCCACATGACCCCGAGCCCACTGAGCCCGACCAGCAACTTGGTGGTGATCAACCTCTTGGATGAAATAGGCAGCAACGCAAGCCAGTCGAGTGTCCGGCTGGCACGCTCCTGACCCACCAACAGTGGTCCCGCACCGGTCGCGAACAAGCCAGGGAAGACGAGCATCAGCATCTCGTCGGGCAGCGCGAACCGACGGGACCCGAGCAGACTGCTGACTATCGCGTTGAGCACGATGATCAGACAAGCAACGACCAACAGCAACACTGCCAGTGGTAGCAATTGCCGAATTTCCTTCCACCACATCCAAGTGGTCGAGGAAGCCTGGCGATTCGCGACGACGATCGTTTCGAGACTTGCGTTGGTGCTCATGAGTTCGCCCTAAACAAGTGCCGGCGCATCCGATGTGCAGGCAACGAAAATTTCTTCCAAGGTCGCCACGCGCGTGCGAACCGAGGTGACACCCGGCATGTCGCGGTACGACTCGATCATGTCCCCTTCGAGTCCGCGAATGAAGTACTGCTTCGAACGGCCGGAGTTCTCTTCCATGAGTAGCTCTGCAGGTTCAGGCGGAGCCGGCACCGCACGTAGCGGATCATCGACGTCGACGACCAACTCATGGATCGACTCACGAATCTCTGTCAGAGAACCGTGCAACCGAATCCGGCCTTGATGCAGAATCGCGATCGTATCCGCGACACGTTCGACCTCGTTGATTTGATGGCTGGAGAGAAAGACCGTTCGTCCCGTGGCGGCTCGGTCGATCATTGATTCGAGGAAACTACGGCGGACTTTGGGATCGAGCCCGCTCGTCGGTTCATCCATGATCAACAGGGGTGGATCGTGAGACAGCGCGAGTGAGAGCGCGACTTTCGCACGTTGACCTTTGGAGAGATGGCGGATCTTTTGTTCCGGTTGAATTTCGTACCGACGAATCGCTTCGTCGTAGTGGGACAAAAAGTCTGGGCCGTAAAATGACGCTGTAAAACCGCCGATCTGAGCGACGGTCATCCAGTCGTAGAGGGCGGGGGAATCCGAGACATAGCCGATCTGCCGCCTGACTTCGCCCGGTCGCAGCGTGGGATCGATCCCGCCTACAGAGCAAGTTCCGCTGGAGGGTTTTTGAAACCCCGTCAGAATGCGAATCAACGTGGTCTTTCCCGCCCCGTTTTCCCCGAGCAATGCGAAGACGGTGCCGGGGCGAATCTCGAGACTCACGCCGCGGAGTGCATCGCAGCGACGAAAGTTCATTGTCAGGGAATCGGTGACGATTACGGGTTCCATCGTTCGGCTCACTTCGATTCGTCGTTGGGGGTGGGCGCGGCCTCTGGGGCCGTCAGAACCGTCGGTTCTGTTTCACAAAGCGTGCGTAGATGCGAGTCGACAAACGCCTTGATCTGCTTCTTTGTCAGGCCCGCATTCCAAGCTTCCGCGAGCACCGATCCGATACGTTCATCCAGAACGGACTCCCGTTCCTGTCGACAGATTTCGACGGACTCGTCGCGAACCACCATGCCGCGACCGCGGAGCGTTTCGATGACACCATCCGCCTGCAGTTGATTGAAGGCGCGTGCGATCGTGTTCGGATTCAGCGCCACCTGCTGGCTCAGTGCACGGACGCTCGGCAAGAGTTGCCCCGGCCGAAGCGTTCCCGCCGCGACCGCAAACTTCACTTGCCTGACGACCTGCAGGTAAATGGCGACGTCGCTGTGGACGTCGATGGAAAAAAACATGACGCACCTCAAAAGCGTCTGTGATCCAGTGTGCTAGTTAAATAGTACGGAAGGCGCCTGCGCGCGTCAACGCTCCGTTTCCATTTTTTGAACTTGCCTGTTTGCATCGGACTGGAACTGGGGTGGGCGTTCCCAGCTACCGACGCCGCAATCTGAATCTGGCTCTCCTCTCTCGGGGCGGGAGGCCGGATGAAGTGCTCTGTCCCCGGTTGAAGTGCTCTGTCCCCGGATGAAGTGCTCTGTCCCCGGATGAAGTGCTCTGTCCCCGGATGAAGTGCTCT
>JBCBOT010000103.1:0-23190 GCA_039821165.1 Planctomycetota bacterium | reverse complement strand
CGGCTAACGAACAATTACCATGCTCAACTCCTTACATTTGAGAAGATCAGCCAGACTTAGCCTGGCGCACCGGAGACGCAATGACGCAAAGCACCAGAATCTTTGCGACCCTGCGACCCTGCGTCTTTGCGCCTTCGCGTTTTCCAACACCGGCCCTCAACCAAGTTTCCCGGTTCATCTCGCGAGACGGCGTGCCGTCAGCGCCCACTCGAACACCATGCGTCTCGAGTTTCAACACAATGTCGCGGAGTCGCAAAGTCCCAGTAGCCGAGTGATTCCCCAGGGCCGCCCGGGCGCGATCGTCTTCCCGTTCAACAACTTTCGAGACGGAAAGTTAGAACCAAAGCGGCTAAACCTCGAACGCTTCGTCGTCGAGATCATCCGGCTCTTGGTCGAGGTCGTCTTCCTCCTCTTCGTCGCTACCACGCCGCATCAAATTGCTCGGCGGGTCGCGGTCGTCGTCGGGCACCCAACGGATCGTCTCCCGTGGAGGGTCCGAGAGACTCTCTTCACACTCGATCGCGTGCCACTGGATGTCGCCTGGGCCGTCCGCCGAGTCGCCCTCTTCAAATTCGATGTCTTGATTGAGCAGATACAAAGTCGCGTTCCGCAAGAATCGTTCTACGTCCGCGGGTTCGTAGTGACTCGTGTCGTAGACGGCTTCCATGTCGGGCAAATCGAGTTGGCCCATCCCTACGGTGTCCATCAGCGCCCAAGAGTTCTCCGCGCGGAACAATCGGACATTCGTCCACATGTCCAACGGCGGTAGTTCGTAGTTCCAGGCGTAGTTCAAACCTTGACGCAGCCCGTTTTCATCCCGGAGGACTTCGCCGCCCGGGTTGAAGTAACAGATGGCGTCGGGAAGATCCAAAATCGCCGAAACGGCCTTGGTCAGAAACTTCAGTTCCGCGAGAGGGTCATAGTCGTCGGGAATCAGAACGACTTCGTCGGGGTCCGATTCCTCCTCTTCCTCGTCTTCATCGGAACCGAGGACATAGCTGATCAGAAGCCGCAAATGCGAGGTGTGCTCCTTGATCGCGTGCTCGCCGGCCTCCCATCCCCACGACTGTTCGCTGGCTCGCTGAAGACATCCGGGGAAAGCGAGTGGTCCGAATTGCCCTAAAGACCAAGCGACGAAGACGTCCGGCGCCGTCTCAGGGTCGCCCATCTCGTCCGGCCAAGGCTCGTTGGAGGGCGTTATCAAAAGGTGCCCACCGACCTCGGGGCGAAAATCCAAAACGAGCGTTTCGGGGCTGGCTTCATCGATCACCGACTCTTGCACGCCGACGATCTCGAACTGCTCGAGCTTCTCCTGAATCTCGGCGAGCGGCACCGGGTTGCGCAGCAACACGCACATTCCCTGAGTGAACAAGCCTTTCGCCATTTCCGCTCGCAACTCCACCGCGACGACCCAAACCACAAACCATGGTTTTACCTCACCCAATCGAGATCGACGAGGGCGTTGCGGGCGATCGTCAAAAAGACACTTTCTCCTGCGACCATCAGCTTCCACGTCATCGGAAACGTCACAAATGCCCCGTGGACCGATAGAGTGGTCAAGGACGCCACGTATAGACGAAACACCAAGGGCCTACGTTTCGCCGGATGAAGCGCTCGCGTCGACGGCCCCATTGGCCTTGCCATCAAAATCATTGCCAACATGTTCCGTCGACTTCTGATCGCAGTCTTTTTCGCTTCATTCGCCCCAAACCTCGCGTTCGCACAGGTCGACGCGGCGGCGGCTGATGACGAAAACACGCGATACTGGACCACGGATTGGCGGTTCGACAACATCGATCTCCGTAGCCTTCAGCAGCGACTCGCGTGGATCGGAATCGAGTTTCCCGTCGCGGCCGACGGAAACGCCGATGTCGATCTCAAGCTGTCGGTGCCCCTCAATCGACTTCGCGAGCCCGAGGCATATCGTGCACGCGGAAACGTTCGACTCACGAACGTCTCGCTCGAAGAAACCGAGTTTCAATCCGTTCAGGCGGACGTCGAGTTGCGAGATGGCATCGCGACACTCCATCGACTCGAGGCCCGGCAGGGCGAGGGTGTCCTGAAGGGAAAGGCGAGTATCGAGTTGACGACGGCGGAGCAGGCGTTCCGCGTGACGGCGGATGTCAAACGATGGAACCTCGAGCCGATCGCAACGCTCCTTCGTCAATTCGGAGTCGGCGCGGACCAGCGAATCGAAGGGCGATTGGATGCCCAAGTTCGAATCAACGGAAAGGTAGCCGACCTCGGCGACATGTCGACTTACGAGATCGATGGCGCCGCCACGATGAACTCGTTTCGCATCGGGCAATCCATTCCCCTGTCCGTTGCCATCGAGTCGTTGAACGTTTCCGGCGGAACAGCCAACCTCAAGGCGATGCGAGTCCGATCGGCGGCTCATCCCGAATTCTTCGCAGACGCAGACGCGACACTTCGATACCGCGAAACGGTTTCACTCACCGCTTCAGGCCGCGCCAACGACGTGCCCTGCTCGGACTTGCTGTCGATGATCGGCCCGCAGGCGGCGACATGGGTTACGGGGAAAGTCGACTTTATTGGTGAAGCGCAACTCACCATCGTCGACGGCGCGCTACGCCTACAAACCGACGCGGCGATCGCATCACCGGCGCTTCAAATTCTGGGATTGGATTGCGGACTGGTTGAGCACGACTTGGCTGTCACGGAAACATCGATTGCGTTAAAAGCCCGATCGACGGGCGGCTCCGCTAGCGAACGGGTTTTCATCCAACGACTCGATTGCGATTACAACCTTGAAGGCGACGCGTTTGCCTTCGAGCGATTGAAGCTCGAAGCGTTTGGGGGTGAACTCGAAGGCCGCCTCCGTTTGGCCAAGAATCCTCGCGACAAACACCAAATCGCGTTGACGTGGCGTGGCATGACGCCTCGTTGGAAAGCAAGCCGCGGCCCGAATTCGACGGTGACCGGAAGCTTCGACGGATCGATTCGATGGGTTGTCCCCACCGATCGCCTCGACCAACCGTATTTCCATCGGGGCACGATTCAGGCGTCCTGCAACGACCTCCGCATCGGTCCGGATGCGATCGGCTCCGTCGACCTCTCGATCCAAAGTCGAGAAGAAACGATTGCCGCACAGCTTCGAGGGGAGGTGTTCGGTGGGACGGTTTCCGCCGACGCGCGAGCGGTGACGGATCCCGAGTTGACATGGCGACAGCTACCGAGCCGCCTCGCGATCGGTCCCATCAAGGTCAGCGATCTTTCAATGCGCGAGCTGATCTCGGGCGCGACGTCGCGTGAGTCACCCTACGACGGACTGGTCAGCGGGACGGTCGCGTTGCTCCCTGGTCAGTGGGATCACGCGAAGGTGGACGCGACCATCGCGGGATTGAGAAATCGTGACAAGAGGATCGCCGATCGGGTCGCGATTGAACTGTCGGCCAAGGTCGATCGCGGGCGTGTGAACCAATTCGTCGTGAACAAGATTGAGGGGCGTGTCGCAGATGGGATTCTGACCGGCAAGGGAGAGTGGTCTCTTTCCGCAGGACCGCGCACGCTTCGCCTACGGTTGATTCGCGCCGACGGGGCGCACGTCTTGCGCGCGGTAAGCACCGAAAGCGATGGCTTGGTCGAAGGCTCCCTCGGGGCAACCCTGAATGTGAGTGGCGTCGGAGACGAAGACCATCCCGCACTCCTGATTTCGGGTGCCGTCGATCTTCACGACGGCTCGGTCGCCGGAGTCCCCATTGGCGATTCACACAGTCCCTTCGTCGCCAGCGCCGAGTTGCAATCGGGACGATGGAAAGCTCACTTTCCAAGGATTCAATCACGCTTCGCACATGGTAACGTAGCCGGTGATCTCAGTCTTCGATCGGCGGCTTCCGCACGTTCCGGCGTCCATGTCGACAGCGTCTGGCGAATCAATCACGTCGATTTTCAACAGTTGCTCAGTCGCTATGCCGGTACCAATACGTTGGGGCGTGGCGACGTTTCGGGTAAACTGCAACTCAGTGGTCGCAACGTCGTTTCGGCAGATGACATCCGCGGTGACTTTCGTTTCTTCTTGACTGGCACCGATGCAACCGCGGTCCCCGGACTCTCGAATGTGGGAACGCTCCTCGGAGCCTCGTCGTTGGTCGGCGTGCGTTTCGAGAGTGGTGAAGTCGTCGGTTCGATCTCGCGCGGCGACATGCAAATCAAGGAGTTCTTGATGACCTCCGACCGGGTCGCCTTGAGTGGAAACGGACGGCTGGGATTGTTCGACAATCGAATGGACGTCAAAGCGACGTTGATGACCGGCGATTTCCAAGGTCAAAACGCCTTGATCGGATCCTTCGGGAGACGCGTAGCTTTGCAGGCAATTCCGGTGGTGGAAATCAATCGTCTCCTGAGCAACCGTGCCGTGGTGGTCGACATCCGCGGAACGGTTCAGTCGCCGATCGTACAACTGCTGCCGGGAGAAACGATTCGGGTCAACGGCGGCCGATTTCTAACAGAAGAGGCCTTGGGACTCATTTTCGCAAACAACTTGCTCAATCGTTGACCGCTGCCAGTATCCGCGTGTGAATGTTTGCGGGCTGTGAGGATCGAAGCGGATGCCGAGGACGGAGTTGCCGAAGGTACCGAAAGGAGATTCGGACCCAACCCCTCGGCAATCACCAATGGCCTCGACACCTTTCCTCAAATTCGCAGCGCCGCGATCGCCTCGAATTCTCAGCCCCACGTGCCGGGCGACGACGCGTCGAGCAGCCATTTCAGCGGCCATTCTGGTCATTCTGTCGAGCATCACCGGCTGTAGCACACTCGGGTTTGCACCGGTGCCGGTGGCGCACCTGATGACCGAAGACACCAAGCAACTTTTGGACGCGACGAGGACGAACGATCGTGTTCCTCGCGAACTCTCCAGGCAAGTGCCGCTCGACTACACGTTGCAACCTGGGGATCAAGTCTTCGTCGAATGGATCGGCGAAGGCGGCGAAGTTCGTCTTCCGCCGGATCAAGAAGTCATGGCGGACGGATCGCTGGACTTGGAAAAGTTTGGTCGCGTTTTGGTGGCGGGGTTGACGTTGGAACAGGCCGAAGACCTCATTCAACAGTCACTCCACCGGCAAGAAATCGAGAAACCGCTCGTCAATGTGCGTCTGGTTCGTGCGATTCAAAAGTACTACGTCGTCGGCGAAGTCAATTCGCCCGGCGCGTATCCTCTGACGGGCCACGAGACCGTGCTCGATGCGATCATGGAAGCTGGTGGGCTGACGGCTCGAGCCTCCGCGTGTGATCTGCTGCTTGCCCGGCCCTCGTCGCCGTGCTCGTGTCGCGTCACGCTTCCGGTCTGCTACCGGTCCATCACGCAGCTAGGCGACACCACGACGAACTATCACTTGCATGCGGGCGACCGCATTTTCGTGGCTCGGCAGTCGTTCAAGGAGGAGTTGCTGGCCTACATCAGTGGCTCGAAAACCTGCGACCGCTGCTGTGGACGGCAGGTACCTTGCCGAGATCCGGCGACGCAAGAGCCCAGCAACTTTGTCTACACCGGACAAATGATCGAGGCCCCCAAGCCACCGGAAAACACGGAAGGCTCCGGAGATCCACGCGCTTCCGAATCCGAGTCTTTCACGGAGTCCGAAACGGAGCCGCTTCCGGAACTTTTCTCGCCCGAAGCGGACGGATCGTCTCGTCGTGAAAATTCGGAAGCGGGGCTCGATGGCGAACTGAACTTTCTCGAACTCGGCCCGAAATAGACGATCCTCCAAGGCGAAATCGATCGGCGGGGAATTCGAATCCGCTTTTTGCTGACGAAACCCTTCCGAAACGTCCGATTCCAGGGCCTTGGAGCGCGAACTCTTGGCGGATAAACTCGGTCCGGAGCCAAGAGGCGGTTCGGTCAAGAACGTGCCTCATCTCCATCACAAAGGCGGCATAGCTCAGCTGGTTAGAGCAGCGGAATCATAATCCGCGTGTCGGGGGTTCGAGTCCCTCTGCCGCTACTTCTGGGCCAGACACGCCCAGACTTGAAAAGCCAAACGCCGAAAATGCCGGGGTTTGGCTCTTTTCTTGCGCGGAATCCTTCTGGTCTATCCGAGACGCGGCCGGGTGACCTGCCGAAGCAGAGACGCCCGTTCGCTGCGGGGCGAAAGGCGGGCGATCTCGTTATGCTGTTCCGTTCGGGACACGAAGCCGACACTCATTGCTCCGCCGTCCGTTTGCGATGTACCGCATCGCAGCTTCCGCGCCGAGGAAGCGACCGCGCAGTCGCTGAGTTGGGTTCCTCCTCGCTGTACGGGATTCAAGTCCCCGTGACTCTCGATGCAGTCACTCGGCTGCTACGAATACAACCCACTGATTGGACTGTTACTCAAAATGATTCGACCTCAAACAGTCTCCAAACGTTTGGAAACCCGACGCTTGGGCGAGGAAGATGGCAGCACGACTGGCCGCGATGATCCCTCGCGGAATCGCCACTCTACGAGCCGATGGTTGGCTCCGCTTATTGTTCCATTTCTTATCGTCTGCTGTTGGGCAATCGGAGCTTCGACTGGATCGGCTGAGCGTCCGAACATCATCTTGTTCTTGATTGATGATCAGAACCCTTCGAGCATCGCAGCGTTTGGCGGGGACACCTACACTCCCAACTTGGACCGAATGGCCGCCGAAGGAATAAAGTTCACACGGGCCTATGTCAGCAGCTCGGTCTGCACTCCATCGCGCTACAGTTTTCTGACGGGACGCTTCGCCGGGAACTCGTACAGCAAGCTTTATGTCGACGCAGTTGGCGGCAAAGAGAATCAGGGGCTTCCCAATTTTAATGTTGCGCTCGAACGCGACAACATGAACGTCGGCAACGTCCTTCGCGAAGCCGGTTACACCACCGGATTTGTGGGCAAGTTCCATCTCACATCCGAGCTAGACTTCCCTGAGTTTTACAAGGGCAAAGACAGATGGATCAAGATTCCCAAAGACGCCCGTCCAAATCCTGAAACATCGGCTCATTTCAAACACAACGAACGCTGGATGCGGCGTTACCTTCAGACGCTTGGGTTTTCCTGGGCGAAGAACGTTTACCCGGAGAACATCCATTCGCCCTATGCTTCTCACAACCCGGAATGGACGACCGTAGCAGCCCTGGAGTTTATTGAAGAGAACAAGGCCGGCCCGTTCTATCTACATCTTTGCAGCACGCTGCTCCATGGGCCGGATAAGTCGTGGCGAAAGTCCATGGATCACCCGCTGGTCACGGGAGAGGGCGAAGTTAAGCGTCTTCCAGATGTCATGACGCCGCGCGCCGAGCTTCTCAAGACAATCGCTGAGCAGGGCTTCGATCCTGATAGCCATGTCGCCGGCGAAGCATGGATCGACGATTCGCTCGGGGCCATTCTGCGAAAGCTGAAAGAGCTTGGAATCGATGACAACACGTTGGTGGTTTTCGCGCCGGACCATGGCCGTGATGGGAAAGCGTCCGTGTTCTCACATGGTGGCTGCAAAATCCCCATGATCGCCCGCTGGCCCGGCGGAATCCCCGCTGGACGGGTTTGCGAAGAGCTCGTGCAGAATATTGATCTCGTGCCCACCTTCTTCGATCTGGGGCAAGCTCAGCCACCGACTTCGTATCGAACTGATGGCCGGAGTCTCACGCCGTTGTTCAAGAATGGAAGCGCCGAAGACTGGCGCGATCACGTCTATCTCGAAATGGGAGTTGCACGGGCAACGGTCACGAAAGACTGGTCCTACATCGCTGTCCGTCACACCAAAGACCAAATCGCGGCCATCAAGAAAGCCAAGCTTGAAAACCTGCCTCGAGCACTGTCCTACATCGGACGTCTCGGCATCGGGGTGCGGGGAGCTGATCGCCCCGGCTTCTTCGATGAAGATCAACTCTACAACCTGAAGAGTGACCCAAAGGAATTGAGGAACTTGGCCTCGAAGAAGGCTCAAGCCACACGCATTCAAGCGATGCGAAGTCTCATGCGACAGGACCTGGAAACGATTGGACGTCCCTTTGGAGAGTTTATTCCAGGTGGGAATACGGCCGAACCCGGCCAGATCGACGAGCAAATCGAAATCGTGAAGCGGCTTGAAATTCGAGGCAAGCAGGTAACGGTCCCGGCCGCATTGAAAGTGGAAGCGGAAATCTCGGGGACGACGATTCCCGACGACAAAGCGAAGCGACAAGCAAGGCGTGAGGCCCGAAAGAAGGCACGTCAGGAAGGCAAATCAGACCGTCGGTAACATCTCATCTGGAAACGGGTGAGTGGGGAAATCGCGGTTAATCTCTTTGGCAAGTGTCGTTGGCGTTTCTTCGTTTTCATGGCGTTCAATGGAAACGTGACGCTTCAGCGAGGCTCCATGACTTTCGTTTCGGTTACCAAAATCCAGCACACGCAACTTCGAGACTGACGCACTGAGTTACCATTGATGACCAAAATCCAATTCCGCTCGAAGACAACTCGATGAACACACAAGTCAACCGTCGGCAACTTCTTCGCGGAACCGGGGCAATGATCGCGCTGCCGGCACTCGAGTCCTTCGGCTTCCGCCGTTTTGCCTCGGCGGCCGAGAACGCAACGTCCAAGCCGCCGAAACGCATGGTCTTTTTGGGCCAGGGCTTTGGTGTGACCAAAGAAACCTGGTTTCCCAACATCAAACAGACTGGACCCGAGTACGATCTACCGGATGGTCTCCAGCCGCTTGCGCGTCACCGAGAGGACTTCACGGTCATCCAGGGTTGCGCCAACCAGTTCAGCGATGAAGCTCATTGGGGAAGCACGTTCTGGTTGACTGGGGCCAATCGATTCGCCGTGCCCGGACAGAATATGTCCAACAGCATCTCAGCAGATCAAGTGGCAGCGCGTGAACTTGGTTCGGACACGCGATTTTCGTCGATTCAACTCAACAGCACCGATGGCAACTCGTCCGGTCACGGCCCCGGTCTCTCCTTGGCCTGGAATCAGCGAGGAAAGCCGGTTGCGGGATTCAACGATCCGGTTCGGGTGTTCCACAAACTGTTTTCCGCCGACGATCTGCCACTGCAACAACGACAAGCTGCCATCGCCGAAAGCCGAAGCGTGCTGGATGCCGTCCTCACGGAAGCCCATCGTGTCGGACGCGGTTTGACGAAGACCGACAAAGACAAGTTGGAGGAGTACTTTCAAGGCATTCGTGACATCGAGACACGACTGAGCAAGGACGAAACATGGCTCGATGTCCCCAAAGCGAATGCGCCTCTCGACGAGCCTAACCCGGGTCTCAAGGGACGCGAAGAAATTGAGGTCATGTACGGCCTGATTGTCGCCGCGCTGCAAACGGACAGCACGCGCGTGATGACATACCGCATGCCAGGCCAAACACTCCTCAAGAGCTTGGGCGTCACGCTTAGCGCCCACAACGTCAGTCACTACTCTCCGGGAGAACGCATGGAGGCATCCCAGGCCCGCGACAAGACGCACTCCGAGTTACTGGCCGGATTGATTGACAAGCTCAAGGCGACGAAGGAGGCTGATGGATCAAGTCTCTTCGACCATGTCGCGTTGGCATTCGGTTCGAACATTAGCTCGATCCACTACCTGACCAATTGTCCGACCCTTGTGACTGGCGGCGGAGCCAAATTGAAACTGGGACAGCATCTCGTCCTGCCAAAGGACACGCCGCTGTGCAACGTGTGGTTGACGATGCTGCAGGGAATCGGAATCGACATCCACCGTCACGGCGACAGCACCGGCGTCGTGAAGGAGCTCAAGACGTAGTCGCAGTTAACCCGCAGCGTGAGCGATGAATAGGACTCAGCGATATCCTCCCAAGGGTTCCCGTGTTTCCGATCAAGATCTCAACTTCTCCCCACATCGACATGTTTTTGAATGAGCTCGGACGATCCAATCGCATTCTTTCTGACATGGGTCACGTATGGCACCTGGCTACCGGGTGATGATCGTGGTTGGGTGGAATACATGCACGGCTGGCAACTTCCAAGTCGTGATCTTGAAACCGATTGTCAGGCGAGGATGAGCGAATGTGCGGTCCGGCTCACAAAAGATCTGCGCAACAGAGTCGAAGAGCAAATCGCAGAGACTTGTCAGTATAGAAATTGGACGTTGCACGCCGTAAATTGCCGATCGAATCATCTTCACCTTGTGGTCTCGGCCGCTGGGACACCCCCAAAGAAGATTCGTGCTGACCTCAAGGCATACACGACACGATGCTTAAAGTCACTCGACAGCCGCAGAAATAATTGGTGGGCCGAACGCGGAAGTATTCGCTGGATCAACAACAACGAGGACCTCGCTACCGTCGTGAGATACGTCAACGACGCCCAGGACAGGAAACCCGAAGCGTAAGCGAGGGACCAAATGGCAACCGACTGATCCCTCGCTAACGCGTTTTGAAGTTGCGCATTTTGGGTGTTCGATTATGCGGCGACACGATATTCCTGCGGTATTGCCGCGGCGAGTAAACGTTGCAGCTTTTTGAGGCCGCCGGAAGTTTTTGTTCGTTTTTCAATGTATCTGAGTTCCTCGGTCTCAATTTGATGACGTACCGCATGGCACAGGCCGTGCAGACGCTGGCGACTCCACCATTGGCGACGCTCAGCGGACAACCGGTCGTCCTGGATGTGAACGATGCGTTCGTACTCCAAGTACAGCACCGTCGCTATCGCTAAGTTGACCCAAGCGTCGACCGCGCGGAAGTCGATGAAGCTGTACTGACCGAAGCCAAGCGTTGACTTCAGTTCTTTGAAGAACAGTTCGATCTGCCAACGTAACGAGTACAGCTCCAAAACCTCACGTGCACTCAGCCAAGTCGCATTGGTTAGAAGGATCTTCACATCGTCTGGCGTCGCCTTGTCCAGATCTGCTTTCAGTGTCGAAAAAACAAGTTGCACGTTACCGACGTTTCGTACCGCACGTTTTTCCTGATGAGCGTAGTACACGCGTGATTTCGTTTTCGGCCCAACACGCCACTTGGAAAGCCGCCGATAGTCGGCGTACTTCCCTATCGACGCTCGAAGCCTGATGGTCTTTAGCGACAGACTCGTCCAATCCTTCAGTCGAGAACGCAACTTAGGCCGCTGGCCGGTCGGTCCTTCGTAAACCCGCTCGGGGTTGGCTGGGAACACCCAGGTGTATCCTTGTTCTTGGCAAGCTTGCTCGACGACCGACGATTCGTAGGCCGTATCACCCAAAACGATGACTTCGGCATTGTCGTCCAGCGGCAGCGTTCGCACCATCTGCGCAGCAGCTTGGGCAGTCGTCAGATGTTCGCGTTCATTCTCTCGGCAGTATTCTTCGGTCAAATGTGGGATCTGCATCGGGATGCGAATCCCCGACGGCGTGATCAACAGGCCGAACGTAAAGCAATGTACTTTCTTGAAGACCACTTTCTTCTTGTTGTAGCGATATCCTGTCTTGATCTTGCGACGGACGCGATTGCCGGTGCTGTACGTGTTCTGAGTTTTCTTGCCGGCCTGCGTGACCATTGTCGCGTCGATGATGAAGATAAATTTGCCTCGCTTCTTTTCTTTGGCCAGCAGCATCTGCATCAGCGGCTCGTTGAAGTCATGTTTTTGCCATCGTGGACGAGCCAAAAAACGTGTCAGCTCACCGCGGTGAATGGGCTCGGAGGCAATGCTGCCAGAGGCGGCTGAACAGCTCATTCGGCCACGGTGCATGATGAAGGTGAGCACCATCCGCAGCATCATGGCTTGAGCAAGTTCACCAAGTGGCGTCTGTCGGATAAATGCCTTGAGTTGGCGAGCCGATTCGGCAACCATAATCATTGCGAGGCCTTCCTGTGGAAAGTTATGTAGCAATGATTGATTCACGGGTGGGCCTCGCTTATCGCAAGATCAGTTTTCGATAGCATTGTCAAAATGCGCAACTTCAAAACTGACGCGTCGGGTTACCAAGCAGGGTCAGTTGATTCCCGCGGCACTAGGTGACCCTTTAGTTTTTGGGGCGGGTGAACACTAGGAACGCGACGACGGCGAGGACAGCGGCGATGCACGACGCCACCGTCACAACCCAGGAATCAAATTCAACTCCGATCGAGGTGATGGTGAGGGCAGCCAAGCCCGCGAGGGCGACCGATGTCAGGGCTTCACCAGCAATGACCCCCGACGAAAACAGAACGCCGCGGTGTAAAAGCCCGTCATGCTTCTCCGCAGGAGCCTTTCGCGTAATCAAGTAGGCGAGGACTCCACCGATCAAAATGGGCGTCGCCAAACCAAACGGCAAATACATGCCGACGGCGATCGGCATCAGGTGGGCTCGGAAACCGAATTTCGACTGTTTTAGCCAAGCGTCGATTCCCAGGATCACCACGCCGACGAGGGCTCCCCATCCGATCATGTTCCAGGGAAGCTGACTCTCAGCATCTCCAAAAAAGCCGCGTGCAAGCTCGGCGAAGAGGCTTGCTTGGGGCGCCGAAAGTTCACGGCCGCCGATCCCGCCTTCGGTGTTGTTGTGCAGAAGTGTCAGAACCGGAGCCATCACAAACGCCGCAACGGCGACGCCAAGAATTTGCATCATCTGCTGCCGAAACGGAGCGGCGCCGACCAGTGAACCCGTTTTGAGGTCGTTGCACACGTCGCCGCTGGTGCAGGCGATACAGCAAACGATCGCGGCAATCCCCAGCGTCGCCACCATCGCATCCATCCCGGAGTAGTTGCACAGGTAGAGCAGGCCGCCGGCGGCCAAGACCGAGGTGATCGTCATCCCCGACACGGGACTGTTGGAGTTGCCGACCAGGCCGACGATGTAGCTGGCGACAGCTGTAAAGAAAAAGCCCATGACCAACATGATGACGGTCGCCAGCGCGGTGATCCCCACTCCACCGGTAAACCAATAGTTCACCATCGCAAGCATGGCGATGCAGCCGGCGCCCACGGCCAGAATCACGGAGGACGGGATGTCACGTTGGTCGTCTTCTCGGCCCGCACTCCCTTGCAAGGAGGACCAGAGTTCGGTGATCGCCGCTTTGAGTCCGTGCCGAACCGCGATGAGCGAGCTGAACCCACCGACCACCATCGCGCCGACGCCGACGTATCGGATTTGTGTGCTCCAGATTCCATAGGCACCGTCGATCGCGTTCTCCGCTTCGCCACCGCCTCCGTACAAAGGGATACCGATCAGCCACGACAACGCGCCGCCGATAAAGATCAGGATGGCGACATTGAGCCGAACGACGAAGCCGACCGCGATCAGCATCGGCGACAGATCTCCGCCGAAGAAGAAGATCCGATTCGAGGAAACGAACGCGTACTCCAAACTTCCGGTGATAATGTGAATGAGTTTGGTGGCGAGTGCGAAGAGGCCGCCGAGCACGCCACCGCTGATCAAATTGACGCCGTCACCTTGTGTCTCTTCGGCGGCGTTTCCTTCCGAACTGCCCGCTTCGAGTACCGCCGCGCATGCGATGCCTTCGGGGTACGCTAAGTCTTTGTTGTTCGCGACAAACACCTTCCGCATCGGGATCATGAAGAGGATCCCCAACAATCCGCCCGTCAAGGCGATCACGGACACCGACCAAAAGTCGAACGACTCCCAGTATCCGATCAAGATCATCGCGGGCATCGTGAAGATGATTCCGGCCGCCAACGATTCACCGGCCGAGGCACACGTCTGCACCTGGTTGGCTTCGAGGATGCTTGAGTTCTTAAACAGCAACTTGAACAGGAGCATCGCCATCACCGCGGCAGGAATCGACGCGGACACCGTCATGCCGGCTTTGAGACCGACATACACGTTGGCGGCTCCCATCACGATTGCGAGGACGATGCCGAGCACGATGACTCGGGGGGTGATCTCAAGCTTTGAGACCGTTGCATTTGATTCTGCGCCAGCAGCGTCGCTCATTCCAAGGCTCCAGGATCCGATGACAGTTGAGGCCAGCGAAAGATCGGATGATCGCTTTGCCCGCCCAGGTTAACGTCTGTCGGATGAATGAACTACTCGACAAGCCATTGGGCTTTGCTGACGCGTTCAAGCCGGAGTTGTGACAGCGATGGGGCACCGATTGCGCTCGCCCGCAGTGATTCGGACGGAGGCTGTAAAATAGACTCAGCGAAGCACACCTTGACCAAAAGGCACGCACACAGACAGACGGGGCCCAAATTGACGCGCACACGATTTACGATCGCCACGCTGATGGTCGTCACGCTTCTTTTTGCGTTTGGGTATGGCATCTTTCTGAACTACCGCAGCGGCAAAGAACTCGCGCGGGAGCTGAATTATCAGAAAGGCATTTCGTCGATCCATTCTAGTTTTCGAGAAATGGATGTTCGTCAAAGTGAATTCGACCAATCCGGTGAATGGTGTGACAACAAGATCAGTGTCCTGATGCGGCTGAGGGCCAAGTATGAACAGCTCGACAACCACCGCGTCGCGAACGTGTACCTCGAGATCATGAATGTCGGCGCCCCCTCCGATGAGATCGAGGTCTCGTTCGAGTCTCTCGAGCTGATTTGCGAAAGCGGTGGTATGACGATCGAACCGACACGGTTCGAAGCGTGGACCAAACCAGTGTGGGGGATGTTAAAGATCCCGACTTACAGCTCGATCACGCTTGCGACGATCGATGCGTTTCGCACGCATGAAGCCACTGGCAATTGCGCGTTGATCGGGGACCAGTTGTTTCAAGTCCAAGGGGATGTGCCGATGACTTTTTCGGGAACTGTTCGATGGGATGCCGGTGAGTATTTCGCAGACGTTCAACTGAGGCCGCTCGTACTATTCCCGGACAAACGGACTGGAGAGTAGCACCGTTTGTCGCCGTGAAGTCTTCCCGTGAACCAAACCAACGTTCACCTGCCGGTTTCCGTTTGATCCTGCGTCGGCATTTTTTTGGCGTTTTGGACCGGTTTGATTTTGGTGGCGGTCAGAAGCACGAGTGTGTTGCGGCGCTGAACGGTGGGCTTGGCCGAGGGGAGGAACTGGCCGATCACCGGAGTCGTGGGCGCTTTGACAACCGCTCGTTCCGTCTCGAGGTAGGGATCGAGCAGAAGTGTTTGACCGGGCTTGAGCTTTTCCGACGCTGCGGCGATTCGAACTTCGTGGCTCGGAACCTGCACGTTCTTGCGACCTTTGCCGATGCCATAGACGTGATGTTGTTTCACGCCGACGACGCGCGAGTGTTGCAGTTTGGTGCGGACGTGAAGTGTGTCCCCTTCCGTCTTCGCCTGGACGGCGAAGTCAAAGCCTTCGTTCAGAACATGGATGTCGGGGCGGACCGATGATTGATCACCGACTTTCACCTCTTCCAGTTTGGAAAGAAACGGTCGCTGGACCTGCTGTTGGATCGCACCGACTTGGCCTTCGGACACGATCATTGTCGGTCGCGCGGTGATGTCACTCGATTCACTTCCGTAGACGATCGCCGTAAGCGCTCGAGCTTCCTTTTGATTCATCACCGCCGTGGTGACGATGCTGCCGCTCGCGATCCGGTGCACGCTCGCAAGCGAAGCCTCTTGGGCGTTCGGATCGGAGGGGGGATCGATTTGCGTGATCTCGGTGTTGACGTCGTTCTCGGAGAGGACTTCGTAGATTGCGTCACGCACCGCGGCATCGACTTGCATGACTTGCACATCGAAACGGATTTGGTCGGCGTCGGCCTCGAACGAAACTTTCTTGAGCATGCGATCGGCGATGGTTCCGCTACCCGCGACCGCGGTCATGTCTCCGGTTTGGAACGGGCCGGAAGAAATTGGGACGGGGGCGGCTGACTTCGGCAGCGGACCGTAAGCCGGATTGCTTTCGAGAACCGGGGAGGTTTGTTGCTTCAGCACCGGGTCGGTCGATGGCAGCGGCGGCGGGGAATCCAGCATGCTGGGCAGGGGCGTTTGGGCGTTGGCCGGCACGGTCAAGACGATCAACGATGCGATAGCAATGAAACGGATCATCGGTGGCTTCCTGCGCGCGAGAGAGTTCGGACTTCGACGATTCGCGTTTAACGGAATCGGGTTTGGGGCGTAAGTCCAATGTGCGAGGGGCGAGGGGCGAGTGGCGAGAGGCGAGAGGCGAGAGGCGAGAGGCGAGAGGCGAGGGGCGAGAGGCGAGAGGGGCAGTGATGTGTTCGGTTGGCACGATCACCAGGACTTCTCTTCTTCGAGTTTCAACGTGGCGTTTTGGGAAACGCCTCGGGGGGAGCACGCGAAGACGCTGAGACGCGGAGAAATTGGAGTAGAGAGATGGCTTTTGAACTCCTGTGACCGGTTGGGTGGTGCCTCACGCAGCTTTTGTTCGCGTCTTAGCATTCTCGCAACACATTCCGCGAGAGGCGCTCGAATCGAGGTCTGGAAACGAACAGCGTCGCCGGCAGACGGTTACAATCGCGGGTTCCCACTCCCACCGCTCGTTCGGAGCTATCACGATGCCGTTGCTTCCCCGAGGCCGCCTCGTCCTTCCTTTGCTCGCAATTTTTCTTTGTTCACTCGCGCCGATCACGCACGCGGAACCACGACTGGATGCCAAATCCATCCTCGGTAAAGCCGGTGTGTCTGCCGGGTTTTTCGTTCACCTTGGCACGGAGAGCGCCGAGCAGACGGCTGCGTTTCGCCAAAACGAGTCGACTCAGGTTCACGGACTGTTTTTTGATTCGGAGTCGGTTCGCGGAGCCCGCGAGGTGACGTTCGAATCCGGCGACTATGGAGACGTCGCCTTCGACCATTTGGCAGGAGCCGAGCTGCCTTACGTCGACAACATGGTGAACTTGTTAATCGCAGAATCACTGGGTGAGGTGTCCCGCGACGAAGTGCTACGCGTGCTTGTTCCCAACGGTGTGGCCTTGATCAAAGAGGGCGACGATTGGGTGCGCCTCGTCAAGCCGCGCCCCGACAACATCGACGAGTGGTCTCACTATCTCCATGACCCCAGCGGAAACTCGGTCGCGCACGATGACGTCGTCGGCCCGCCGCGTCACTTGCAATGGGTCGGCAGCCCCCGCTGGTCCAGGCACCACGACCGCATGGCCAGTATGAGCGCTCTGGTGTCTTCCGGCGGCAAGATGTTTTACATCATGGATGAAGGCTCTCGCGTTTCGATCCAGTTGCCTCCGAAATGGAAGCTGATCGCAAGGGATGCGTTCAACGGGAGTGTGTTATGGAAGAAAGACATTGCCAATTGGCAATCCCATTTGTGGCCGCTAAAGAGTGGGCCTTCCCAGCTCTCACGTCGCTTGGTCGCGACCGATAACGAGGTCTACGTCACACTCGGATTCAACGCACCGCTGACCGCGCTGGATGCTTCGACGGGCGAAGTCTTGCGCACGTATGAAGGCAGCGATGCGACGGAGGAGATCATCTCAACGGGTGACACGCTCTATCTGGTGGTGCGAAAAGGTAAAGCAGAACTGCAAGATTACGCGCCGCTGCACGGCACGGTCGGCGACCAAACGCGATCCCGCGAAGAGTTCTTCTGGAACGAAGAGCCTCGCTTGCTAATGGCGTTTGACACTCGATCGGGCAAGCAACTCTGGGCCAAGAAAACCAAGGTTTCCCCGCTCACGCTATCGGCCGCAGAATCGCAAGTCTTCTTCCATGACGGAGAGAGAATTGTCAGTTTGCAAGGCCGCTCGGGCGACATCGCTTGGGAGAGTGATCCGGTCACACGCCGCGACGCATTCACGTTCAACTTCGGGCCGCGAATGGTCGTTTACAAGGACGTCGTGATGTACGCCGGTGGCGACGGCAAAATGGTGAGCTGCGACCTAAAAAGCGGCGAACGGTTGTGGGATGCGACCTTTCCCAACAGCGGCTATCAGTCACCGCAGGATTTGATGGTGGTCGACGGGTTGGTTTGGCTTGCACCGCTGACATCGGGACGCGACAGCGGCGTCTACACGGGACGCAATCCAAGAACGGGTGAGGTCGTCAAATCGTTCGCCCCCGATGTCGAAACCTATTGGTTTCACCATCGTTGTTACATCGCCAAAGCGACCGATAACTTCTTGATGCCGTCAAGAACCGGGATCGAGTTTGTCGACCCCGACAAGGAACATTGGGACATCCACCACTGGGTACGTGGCGGCTGTTTGTACGGTGTCATGCCTTGCAACGGTTTGACCTACGCGCCGCCGCACAACTGTGCCTGCTACCCGGAAGCCAAGTTGTTCGGGTTCAACGCACTCGCGCCGGTCGCTCCGACGCGGCCCTTGCCCGTGGACGTTCCCGAAGAGGGGCGGCTCGATCGGGGGCCGGCGTTTGCCGTCGGATTAGCCACGGCCACGTCCGATCCGGCAGATTGGCCGACGTATCGCCATGACGAAAACCGTAGCGGGACTGCCGGCGCGCCCATCGACGCAAAACTGGGAACCAAGTGGAGCACCGATCTCGGCGGGCGTTTGACGTCGCCTGTCATCGCCGGCGGCAACGTGTACGTCGCTCAGATCGATCAACACACGTTGCACGCGTTGAAGCAAACGGACGGTTCGCGTCGATGGTCGTTTACTGCCGGCGCACGCATCGACTCGCCGCCGACGGTGCATCGTGGCCGCGTCGTGTTTGGATGCGCCGATGGATGGGTTTATTGCCTCACCACCGAGGGTGAGTTGGCTTGGCGTTACCGCGCGGCGCCGCTCGACCGTCGTGTTATGGCGTACGAACAACTCGAATCACTTTGGCCGGTCCACGGTAGTGTTTTGATTCGTGACGACACGATTTACTGTGTCGCGGGACGATCAAACTTTCTTGACGGCGGGCTTCGTTTGATCCGGTTGGATTTGGCGAGCGGTCAGAAACTGTCGGAAACGATCATGGACGACAAGAATCCCGAGACCGGTAATAACTTGCAGGAAAAGCTGCAGATCCTGCAAATGCCAGTCGGACTGCCGGACATTCTTTCTTGTGACGGACAGCACGTTTTCATGAAGTCGCAGAAGTTCGATTTCGAGGGCAACCGTTTGGAGATCGGACCGAACTCCGGTGACTTCGCGACCCAAGCCTCAAAACAGCGCGGTGAAGATGCCCACATCTTTGCTCCGATGGGCTTTCTCGATGACACCTGGTTCCATCGTTCGTATTGGGTACTCGGCCAAAGTTTCGCCGGCGGCCACGGCGGCTATTACCAAGCGGGGCGGATGGCACCGGCGGGACGAATTTTGGTCAAGGGTGACGGGTACGTTTACGGCTACGGTCGCAAGCCGGAATACCTACGTTGGACGACGGTGCTTGAGCATCAGTTGTTTGCGGCGGAGCAGAATCCGCCGGAGCTTCCCGAGGGCTATCTCAGCAAGAGGAAGAAAGGTGGCTCGGGACCGACGGGGCCCGCCGCGGCGTTCGGCAAGCCTGCGACGTTGAACCCCGCGAACAAACCGATCACGGTCGAAGCTTGGATGACGGCGACCAAACCCAACGGCGTGGTGGTCGCGCGTGGCGGACCGACCGTCGGATTCGCGCTGACACTCAAGAACGGTAAACCCGAATTTCACGTCCGGAACAAAGGCTCGCTCAAGACGATCACCGGGCCGAAGCGTATTGTCGGCGGGTGGCACCACTTGGTCGGTGTGTTGGCCGCAGACAAAAGCATGAAGCTGTATGTCGACGGCAAACTTGCCGGCACGGCCAAGGCGAATGGGCTTCTCAGCGGAGACCCCGCGCAGGGCTTGGAAGTCGGTGCGGATTTCGGTGCCGGCGTCGGTGAATATGCCGCGCCCAATTCATTCAGTGGCGCGATCGATGAAGTGCGACTGTATTTTCACGAGACGACCGCGGAGCGAATCGCCCGGCGCTACGAAGATGGTTCCGAGTTGTCGGCGGATGCCGTGCTCGCGGTCAGCTTTGACGACGGCTCGGCTCGCGATCACTCTTTGAAACGCAACCACGGAACCGTTGAGGGCGTCAAAGTCGTCGACGGTAAATTCGGGAAAGCGATTCAATTCACCAGTGGCCGAAAGAAAAAGGGCGGCAATTCAACCACGACACCCGGCAACAGTCTCGTCGATCCGAAATGGGCGAAGGACGTGCCGATTTACGTGCGTGGCATGGTGCTGGCGGGCAATCATCTCTTTGTGGTTGGACCACCCGATACAATCGACGAGACCGAGACGTTTAAGAAATTGACTGAGAGCGATCCGGCGGTTCAGGCCGAATTGGCAAAGCAAGACGCCGTGCTGGAAGGCGCCGAGGGATCTTCGCTGTTGACGGTCAACATCGATACCGGCGAAATCGAAAACGAAGTCGAGCTCAAATCGCTGCCGGCGTGGGATGGACTCTCTGGGGCTGGCGGCAATCTTTTCTTGTCCACGTTGGATGGGAGTGTGGTGTGTTTCGCAAGCGAGTGATAGCCGCGATCGCGATCGGCCTCGTGCTGTTTTCAGCGGTCGCCCACGCGTGCAACATTCCGGTCTTTCGTTACGCGTTGGAACGATGGAAGCCCGATGCGGCGGAGGTTCTCGTGTTTTCACGCGGCGGACTGTCGGGCGATGAAGCGGCTTGGGTCAAGCAATTGGACGAGCGAACGATTGAGAACGGTGGCCATCTCAACGCGAGCGTGTTGCGGATCGATGTGGCAAGCGAAGCGGATTCGGAACGCGTCGACTTGTGGGAGCAGTTGCCGTCCTCGGTGAAGTCTGATTTGCCTTACGTCATCACGCGTTCCAAAGTCGGACGGGCTCGCTGGATCAATCATTGGCACGGGACGCTTGGCCAAGCCATGTCCCTCGGCATCGCGAGTTCGCCGCTTCGCGATCAGTTGAAAGACCGCTTGCTTGCCGGGCACAGCATCGTTTGGTTGATCGTGCGTTCGAAGGACGCGTCAAAAACAGACTCCGCGAAACGGTTGCTTGAGGAGAGCTTCAAAACGCTTGAACGCAAGGTGCAGCTTCCCGAAGGCATCGGGCTGCCGGGGTCGGAACTCTACGCCGATGTTCCACTCGTGCTTCAATTCAGCACGCTCGAAGTCGACCGTGAGGATCCAAAAGAACGTTTCTTACTGGGATTGGTTTCGGGGCTCCGCGAGCAGGCCTTCCGTGAGGATGAACCGCTGCTGGTGCCGGTTTTCGGACGGGGACGCGCGTTGGAAGTCATTCCGGCATCCGATGCATCGCCGAAACTCGTCGAGGAACTGACTGTTTTTCTAAGCGGCGCGTGTTCCTGTCAGGTCAAAGAGCAGAATCCGGGTTTTGACTTGTTGATCGAATCCGATTGGGATGGTGAACTGTTCGGGGATGTCGAAAACCGTCCGCCCGACCGCAGCAACGAGGAAGGCCGCAATCGAGATGCGGTGCTCGTTCCCATTCCCCCTGGGCGAAAATAGGCCAAGCGATGTCACGCATAGCGTTACTACTGATCGCCTCGTTGGGGTTGCTCGCGGCAGCCTTGATTGGACTCAGCGGGTCTGGTCCGACGTCGGGCTCCAGTTCGATCATGCTGTACTGTGCGGCCAGCAACCGCGCGGTCATGGAGGAGATTCGCGACGCCTACGAAACGGAAACGGGCCGTCGCATTGAAATCCAGTATGGGCCCTCGCAGACATTGCTGTCGTCGATCGAAGTTGCCGAGCGTGGCGAGTTGTTCTTGCCGGCGGACGACAGCTATCTCGAATTTGCGAGAGTCAAGGGCCTCGTCGAAGAGGTGATTCCGATTGCCCGAATGCAGGCCGGAATCGCGGTAGCGAAAGGCAACCCCAAAGGCATCGAAGGACTGGCGGATTTGGTTCGCGAGGATGTGCGGCTTGTGATGGCGAATCCCGAAACGGCCGCCATCGGGAAAGTGACTCGCAAAACGCTTCGTGCTATCGAGGGTTGGGAACCGCTGGTCGAGGCGAACTCTGGGTATCGCGCCACCGTGAATGAAGTCGCCAACGACATCAAGATCGGTGCCGCCGATGCCGGCATCGTGTACGACGCGGTCTTGCATACCTATCCCGATCTCGAATTCGTGTCCGTTGAAGAACTCGATCCGGCTGCATCGGACATCATGGTCGGTGTGATCGCGTCGACGAAGCAGCCAAGCGCCGCACTGCACTTCGCACGCTACCTTTCGGCATCGGATCGGGGGCTGAAGCGTTACGCGGGCCACGGTTTTTCAGTCACCGAGGGAGACGCGTGGAGTGATCGTCCTGAGTTGTCAGTCTTTGCGGGGTCGATGTTGCGACCGGCGATCGAGGACACGATCACGGCTTTCGAACAGCGGGAGGGCGTGACGGTGAACCGCGTCTACAACGGATGCGGAATCTTGGTCGCTCAGATGAAAGCCGGCCAACGCCCCGATGCGTATTTTGCCTGCGACCAGGAGTTCATGAATCAGGTTCACGATCTGTTTTCCGAGCCCATTCCGGTGTCACAGAATGAACTGGTGATCCTGGTGCAAAAAGGCAACCCGAAAGGCATCGGCTCGTTGAAAGATCTCGCGGCGGAGGGCCTTCGGGTAGGCATCGGACATGAGAAGCAATGCGCGATGGGTTGGATCACTCAAAACACATTTCGCGAAGGCGGTGTCCAACAAGAGATCATGCCGAACGTGACGGTGCAGAGTCCGACGGGCGACATGTTGGTCAATCAACTCCGTACCGGCTCGCTCGATGCCGCCGTCGCCTACTTGAGCAACGCCGCCGGTTCGGCGGACTATCTCGACGCGATTCGCATCCAAGGGGTCGAGTGCAGCGTCGCGACTCAGCCTTGGGCGGTGGCGGAGCAGTCGAGCTATCCCGTGCTGGCGTCTCGTTTGTTCGAGAAGATTTGTTCTGCCGATTCGCAAGACATCTTTGCCGCCGAGGGATTTCGTTGGCAGGCGAACTTGAGTGACGTGTCTGAATCCAGCGATGAGTAACGGCTCGGAAAAGGCTTACGCGGCATCGGCCATGGTCGCGGATCCGCCACGGCGAAAACAGCGGAGCGACACGCCATTCTTTCTCGTCATGGGCGGGCTCTCATCGCTGTTCGTGGTGTTGATCGTGTTGCTGTTGCTGGCCGATCTGATGTTTGTCTCGTATGACGAGTTCGCCAGAGCACTGCGGAAACCGGAGATTCAGGCGGCGTTTCGGTTGACGATCCTCACCTGCTCGGCCGCCGCGATTTTGTCGGTTTGGGTCGGGACACCACTGGGCTACTTGCTCTCGCGGTTTCGGTTTCCGGGCCGCTGGATTCTCGACACGCTTGTCGACATTCCCATCGTGCTTCCTCCGCTGGTGCTCGGGTTGAGTTTGTTGATTTTGTTTCACCTCTCGATCGGCGGCTGGCAACTCGAAGAGTGGTTGCAGAACACGTTCGGTTTTCAGGTGACCTATCGTTGGC
>JBCBOT010000102.1:0-23224 GCA_039821165.1 Planctomycetota bacterium | reverse complement strand
CCTCCATCGGTTCCGTGAGCAGCGTCGCCACCCACATTCGGCTTGGGTCGTTGGGGACGGTGTACGCCTGCCGCACGTCGAACCGTGTGTCGGGGGAACCGAGCAACTGCAGCGGCCGACCGATTCGCACCATTTCCTGCCGTGCGAGCTTTGTGAGCAATTCGTTCGCGGAATCGCTTTGACCGCCGCGACGCATCCGATCCAGGAACTGGCTGACGATCTCCGTCGGCTCCAATGGCTGGGGTTCGACGGCTGCCGTTTGTGTTTCGGGGGTGCTCGAGTCGGCTGTTGTTGGCGGACTTGTCGGAGCATCACTGCCCGAACCGCATCCCACGAGTATCAGGGTCAACGGTGCCAAGATTGCGAGGGTGTTCGCGAAACGACGCAGGTACCGACCGCGGTGTAGAGGTCGCTGAGGCGTCCATTGGGCGGTGGGAGCTTTCATGGCATCTTCGGAAGTAGGATGGGTCCTGGAAACGAGAACACGACGAAGCTTTCAACTACCAATCGATGCGTCGTAGGGTCAAGCTCACTTACCCCGCCACGTTCGACCCAACATTTCGGGTATCGTTTCCACGGCGATCTTTCCACAATGTCGGTTTGGTCGAGACACCTCGCCCAAACCTCCACAAGCATCCACTGAAACTGAATCCGTTTCCGATGGCGAAAGCAAACGTGATCCAAGTCGATTCCGATCAAATCGATTTGAAGAATCGAGAACTGGCTGCATTCCTCGCGTGGCTGCTGCCGGGTGCCGGACATTTCTATCAGGGCCGCGCAACCAAAGGCAGTTTGTATCTCGTCTGCATCATGACCACTTGGATGCTCGGCTTTGCTCTCGGGGGAGGACACGTGGTGTACGCCTCCTGGCAGCCTGGCGACAAACGATGGCACTATCTGTTGCAAGCCGGTGTCGGCGCGGCGGCACTGCCAGCACTGATTCAGAACAAGCACATCAGTGATGCCACCCGCAATGGCGAGACTGAAATGGGGTACGAACCGATGTGGGGCGGATTCATGGCGCCACCGCATCGCCCTGTCGCCGAAGAACAAGCCGATGAAGTTTCCGCTTGGTATGCCGATTATGGTGCCGGTTACGAGATGGGCACGTGGTACACCATGATCGCGGGGCTAATGAACATACTCGTGATCTACGACGCTTATTCGGGGCCGCTTGCGGTCCCGATTAGCGGGCGGAAAAAGAAACCGGACTCCGAACCGCCCGACGATGAAAAATCGAGTGGCGAGGAGTCGGATGAAAGTGAAACGAAGGCGAAAGCCGCCGAAGAGACGGGGGAGAAATCGTGATTTCTATTTCGCCGACGTACTTGCTGTATTACATCCCATTGATCATCACCATCTCGCTTGTTTTCGGTGCGACACGGCATGAAAACACGCAGACGATTCTCAAGCACGCGTTCGGAACGGCGCGCTGGATCACGAGCTTCATGGCGATCATCTTCCTGGTGTTGATGGCCATCGACTGGATGATCTAGTGCGCGTTTTGCTACTGGGTGCCGGCACCGTCGGCCATTGGATCGCCGACATGCTGTGCCGGAAACGTCACGATGTCACGGTCGTCGACATCGACGCCGAGCGGGTTCGACAACTGAATAACGAGTTGGACGTTCGAGCGATCCAGGGGAGTGCCGCTCAAAGCACCGTTCTATTTCAAGCCGATGTGTGCAGCGCCGATGTCTGCTTGGCGGTCACCGGCGACGACGAAGCCAACGTCGTTGCGGCGAGTATGGCCAAAGCACTCGGTGCCCGACGCAGCATCGCTCGGGTCTACGCACCGGTTTACCGCGACGCGAGTACATTCGATTATCAGCATCACTTCAAGATCGACAGTTTGTTGAGCCTCGAACAACTCAGCGCTTACGAACTGGTTCGAGCCATTCGCAATCCCGATGCGATCCCACTGGAACACTTCGCCCGTGGCCAGTTAGAAGTCTACGAAATCGACGTCGAAGCCAACTCGCATGCCGTCGACAAGAAGCTTCGTGATTTGACGTTGTCAGGCACTGTGAGAATCGGATCGCTCGACCGCGACGGCGAAATGTGGCTCGCCAGTGCCGAAGACGAGTTCCACGTCGGAGACCGTGTCAGTTTGATCGGCGTCCCGTCGGAAGTGAACAAGAGCCGCGCGTTGTTCACCGCATCAACCAAACGCCCCAAACGTGCCAGCGTGATGATCGCCGGTGGGGGAGAAATCGGACTCCACATCGCCCGCTCACTGCCCAATAGTGATTATCGAATCACGATGGTCGACAGCGACCGCGAGCGATGCGAACAGCTCGCTAAATTGTTGCCCAAGGTCACTGTCGTCAACGCCAACGCGAATCGGCAGAGCGTGCTCGAAGATGAAGGTGTCGGATCGATCGACTACTTCGTCGCGTGCACCGGCGATGACGAAAACAACATCATGGCCGGGGTGGAAGCGCGGGAACTCGGGGCTCGCCGTGTGATGGCGATTGTCGGCCGTCCCGACTACGCGAATGTCGTCGGTAAACTCGGGATTGATCGTGTCGTCAGCGAACGCGATGTTGCGGCCAGGCAGATCCTCGGCTTCCTCAACCAGGGATCGGTGATCAGCCAACGTAAACTTCCCAACGGCAATATCGGCGTCTTCGAACTCGAGATCGTCGAAGGCACTCGGGTCTGTGAAGCGACACTCGCGGATTTGCCTCTGGCCGGACGCTGTTTGATCACCGCGATTCAGCGCGAGGGCTGCATTCGGGTTCCGACCGCACGCGATCAACTCAAAGAAGGTGACGTGATTGTTGCTCTGATCGACTTGGAGCACACCGAACACTGTCTCGCTCTATTCAATCGATAGCCCGCGCGATCCAGCGATAGCCCGCGCACCTGCCCCGGCAAGATCATGGAAGTCCTTTCTGATTTATCGGTGTGCGTCGATGTCGGCGGCACGTTCACGGATTGCCTGGCCCAATGGAAAGACGCCGACCATCGTTGGCAAACCGGCTGTCTTAAAGTTCTCTCCAGCGGCTTGATCCGTTGCGAAGTTAAGGCGGTGGATCCTGGCGGCAACATCGTTCTGGCCGTGCCGCAGGAGTTGACGGTGAATTTGCCGGGCCGAAAGCTCCCGCACCAATTCTTTCGCGACGGAACCCTCTATGCGCTCGAAGAAGACAGTCGTCATCGGGTCGGGACCGTTACCGAATTCGGCGGCGATGACGAAGCGATTCGCATTGATGGCGATCCGCAAACGATCACGCCCGGTTCGCTCGTCGAAATCGATTGCGGTCTCGAGGCTCCCGTCTTGGCGACGCGGCTGATTCTTGGCATCCCGCCACACGTCGGGCTTCCCCCAGTTTCTGTTCGCCTCGGAACAACGCGAGGCACCAACGCGCTGCTCACGCGAGGCGGAGTCGACACCGCGCTCGTGGTGACGCAGGGTTTTGGTGACGTGCTTGAGATCGGCGAACAGGATCGCCCCGAACTGTTCGATCTCGCGTTTCAAAAACCTTACCCGCTGACCGAACGCATCGTCGAAATCGATGCCCGGATGGATGCCGGTGGCGGCGAGTTACGCCCGGTCGATGAGCCTGCGGTGTCTGCGGCGCTTGAAGAACTCGAATCGCTCGGCGTGCAGACCGTCGCCGTGTGTTTGATGCATGCACATCTCAATCCTGAGCACGAGCGTGTGGTCGAACGACTCGCACGGGAGGCAGGGTTCGCGGAGGTCAGCCGTAGCAGCGAAGTCGCGCCGCTGATCAAGTTGGTGGCCCGCGCCGATACCACCACGCTCGACTCGTATTTGAATCCGATCCTAAGTTCCTATGCCGCGCGTGTCCGACGCCAATTCGGTGGCCGAAACTGCGATTTGAGACTGATGACCAGTGGCGGACATTTGGTCGAGTCGGATCGTTTTCGTGGTCGAGACAGTGTGCTCTCGGGGCCCGCTGGAGGCATCGTCGCGCTCGGTGAGATCGCCAAGCGATGGGCGGAGGGACGCTGCGCGATCGGCTTGGATATGGGTGGGACGAGCACCGACGTCAGCCGCTTTGACGGCGTCGTGAATCGTCGCTTCGAAACAAAGATCGGTGGCCTGAGGATCCTCGCACCGATGATGGACATTCACACGGTCGCCGCCGGGGGCGGTTCGATCTGTGACTTCGTCGGATCTCGATTGGTCGTCGGCCCCGATAGCGCTGGGGCGATGCCTGGGCCTGCCTGCTACGGCCGTGGCGGACCGTTGACGGTGACCGATGTGAATCTCGTACTGGGACGGTTGCTGCCGGAGCGATTTCCCTTTCCCCTCAATCGTTCCGCTTCTATCGAACGTTTGGAAACCGTCGCGTCACGAATGCCGGACCCTCCGGAACTGAAGGAACTCGCCGAGGGTTTTCTGGACATCGCTGTCACGCACATGGCCGAAGCGGTACGGGCGATCACGACGGCTCGCGGTGTGGATGTGCGCGACCACGTCCTGATCGGATTCGGAGGCGCCGCGGCGCAGCATCTCTGTCGAATCGCCGATGCACTTGGCGTGGGCGAAATCCTCGATCATCCCCGCGCGAGCGTGCTCAGTGCGGTCGGTATCGGAATCGCCGAGACGGGAGGCTTTCACACCACCGGTGTCTATCGGCGAATCGAGGACATAACTTCCGAAGAGTTCAAGCAACTCACCGAAGCACTGATCGCGGAGGCAAAAGCAGAGATCGCCGATCGCTCGACTCGACTCCGAATCGAATACGACTGCCGATACGTCGGCACCGATGCTTCGATTCCGCTTTCGGTCGACTCACTGGAAGCGATCCCGGGGGCATTCCATACCGAACACGAAAAGCGTTTCGGTTACCGTCGTGAAGGCCAACCCATCGAGTGGGTCAGCGCGCGTTGCGAAATTACCCGAAGCGACACGGACCGCGTCGAGCAACTCCTCACCGTCTCGACACAAGACGCGTCAACATCGCATTTCCAAGAGACTGAAGTCTGGAGTCGTGGCTCGACCCGTTCGTTCCAACTGGTTGAACGCCAATGCTTGAAACCGGGAGACGTGATTCCGGGCGGCACGGTGGTGGTCAGCGATCAATCCACACTGATTGTCGAACCGAACTGGGCCGGCGAGATGTTCGAAGACGGAACCATCGCGCTGCGACCCACCGAAGTCGACCGACAAAACAAGCACCGATTCGACGTGGAGGATCCGATCCAACTCGAAATCGTCGCACGCCGTCTGCAAAGTATCGCCGACTCGATGGGTGAAGTTCTCCGGCGAACGGCGGTGAGCGTGAACGTGAAAGAACGACTCGACTTCAGTTGCGCGGTCTTTCGGGGTGACGGCTCGTTGGTTGCCAGCGCGCCGCACGTCCCGGTCCACCTCGGCGCGATGGGACATACGGTTCGCTTTCTCGCTGCCGAGTATCCGGAGATGCATGAAGGTGATTGCTACCTGTCAAATGATCCCTATTCGGGCGGATCCCATCTTCCGGATATTACGCTCGTCACGCCCGTCTTTTGTAGTGACAGCCATTCACACACGCCCGACTACTTTGTGGCCAGTCGGGCGCATCATGCCGAGATCGGCGGCCTGACCCCGGGATCGATGCCGCCGGCGGCGACATGCCTCGCGGAGGAAGGCGTTTTGATTCGAGCTTTTGCGCTCGTGCGAAACGGCGAATCTCATGAAGCCGCGTTGCGGTCTCTACTCACGAGTGGATCCTACCCATCCCGAAACCCCGACGAAAACCTTGCGGACCTGCGTGCTCAGATCGCGGCCGGTCGGGAAGGCGCTTCACAGATTCGCCGCATGACGGAGGAACTCGGCAACGCCAACGTCACCGCGATGATGGGCAAACTACTCCAAGTCGCCGCGGAGTCGGTGGGTCGTTGGATTCAAACGCTGCCCGACGAATCCATGTGTTTCGAGGATCAACTCGATGACGGCACGGCGATTGCGGTCCGTTTCGAGCGACGCGGCGATCGACTCTTGGTCGACTTTGACGGGACCGGTGCGGTGCATCCACGTGGTTTCAATGCGACGCCATCAATCGTGTCTGCGGCTGTCCTGTACGTGCTCCGCTCGTATTGCGATTCGAACTTTCCGCTTTGCGACGGCGCGCTGGCCTACGTTGATCTAAACGTTCCGACAGGGCTGCTTTCACCGCCGCCGAATGACGACCCCAACCAATGTGCGGCCGTCGTCGCGGGGAACGTCGAAACAAGTCAGCGACTCGTGGACGTCTTGCTGGGTGCGATCGGCAATGGTTCGGTCTTCCGCGCCGTGGCGGCGAGTCAGGGAACGATGAACAACGTGTTGATGGGGGATGATTCCTTCGGCTACTACGAGACGATCGGCGGCGGATGTGGCGCGACCGTATTCGGTCGCGGGGCCAGCGGTGTTCACACTCACATGACCAACACGCGGATCACGGACCCGGAAGTGGTCGAGTCGCGACTCCCCGTTCGGCTTCACCAATTTGCGATTCGACGTGGCAGCGGTGGCGAAGGCAAGAATCGCGGGGGCGACGGGATGATCCGTGAGTTCGAGTTTCTTCGCGAGTTGACGGTTTCGGTGATCACAGGGCGCCGCACCACCAAACCGTACGGCGTCGCCGGTGGCGGAAGCGGTGAATCGGGACGCAATGTACTGATCCGAAAAAACGGCGAGCGTACGGACTTGGGTTATGCCGCGACCGTTGCGGTCTCGGAAGGGGATCGTTTGCGAATCGAAACGCCGGGCGGTGGCGGTTGGGGTGAGCCATCATCCGGCGAGTCGACTTGACCAAAAAGAAAGGCGGCCTGACGAGCGATCGTCTAAATTGAGGGCTCCTCAAAAGCGGAATCGGCGATGTCTCAAATGCTGCAAGTGAATTGTCCCAAATGCTCGGCGCGACTGAGCATTCAACGCCCATCCGTCGAGCGGGCATCGATCACTTGCGTCAAGTGTTCGCATGCCTTTGTGATCAAGGTTCCGCAATCATCGCCGCCAACGCCCGCTGCACCGCCCGGCCCGGCACTCGGCGACTTGACGAATTTGGATCTACCCGCTGCCCCGTTGCAACCGACGTCGCAACAACCGCCGGCGTCTTTCGCCACCGCCCCGATGCAAACGGTGAAACGACGCGGGCCTGCCAAACAAAAACAAAATTTGAAACCGATTCTGCTCGCGGCATCCGCCGCCGTTGCCCTGGTACTTCTCAGTGGAGGCGCTTGGGTCTTTTTCCAAAACGGTGGCGGCAAGATGCTCGGCGGCGTCCTTCCGGGGACGGTCTTTGATTCCGCCGATGCAGTGCTGAGCGACGCCGAGGCAAGCGATGAAGCACTGATTCGCTTGGCCGGTGAACTCAAATCCGGAAACGTCGTCGAAATCCGTGATGAATTCGTCGCCACACTCGAGGCTTCCCGCAAGCTCGTCTTCCGATCGGTCTGCATCTCTCCAATGAGTCCGTCCGAGACGGACAAGCTGTTTAGTGAAGACGGTCTCGATGAGGGGCCTCTCGACTCGGACGCGAAGGAAACGATTGTCGATCAAGTCCAAGACCTTCCGGATGGTCCCGACAAGGCTGTTATTCGACTCGCCGTCACGCAAGCCAGTACCAACACGAAGTTTGTGCGGGAATACCTCGAGCACGGGCATCTCGAACTTCCTGCCGCAAATACGGCTGGCGAGAAAATCGCCCGTGAACGAATCGAGATCATCCGCAAGTTCAATCGCTTGCTAGCCGATCGTGTTGAGAAAGGGGAAGCGAAATGGAAAGCCGCGATGGAGAAGGAAAAGGCGAAGGCCGGCGGTGAGCTACCGGAAGGTCCTCCGCCAGAGAAAACACAACAAGAGATTGCGGAGGACATCGACGAGATCTTCGGTCCCATTGCCGATGATGTGCAAGGATTCGCGGACCGAATGACGACGCTGGCGGAACAACGATACAAGTTGGAGGAAGCTGACGTCGGTGACGAGAAGCAGTTCGAAGAGTTGTTCTTCTACAGCATGCTCGCAAACGGACGTGTCTTTAATCGTCTCGCATTGGCTCGTGGTGACGAATCGAAGTTTGTCGAAGCCTTTAAGAATTTGACGATCAGCATTCAAGATCATGAACGTGCCGTTCGGGGCACCGCGCCTTCGAAGATTGCCGCACTGGAACGTGAAAAGGAAGCCGCCGATCAGCGCGAGCGTGAACGACTGGCAAAGATCGCCGAGGACAAGCGTCAGCAGGACAACCGCGTCCGAGCGGAGAAAGAAGCCGAGGAAGAACGCAAGCGACAAATGGCGATGGCGGAGTCGGCGAAGGACTCTGCGCCACCGGACAGCTTGGCCATGGATGGCTCCTCGGGCAATGGAGCGGGAGATCGTGGTATGGGGGCACCGTTCGGCGGCGGCAATCGATTCGGTGGTCCCTTCGGTCCCGGAGGGTCGCGTTTTGGCGACCGCGGACCCGGCTCTTTCCGAGGTGGATCGAGGGGTGGACCGCGAGGCAGCGGTTCATCAGGCCCGCCGCCGATCGACACTAAGACGGGCTTCACGATCAAGATGAAAAACGCCAACGGAGTCTCGTCGCAGGAAATCACAAAGAAACTCTTGGAGCTTAAAGCAGCCGTCAGTGTCCGTAACTCCGGAGGCGAGCTCACCGTCAAAGGCGGTTACACGGGGCCGTTGGCGGACGTCGCGAAGCTGATCGATTTTGGAAAAGTCGTTTCAACGGACGAGTCGACTCGCACGATCGTGGTCGAGAAAGAGTAGGTCGACGTGGAAAAATCGATTCGCGTTTCGATCGCAATCCCACTGTTCAACGAAGCGGAAGGCGTTGCGGAGTTGCTTGAGCGGGTCCGAACGGTCGTCGATACGTTGCCCGGAGGACCTCACGAAGTCGTCCTGGTCGACGATGGCAGCAGCGACAATACGCTCGCTCTGTTGCGTGATGCTGCGGAGCGGGACGATCGGTTAGTTGTCGTCTCGCTCTCGCGAAACTTCGGGCACCAAGCCGCATGTGCGGCCGGACTGAAGCATTCACGTGGGGATTTCTGCGTGCTGATGGACGGCGACTTGCAGGATCCGCCCGAACAGATACCGAACTTTCTGGAGAAGGCACAGCAGGGCTTCGACGTGGTCTACGCTGTGAGGGCGAAACGGAAGGAAGGCTATCTGCTCAAGGCATGCTATTTCCTGTTTTATCGGATTCAGGGAGCGCTCTCCGAACAGGCGATGCCGCTCGACGCGGGTGACTTCTGTTTGATGTCGCGTCGTGTCGTCGACTTTCTCAATTCATCCGTCGAACGACAAAGGTACCTGAGGGGACTGCGGGCCTGGGTCGGTTTCAAGCAGATCGGTCTCACCGTGGAACGAGACCCGCGGGCGGCGGGGCAACCCAAATACTCGTGGCGCAAACTCTTTACGCTTGCGGTCGATGGCATCTTTTCACATTCCGTGTTGCCGCTCCGCGCGGCGACCTTCCTGGGTGTGATGGCGATCATGTTGAGCTTGGCCGTGACGACGCACGCGTTATACGGAAAGTGGATCCGAGGCGACTCGCCACCCGGATACACGGCGCAAGTCGTCACGATGATTTTCTTCTCCGGCGTCCAACTCGTTTTTCTGGGAGTCATCGGCGAATACGTCGGACGCATCTTTGAAGAAGTCAAACGTCGACCGAGCTTCATCGTTGATCAAGTGATTCGTTCCAGCGAAGAAGACTCAGCGCAGAAAGGCTGAACGCAATTTTCGCGAGGCATGTGTGCGATCTCATTTCTCAGCCACTCGTGACGACGAGTTCGCACTTCCGCGGCTCTGATTGGTTTCGTGTTTTTGGTGGTTCCCCCCATCGGAACTCCACACCCTGTCGCGACTTCTGCAGAGTATGCCACTCGTGACTACGAGTTCACACTTCCGCTGCTCTGATCGATTTCGTGTTTTTGGTGTGTTTCGTGGTTCCCTGATCAGATCTCCACACCCTGTCGCGACTTCTGCAGAGTATGCCAGTTCGCGACGACGAGTTCACACGTCCGCTACTCTGATCGATTTCGTGTTTTTGGTGTGTTTTCGTGGTTCCCCGATCGGAACTCCACGCCGTCTCCCGCGCCACCGCACGTTGCAAGCCTCAATGCAGGCTTCTCGGGTCGCTCACGAAGCGTTTAGCCGTCTCCAAGCTGATGCGACCGTCCGTCCACAGTTGATGAATGTCATCGTCGAGCAGTTGCATTCCGTCGGCCCGACTTGTTTGAATGTTGTTGTCGATCGATTCCAGTTTTCCTTGCCGAATCGCCGCCGCGATTGCAAGCGTATTAAAGAGCACTTCGAGCGCGAGTTCGCGTTTCTCACCGGCGATGCTGCTCGGCAGCAAGTGTTGGCAAACAATGGTACGAAGACTCATTGCGAGAAGCGCGCGGACTTCGAACTGACTTGATTGCGGAAACAAATCCACGAACCGACTGATCGCACCCTTGCCGTCTCGGGCGTGCATCGTCGCGAGAATCAGGTGGCCGGTCTCGGCGGCACTCAGTGCGATTCGGGCGGTTTCACGGTCGCGGATTTCACCGACAAGAATCACGTCGGGATCTTGCCGCAAGCCGTACTTCAATCCGTCGGCAAAACTGACGACATCGCGGCCGACTTCTCGTTGCGTCACCAACGATCCGCCGTCGGCTTGAAAGAGATACTCGATCGGATCTTCGATAGTGATGATGCGTTTGGGCTCTCCCTGCAGAAGCTGTTTCACCATCATTGCCATGGATGTCGATTTGCCTGATCCCGTGACTCCCGAGAATAGAATCAGCCCGTTCCGAAACCTCGTGATGCGATCGGCCAGCTCGATCGGGAATCCGGCCCATGCCAATTCCGGGATCACCCTCGGAATCACCCGAAAGCAAGCTCCCATTTGGTTGCCGGCAAAGAAGTAGTTGGACCGAAAACGCTGGGGGTTTGTCTCGTCGCCCACGACGGCCGCAAAGTCCAAGTTCCGATCTCGCTCGAAGCGTTCGAACAGATCGGGGGGACACAACGAGCGAAGCATCTCATTCATTTCCGCCGACGTGACCGGTTGATCGATGAGCGGTTTCATTTCACCGTGAACCCGAATCATCGGTGCAATGTCGGTGGCTAGGTGCAAGTCTGAGGCGCCCGAGTCGGCGGCCTGCTGCAACCACTGGCTCAATCGGGTTGAGTGTTCAATCGATTCGGAGTTCATGGTGACTGAAGGAAAATGGAGACGGCCCCGCCCATGCAAGGATGCTTGCACTTGCTAGATTGGCTTCGAACGAGCGACAAAGAAAGGAGATTGACGTGCAAATCAAGGATTCCGAGCGACTTCGCTACGCAATGATGGGCGAGTCGGATGTGGACCTACTCTTCGAACTAGACCAGGATCCAGAGGTCATGCGTTTTCTGACAGATGGTCGCCCCACGCCTCGCGAAGAGATTCTCTCTAAGGCGATCCCACGAATGAAGTCGTACACCGAACCGGAGAAAGGATGGGGTGTTTGGAAAGTCTTGCTCAAGGAACACGACGACGAATTCATCGGCTGGGTATTGATCCGTCCCATGGACTTTTTCAACGATCGACGGGATGACACGAACCTGGAGATCGGCTGGAGGTTCATGCGACGTTTCTGGGGAAACGGGTACGCGACCGAAGCCGCAAAATCCATCAGCGACTCGATTCTTGCGACCGGGAATTACGATCGGTTGAGCGCGATCGCTCATGAAGCCAACGCGGGATCCATTAACGTGATGAAGCGTCTTGGCATGAGCTTCGTCAAAGTCGATGCCGATCCCGACCCGCCACGTCATCACAGTTGTGTCTTTTATGAAAGGGCTTACGACCGACCGCGACAGTGATCAAACACCGGTCTGACGGGGACGGACCGCCCATTCTACCGTTTGTTCACGAATGCCCCGCGAGACGGGGCTTCGACGAATCACGCGCACTGCCGTGATGCGGAGTAAGCTAGGCGAGCCAATTTTTCACACGGAACCACTCCATGCGTGCTTTCTTGACCTTTGCGATGACGGCCACATTTTTGGCAGCGGCATTCGCCCAAGACCAAACACCTCGTGATCCGATCGGGCAATATCGCGAAGCTGCCACGAAACGTTGGGAAAAAGACATCTCGGACTTTGACGCGTTGAATGACACTGAAACGGCAAGCAGCGATGCGATCCTGTTTCTCGGCAGCAGCAGTATTCGGCGCTGGAGCACAATTGCGACCGACATGGCGCCCTTCGCCACGATTCGTCGTGGCTATGGCGGCGCAAAATTCACCGACATGGCTGTTTTTGCTGAGAGGCTGATCACCCCGCATCGCTTTCGCGCCATCGTGATGTTTGTTGGCAATGGAGTCGTCGGCAAGCCAGACGACCACACTCCGGAGCAGATCGAAGAACTGGCGAGATACATCGTCGGCGTCAGACATCAGCACGCACCTGGAACGCCGTTCTTTTTGATCGAAATCACACCTTGCGAAAAACGATTCGACGCTTGGCCAAAAATCAGAGCCGTCAACGCCAAGCTGCGTGAGGTCGCGCTCTCCACACCGAACACCTATTTCATCCCGACGGCCAGCCACTACCTCAACGGTGACGGAACGCCGCGACCTGAGCTATTTGTGGAGGACAAGCTGCACCTCAATGCAGAAGGTTACCGGCTCTGGTCAACATTGATTCGCCATCGACTCGGCGAAGTCCTGCGTCAACGAGCCGAGGAAGCAGCCCGCGTTGCCGAGTAAGGCTCTCGCAATCTCTCAAGGGAAATGATCATGACACTCAAACGTCGACAATTCATCAAAGCGGGTGTCGCGGCTGGCATCGTGACGACTAGATCGCAGCGCGCATTCGGTTTTCAAAACGCGAATGATCGACCAAGGATCGGAGTTGTCGGATGCGGTAGTCGTTGGGATCAGCGTGCGACGATGAAGGATGGGCGTTACGGCGTTGGCAAGGAATTTCCCAAGTTCGGTGATATTGTCGCGGTGTGCGACGTGGATGCCGACCGTGCTGATCGGGGCCGCGACTTGGTGAAGGATTGGCTGGGAACGGCGCCCAAGGCTGGCAGCGATTACCGCGAGATCATCGATCGTGATGACATCGATATCGTTCACGTTTCCACACCGGATCACTGGCACGCGAAAGTCGCGATCGAGGCGATGCTCGCGGGGAAGGACGTGTACTGTGAAAAACCGATGACGTTGACCATCGATGAGGGACGTCAACTCTGCGAGGTCTACAAGAAGACCGGGCGTATCGTGCAAGTCGGGACCCAGCAGCGAAGCATGAGGCAGATGTTGCAGGCCATCGCGCTAATTCGCGCGGGCAGGCTGGGCACGTTGCAGCGAGTTCAGTGCGCGATCGGTGGCGGTCCGACGAGCCCCGAGTTACCGACCACAGAAGCCCCGAAACAGTTGGATTGGGATCGCTGGTGCGGCCCGGCTCCGTTGGCGGACTATCGGTCGTTGGCCGGCGCAAAAAACGAGACCAAACACTGGTCGCGTTGCCACTACGAGTTCCGTTGGTGGTACGAGTACAGCGGCGGAAAGTTGACGGATTGGGGTGCGCACCACGTCGACATCGCAACGTGGGGAATGGGTAAGGCCGAAACGGGCCCCGTGACGATTGACCCCGTGATGGTGAAACATCCCGTGGAGTTCCGCGATGGGATGCCGGTTCAGAAGGACCGCTACAACACTGCGACGGCCTTCAACATCAAGGCAACGTTTGCGGACGGACTTGAACTCACTCTCCGGCACGATACGTCCAACGGCATTCTTTTCGAAGGCACCGAGGGCCGCATCTTCGTCAATCGCGGGCGACTGACAGGAACGCCTGCCGAGGACCTCAAGAATCACCCACTTCCCGAAGGCGCCATCGAAGAAGTCTATGGTCGGCCGTTGACCGATCACGTCCAAAACTTTTTCCGTGCCGTAAGTGATCGCAAACCAGCGATCTCGGAACCTTCAAGTCATCACCGCGCCCTCAGCACGTGCCACCTCGCGGGAATCGCCGCGCGGCTTGGGCGGAAACTCACATGGGATCCCCAAGCCGAGCAAATCGTGGGTGATCCACAGGCCCAGAGTTTCGTCGCTCGCGAACCTCGCGAAGGATACGCAATCGAGGCCTAGGCGATGTCCCGTGAGCGCCTTGCGGCTTACCAAAACGCAGATCTCAACGTTGTTGCGACATTAAAGTCACAGTGCGTCGGCCGATTTCATTTGATCAATCGCCGAAGCGCGGATGCGACGCCATAAGTGACCTCGGTCATGCGCCGATAGTCGAGCTTTTCAGGTGTGTCTTCTGGCGTGTGATAGTGCGGATTCCGCAGGTAACTTGTGTCGGTGAGCATCAGCGCGGGATACCCCTGATCCCAAAAAGAACTGTTGTCGCTGAGCCGAATCTCGTGGATGGACTCGGGGAGGGAAATCGAAAACAACTTCATGCGCGTTGCCTTCTTGAATCCCCGGCGAAAGGTCCAACCGAGTTTCCACGAACGCAAGTTCCCGACTGCTGCTAGAAAATTGCCGCGTTGTGGAAAGAAGCGATGCAGTGATTTGGGGATCGTCGGAGGGACCTTCTGAGATCCCAGATCGTCGCGAAAGTAGCCGACCATTTCCAGGCAGAGCATGCCGACGATGTTGTCACCGCGCTGTCGCGAACGTTTCGCGTGTGTTTGGCTTCCCATCGCGTCGAAATTGAAGTACGGCGGTTCCTCGCACGCGAACGCGACGAAACGCAGCGAACGTGTACCAGCGCTTCCGTGAAGCAGACGGCTGGCCTCGAGTAGCACCGCAACCGCCGACGCATTGTCGTCCGCACCGGGTGTGGCGTAGACGGTGTCGTAGTGCGCTCCCAATAGAACAATCTCGTCAGCGCGTCGACTGCCAGGAATTTCGACGATCAGATTCGTCGCCTGATGACCGAGTGCGTCATAGGTTTCTTCCTCGATCTGGTAGCCCATCTCTCGCCACTGTGTCGTCAAGTATCCGATCGTGGCTTCGATCGTTTTAGGCTTCTCCAAATACCGCGGTCCGATCAAACCAGCGAGCCGGTCGACGTGCAATCGCAGTCGGGCCTCGGTGTCGTCTCGATGAATGTCCATAGGAGTGCCGCACTGTGTCTGGCCATGAGACTGCAAACGCCGCGGGGTGAGCGGTCTCGATGGCAAAGCAGACGCCGCACGGTGGCAGTAGGTTCGGGCAATATCAACTGCGTTTGTTACAGTCCCTTGCAACGTTGGGTTCGCAGAAATATTGGGCCGAACGCACCTCGCCTCTAGGGCCTCGGCGTTGCCGTAGCCGCCGTCAAGACGACAAAGAAGAAGACAGACATGAACAACAGCACTCCCGCAACCAGTCCCACGATCAACTTCCAGAAAGACGACTGAAAACGCCGCTCAATACTACCGGGGAGTGCGTTGGGGTCCTGCAAGCCCGGAAACTGGCTGTTGAGCGAATTCCACTGCACCAAACGGACGAGATACCAGGGGCCGATGATCAAGAAACCAATCCCCGAGCACAGAAAGCAGAGCAAGATCGCGAGCCAAAATTGGCGAGCATCTTTGATCACCGCTTCAATCTTCTTTTCGACGTCCGGAGGGAACTTTCCATCGACAGGGACGACTCCGGCGCCGCCTACGGGTGCATACGGATTGTTCGGGTCCATTGACATAAGAGTCTGCCCTCGAGAGGTAGTTGTTTCGAACAGTCTATCCGGGAAACAATCGTGACGTGATGCTGGCTGGCAAGGTTCTGGATCGAGCCATGAATCCTGGGTCGCAATAGTGCTTCGTTCAAATTGAACGTTAGGGTGACACCGGACGGCTCGCGCCGTTCCGCCAACGATTTTAGCGGTAAGGCGCAATCCCTCCGGTGCGCAACCCGAAAATTGAGCTGCACTAGGGACGCAGTTCAACGCGACGAATCGCACCGGAACTTCCCGCCACCGCGACGCTACCGTCGGACGGATGCACGGCGACACAGTAGGCCCAGCCATCGATGGATTCGTACTCGGCCGTCACGACCACTTCGACCGAATCAACGAGACGCAGTTCGCCATCACTGCACGCGGCGATGAGTTGCTGTTCATTAAGCCATGCGATGGAAAGCGGTTCCGAGGGAAGCCTCGCATAACGAACCATGCGACCGATCGTCGGCTGCCAAAAGCGAATGGTGCGATCCGCCGCCGCGGTGGCAACCATCGGCAGTCCCACAGCTGTCGGACGCAACGCCGCCGCGTGAATCACATCCGTGTGTTGGTTCAAGCTTCGAACGACGCGGTCGTCTTCCAAATCCCACACTCGTAACGATTGGTCTTCTCCGCCACTAACGAGTGTCTTTCCGTCGGGTAAGGGGCAGACGGTTGTAACGCCGCGTGAGTGTCCGGTCAGCGGCTGCGAGTCGTTGCCCTCGGAATCGAGTTTGATCCGCTGGATCGTGCGATCGAGACTTGCGGAAAGAACGGTCGTGTCGTTCTGCCAAGCCAACCCAACCACAGAGTCTTCGTGACACGTCTTTGAGTGGAGCAAGTCGAGTGTCGGCCAAGCGTAAACCTTCACGACACCTTCTTCCGATGGGTAACCGCCGCCAATCGCGAGTCGCTTTGCATCCGGTGAAAACGCACAGCAGTGCAGATTGGGCATCGTCACCTCGACTTCGCGAACGACCTCAAGACTCGGCCAGGCTCGTCGCTGGATTCCCGCCTGGCTAACCGCAACCAACGATTCGCCATCCGCCGCGAACGCCAAGGCGGTAATGGGTGGCTGAGCCGCGACCGATGTCCCAACCAGAAAACACAAACAACAAACAACGTTCGCAATCGAGTGTCCGACTCGTCCGTGTGACATTTTGCGGGGCATTCCTCGACGTGGCAGAGCTAGAATCTCGTGATCCGGAAACCGTCCGCAACAGAGTTTACCCGAGCCCGAAGCCTCGCGAATGAACCAAACACGTCGACAATTGCTGCGAGCCGCTGGCGTGACCCTGGCGACAGCATGCAGAGCACGCGTTGCGGATGCGATCACTCCCCAGGATGATCCGAGCGGCTTTTTCACCCTCGATCAACGTGACGGACACTGGTGGTTGATCACGCCGACCGGCGACCCGTTCTTTTCACTGGGAGTGAATCACATCGATCCGGCGACGATGCGTTATCCCGAGAACATCGGGCTCTGGCGGGAGAAGTACGGTGGGAGCACGATTCGTTGGATTCGAGAGTCGGTCGCACCGAACCTCAAGGCTTGGGGATTCAACTCCGTCGGATGGGTTCAAGAAGTCTCCGTGAGAAAATGGCGGCACTCGCGATCGTTCACTGTGGATGAGTATCGAGCGCTGCAAATGCCGTACTGTCACCTGCTGCCGTTTATCGAGTCGCACCAGTGGGAAAAACACACGGTCCACTACGACTTTCGAAGCGACGACTGGAAGGAGTGGTGTGACTACGTCGCACGGTCCCATTGCGCGGGTCTCGCAGAGGAACGGAACCTGATCGGCTACTTTTACAGCGATTGCCCGACTTGGATTCATACCCGTCCCCAGAACAAGTGGCGCGGGCCAATCTTTGACCCGGAGCGGCTTCAAACGGATGCGGGGCGAAAGGAGCTGACTGAACTCGCAACGGCTTATTACCAAACCACGCACGACGCGATTCGGCGATACGACAAGCACCATCTAATTCTGGGAGATCGCTACGAAGCCAACGCGCCGATTGCCCGCGAGGTGATCGACGCCGCGTTGCCGTACGTCGACGCACTCTCGTTCCAAGATTTTCGTGATCCCATCAAGCATCTCGGTGAGTGGCACAAGAAAACCGGTAAGCCTGTGCTATTGGCCGATGCCGCTCGAATGAAATGGCAAACGGCACCCGGAGAGTTCACGCGAAATGAAGGTGGCTGGTACGCCGAGACACTCGCCGAGCTTTTTAAGAACCCGGGCTGTATCGGTTTCCATCTCTGCGGAGCCTACCAACGCAACCGAGCCCGTCGCTACGGTTTGTTGGATGAACAAGAGCAACCGGATCAGGCGAACGTCTCAGTTATGCAAGCGGCGAATGAGAAAATCGCTCGTTCAATGCGGAGCCGCTTTGCGTCCGATTAGTGCACGCGTCCGGCTCGCTTCAGTTAAGCCGCGCAGACATCGCATCGTTCGATGACGTTTCAGGCCCCAAACGCATACTCTTTGGCGTTTTCCGTCGACTGCGACGGCAAAGAAGCCCCATTCCGACAGCCAACAGCGGAAGTGCCGCGGTGGGCTCGGGAACAGCGGTGATGCCACTCCGGAATTCAAAGAGATTGGCCACGCCATTGACGGACGCAAACACGGACAATTGCTCGTAGGTGTCCGGGTCATACTGCAACACCTGACCGTCGCGAACGGAGGTGATGTAAAGATTGCCATCGGGTCCAATCGTTGCTCCGTCAGGCCCGTTCAGTCCGGTGATTGCGTCACCGAGGAATCGACCATTTAAGTCGTAGCGTTTAACGGAGTTGGTAAACCAGCTCCCGATGAGCCAGCCGTCGTCCTCCAACAACAATGAGGACGGGCCCGACAAACCGCCTTCTCCGGGCGCGATGAATTCTTCGATGAAGGCGCCCGTATTGATGTCGTAGCGATTGACCCCTCCGACCGCGAATCCGTCGGAGAACACACTCGCATAGACTGAATCATCGGTGAAGACGATCGACGGGTTATTCTGAACTTGAATGAAATCGTCGATGAACTCGCCCGTATTGGCGTTGTATCGCTTGACGAAGTTGTCGTTCCCGACGGCGAGGTTCGTGACGTACAGCATGTCGCCGCGAAAGTGCATCTGGTAGGGCGCGTTGATGTCGGCAATGAACACGTCCATGAATGCACCCGTCTCGCCGTCGAAACGCAGAATCGAATTGGTGTTCAGGTTCGAAACGTAGACGTTTTCGTCATTGCCGACAGCCACGTCGGCGGGAAAGTCCAGGCCCGTCACAAATGTCCCGAGGAATTCGCCGGTCGTGGCATCGAATCGTTCGATGGTGCCCTCACTGATGCCCGTGACGAGCAAGTCATTTTGAGCCGCCGCATGCTCGCCGAGGAGTGTTGAAGAAAGCAGTGCCGCGGCAACGGCAAGGTGAACGAAGATCCAGCGTGGAAGTTGCATGAGTGTTTCCCGATTGCAAGCGAGCGAAATGCGCCCCGTGTTGTAAAAGTACGTTTGTGCGTACTGGGAAGTGCAAATGTACTTTCTGGGGATTTCACCTCAATGGAATTCTGTTGCTTATCAGCACATTTGTGCTTATTCTTTTGGGCACAAGCAACAGGATTCAAAATGGGGAAAAAACGGTCCCCGCTTTCTCGCGGCGAATCGTCAGTGCTAAGCGCTCTCTGGCGGCTCGAAACGTGCACCTTGGGTGAACTTCACGAAGAAGTGCTGAAGTTCGAGAAGATGCAGTACGCAACCGTTCAGTCGTACATTCGGCGATTGGAGACGAAGGGCTACGTCAAGTCGCAAAAGAAGGGACGCGCCAACGTGTATCGACCGGCCGTTAAGCCGGAAAAGGTGCACGGCCAAACGATCGACGAGATGCTGCGCAAGATCTTTTCCGGTCAGAGCCTGCCGATCTTTCGTCATCTGATTCAGGAGCGTGGGCTGAGCGACGAAGAGCTGCAGCAACTCCGCTCGATGATCGACGAGGCGGAGGACAAGCAATCGCCTGAGAAAGACTCACAATGACGCGCGAGCCCCTGCATGAACTCAAATCTCCTTAACCTCGTTGTCATTCACCTCTGGCAAGTCACGCTGCTTTTTGCCGTCTGTCTGGTGGCAACATCGTTTCTGCGAAGATTTTCCGTTCGCTTCGCAGCCATCGTGTGGCTCGTGTTTTTTATCAAGTGCCTCACGCCTCCTTTGGTGACGAGTCCAACCAGCCTACTGGGTTACGTCACCCCTGACGCGATCAGCGAGTCGGGTTCCCGGGAGGTATTGCTGCCACGTGTCGATACGGTGCAGTCCACCAAGATTCAGACGAGTTCAGAGATTGACATGACGTCTGTCCCGCCCGCTCTTCGTTCCTTGGCCCGTTGGTTCACGCCAACTTTGCTGGTCGCCGTTTGGGCGTTGGGTGCGGCTGGCTTTTCCGTTTTGGCGGTTTCGCAATACCGTCGCGTCCTCGGTGGACTTCGATCGGTGGAATCCTTCAGGAATGAGTCCTGGCCGTTACAAGATCGAATCTCGGAGGCGGAGCGTCTGGTCGAAGACTTTTCGGCGCGGCTCGATTTCCGTGACGAAGTCCGCTTACGGATTTCGGAAGGTGACGCCGGGCCGTTTTCCTTCGGCGTCTTGAGTCCGACGATCGCGTTGCCACGAAACGTGCTGGAATCCAAGGTGGCTCTCGACCATGTGATTGCACACGAACTCGTTCACCTTTGGCGACGTGATCCGCTGATCGGTTGGCTTCAAACGTTCACTCAAATTTTGTTTTGGTTTCACCCGGGCGTCCCGGTGGCGACTCGGAAAATGAATGCGTATCTCGAGATCGGATGTGATGAAGATGCGGTCCGGTTGTTTGGTCTCGATCGACCGAAATACTCGAGGGCACTGTTGCACACGATTGAATTGCAGTCCTCATCGGCATCGTTACCCGAGTGGGCACCATGCATTCTTCGTTCGCAAATCACGCGTGAGCGCATCTCGGCGGTACTGACGCGGAAAGGCGACCGCTATTCACGCAAGTTTCAAGTCGCGATCGCGATCACGCTATTGGCGTTTCTCTTGCCTTCGGCGGCCGGATCCGCCTTCCGTCTTCGATCCCAGGGTGACTATGTTTTTGAACCCCCGCGCGGAGGCGAAAGTGCCCGCTTGAATTTCCTGGAAGGACGATGGGACGTCTTCTATCAAGACCAGCAGATCGCAGAAACCGAGTTCAGTTTCGAAAAGTCTGGGAGGATGCTTCGCGAAGACTGGACGTCGACCGATGGTCCCACGGCGCAAGGCATCACCTTTTTCGATCCATCGATCGGGAAGTGGAAAATGACATTCGTCGATTGGAAAGGCACGATCACAGAATTGGCGGGTGATTGGAAGCAGGGAAAACTCGCTCTCGATGGCGTGCGAACCCTGGCGACAGGTGACCAAGAACCTATCCGAATGATTCTGGAGCAAACGGGGCAAGATCGACTCCAGTCGTCCTGCTTCTCCAAGTCGTCGGAGGACTGGCAATTGGAGTACACCATTCATCACCGGCGATCGTCCTAGTGCTTCGTTCCAACTGAACGTCAGGGCGACACCGGACGGCTCGCGCCGTTCCGCTAAAAGTTTTAGCGGTAGGGGCGCGAGCCCTCCGGTGCGTCAACCCGAAAACTGAATTGGAACGAAGCACTCGGAGCACGAGCGACACGTTGACGAGTCGGCTGGTGTAACATGTGGACGTCCCTCCTCCCAAGAAGAGATCGCTCATGAACCGATTTGCCTCGCTTTGCGCACTGATGGCCTTGCTCGTACCGCTTGCCTCGGCGGAGGTGATCCCGGTCCCTCGATCAGCCATTCCGCAGACAAGTGGGGCGAAGCCGCGAAACGTTGTGTTCATTCTTTCGGATGATCATCGCTACGACGCGATGAGTTTCATGGGGCACCCGTTCGCAAAGACGCCGCACATGGATGCGATGGCGAGCGCGGGAACGCACCTCAAGAATGCGTTCGTCACGACGTCGCTTTGTTCGCCAAGTCGAGCCTCGATCCTGACCGGACTCTACACGTTTCGTCATCGCGTCATCGATAACCAGCGTCCGGTACCCGAGGGGACGCTTTTCTTTCCTCAGTATCTTCAAAAGGCGGGCTACAAGACCGGGTTCATCGGCAAGTGGCACATGGGACATGCCAACGACGAGCCTCGCCCCGGATTCGATTATTGGTTCAGCTTCAAAGGCCAGGGGAAATACTATCCGCCAAACAAGAATTACACGATTAATGAAAACGGCAAACGCGTGCCGCAGGACGGCTACATCACCACGCTGCTGACTCGCAAGGCGGTTGAATTCCTGGAGCGACAAACCGGGTCCGACACGCCGTTTTTTCTGTACCTCTCGCACAAGGCCGTGCACGGACCGTTCACACCGGAACCCAAGTACAAGGGTTCGTTAGCCGACGCGCCATTTCAATTTCCTGAATCGAGCGGGCTTCTATCCAATAATGTGGCCAATCGGCCTCGTTGGTTGCTCGATCAACGCAACAGCTGGCACGGCATGGATTTCCCACTCCACACGGGAACGAGCGCCGAGGTTTTTTACAAAAACTACTGTGAAGCGCTTCGAAGTGTGGATGACAGCATCGGCGCGGTCGTCGCACAACTCAAGAAGATGGGGCTCTACGAGGACACGCTCGTCATTTACATGGGCGACAACGGCTACATGTTCGGTGAACATGGATTGATCGACAAACGGGTCGCCTACGAAACATCCAGTCGCGTACCGATGTTGATGCAGTGTCCCGCCATCATCCAAGGTGGAAGCGTTGTCGACGAGGTCGTGGCGAACATCGATATCGCTCCCACGGTCATGGAGGCGATGGGTTTGCAGAAACCCGCGCACATGGACGGTGCCAGTTTTCTGCCGCTCGCCCGCGGCAAGACCATTCCGTGGCGAGACTATTTTCTCTACGTGTACTACTGGGAGCAAAACTACCCGATGACGCCGACGCATTTTTCTCTGCGCGGCGACCAATACAAATACACGACGTATTACGGCCTTTGGGACACCGATGAGTTGTTCGACATTCAGGCGGACCCGATGGAACAAAACAACTTGATCCACGACCCCGAATTCGCCAAAACCAAAGACCAGATGCAGCAAACGCTTTATGAAATGATGGATGACTTGGGCGGAATGTCGATTCCGCTCAATCCGCCGCGCGGACGTCAGCAGAATAAGCGTTTGCGTGACCGCGGAGGGGTCGAATCGGCTGACTTCCCCGAGGCGTTCATCGTCGACGAACCGCTTCGCAAGGAAATCAAATGAGCGTGCCCCGATTTCAAGATCATCCGATGAACCATCGATCTCTCGCCCTCGCGTTGATCCTGCTTGTCTTTGCGACACCAACACTGGGCCAAGCACCGACCAAAACGGTGCCGGCGAGCAAGACCACCTCATTCACTCCCAAGCTTCATCATCCCAATCTCGCGGGCATCAAGCTGTTCGCGGAGAATCCGGAAATCGTCACTCCGGTCGGGATCGCCGTCGCGCCGGATGGTCGTGTCTTCGTCCAAGAGAATCACACTCACAAACGGACATCGAGCTACACGGGTCCGAAGACGGA
>JBCBOT010000101.1:0-23435 GCA_039821165.1 Planctomycetota bacterium | reverse complement strand
TGTTTCGAATCCAAGCCATCGCTCCATCGATCGAGCGCAAACCCGGCAGGAGACGCTCCGCGGCTTGAACAGCAAACTGCTGCTCCGGACTTAGCGGGTCGCCGATCTGCGGCATAGGAAGTCGACCCGCCAAATAGCCGGCCGCATAACCATTGAGTTCGAATGCAAACTGCAGCAACGCTCGGCTGCGGCGGGATGCGCCGCCAGCCGCGAACGCGGCAAGGGCACGAGCGTAAGCCATGACTCCGAGTTCATCCTCGTCGGTGCTCTCCACCAGTTCTTCGAGTTCATCGAACCATCCGAGCCAAAGATACAGCGAAGACAACTCAACGCGGACCTCATTTTCGTCTTCGGGGGCTTCACGGAGTGCTGGAACGAGGATCTCCGTCGCTTCGGTCAATCGCCCCGCGCTACGCAGATTGCTCGCCATGTGAATCCGCGCTATCGGCATGACGCGACGGATCAACTCGCGGTCCAGATGGGGCGCCGATTCGGAAGCTCGACGATAGTAGGCTACTTGTTCCGCTTCGTCTGTTGCGAAGTCTCCCAATAGAATCATCGCATCCACAGCATGCGGATCGAGATCCAGTGCACGTTGCGCCTTTTTCGTGATGATGCCTGGATCTTCCGAAGAATCGATCTCGCGAAGCACTTCAGCAGCGGAAGCGTTGCAGAGTGGAGGACGCTCTTGTATGTCCGGCGGCATCGAGGCGACCATCGCCATCACCAATTCCTCGATCAATTCCGTTTGACCCACTGCGGCCGCAGCCAAAGCCTCTTCGAGGCATTCCGCAAATCTCGGAGGCCAATCTTGTTCCGGCAACGGAATCTGACCCACGATGGATTGACGCAATGCATCAAGCTCTTCGGGGCCCATGTGCGCCGAGTCTGGTGACGGGAAGAGAGTTCGTGACTGCGTTCTCGAACGTTTCGCTCGCTTCTTCGCCTTCTTCCTTTTCGTCGCCATCGGTTTTCCTTTGTTTGGCCTCAATCTTGGGCAATGTACAGCACAATACCGATTTGCGGCACGACGGCCCGTTTTCGCAATGGAGAGAGTCCGCGACTGGTTGTACTGGGAGTGAAACATGGCCCAGCGCGTCTTCCTTCAAATTGAGTTTCAACGATTGGCGAAGAGCATTGCCATTATCCCTCGGCACCTGTAGATCTTGTTGAGAGCGTCGGCGCGCGGCGGAGCATGGCAACCGACGCCACGAGACGGCTTGTGTATTAGCAAGGTCGAATATAAGATGGGGCTAAATCAATTGATTGAACTCGCACGAAGGATTCACTATGGATTTCAGCACCGCGCTCGGCATCAAGTACCGTGTCATCAAAGAAGTGACTCACGATGGAGAGCCTGTTCGACTCGTTTCCGGTTCCGCAATCTATGACACCGTACCGGACGACTTGTGGGACGCTCTGACCAATCCCGAGCGTATTCCTCGCTGGTTCAGCCCTGTGAGCGGAGAACTCCAGACCGGTGGTCGCTACCAGATCGAGGGTAACGCCGGCGGGGAGATCACGCGTTGCGATCCGCCGGAAGCGTTCGACATCACGTGGGAATGCGGCGGGAGTAAGACTTGGGTCCGCGTTCGTTTAGATTCTGAGGGTGATGGTACGAGACTGACGCTAGAACACCTGATCCCGAAAGATGAGGCGAGCGAGGAGCACTGGCGGAAGTATGGCCCCGGTGCCACCGGTGTCGGATGGGACCTCAGCTTTATGGGCTTGTCTCTGCATCTGCAAACGGGCGAGACCGTTCCGCAAGACGACGCCAACGCTTGGTTCGGCACTGATGAGGGCAAGGTTTTTCTGCGTCAGTGCGCCGCGGCTTGGGGGGACGCCCATATCGAAGCCGGCGAGGAGGACGCGGTCGCGAAAGGGATGGCTGAGAACACTGGCAAGTTCTACTGCGGCGAACAGTGAGGTGCTCTCCGATGCACGCGTTCGCAGTCCTCGCGGACCCGGTTCGACGGAGCATCGTCGAACACTTGATGAGCCGGCAGCTTTCCTCGGGGCAAATCGTTGAGGCGGTCGGGGGGGAATTCGGCATCTCGCAGTCTGCTATTTCGCAGCAACTGAAGGTCCTGCGCGAGAACGGCTTTGCGACGGTGGCGATCGACGGAAATAGACGGATTTACTCGTTGGACTCGACTGGGTTCGAGCAAATGGATGAGTGGCTAATGCCGTTTCGGCGATTTTGGGCGCCAAAGTTTAAGTCGCTCGCCAAGGAGGTCGCGCGAGGCAAGTCGGTAAAGAAGAAGCGGCCCAAGTAGCGATAGCTATCGAGCGGAGTTCACTCCGCGGGTGGTGTCTCGGGCTGAATGGTCTTGCTCGGGGGCTGATAGGGGTTCAACTCGCCATCAATCGGAAGGGGCTCATGCTCCAACGTCTCCGTGACCATCGGCGTCGACGTCGGCGGCTCAAGTTGAAGCAGCAAACGGATGGCGAGGACAAAGCCGATCAGGCCGATGATCGTGAGCGTGACATGGACGATGTTGACCGTCATTTCACTGAGTTCTCCAAAAATCGCGATCAGCCGCCATGCGTTCAATCCACCGTTGATAAATGCATGGCATGCAATGCAAGGCAAAATCGAGTGGGTCCGCCAGCCGATGAAACCGAGCCAAATCCCGAGGATGAATGCCAGTGCGATCGCGGGTGGCATGATGTGAACGAGCGCGAACAACACCGAGGTCACGAGGATGGAGGTCGTCGGACTCCAACGTGTCAGAAACCGTTGCTGGATGTAGCCTCGAAAAAGCAGTTCTTCAATAAAGCCCGGCAGCAACGCGATCGTGATAACAAACAGCACTCCCCATCCCGGTGTGATGTTTTCGAAAAATGTCGCGATCGAATCATCACGCGGGCCGATCATGGCGACCAGATAGGCCGCCCCGATCGCGATCGTGAGCATGAACATCGATCCCGTGAGTGTGTACGCATAGACTTCGAGCGGTCTTTCGACGGGGCGTAAACCGAGGCGTTCGGTGACCGCTTGGCCTTTGGAGAAGAAGGCGGGAACGATGACCAGAAGAGCGAAAGCGAATTGTCCCAATGCCAGGTTGAGGAGGAAGAAGCCCGGATTGGCGACTTGTTCCATGATTTTCTCGGCGACGTCGCCCGGCGCGACCCCGTCCGCGATCATGCTGAGCGCCATCACGACGCCCATCAGACCCTGCAGGACCACGGCCACGACGAGCGCGACCAGCGGGTACACAAAGCAGGTCCAGATGCGAGGCTGCGCTACCGGAAGATTGGTGTTCATAGTTGTCTCAAAGAATGTCCGTCCGGTGGACGAGGTTCGTTTTCAGTCAATGGGCGGTCGTGTCGGCCGTGCCGCGGGATGTCGACGTGGTTTGTGGAGCTAGCAGGCTACAGCAAACGCGCCGCCACATACGCCGCAGCGGTCTCGATTCGGAGAATTCGTCGCCCCAAATCAATCGGCTGAAATCCTGCTTCCCGCGCCGTGTGCACTTCCTGGTCCGTGAGACCGCCTTCGGGACCAATCACGACCGTGGCTCGATCGGTTGGTGGATCGGGCGCGCGAAGAATCTCTCCTCCAGGGTGGGCGATCCAACGCGGCGAGTCACAAGGTTGCTGAATGAAGTCTGGAAATGAGCAGACCGCGGCGATTCTCATCAACCGATTGCGGCCGGATTGTTTGCACGCCTCCACCACGATTCTTGGAAGCTTTTCGAGCAGCCCGGGCGACGGCGGACGTTGCGACCGTTCGCAGCGGAGTGGCGTCAGTCGGTCGACACCAAGCTCCGTGAGTCTTTCCACCATCTCCTTGGCCCGATCCGGTTTCGGAAGGGCGATTGCCAGGTGCAGTCTCAGCGGCGATTCGCGATCAACCACTTCCTTCGGATCGGCGCGACAGACGCACTCGCGTTTTTCAATCGATGCGATTTCAGCGGACGCTTCATGGCCCTCACCATCGAATAGCGTGACCAAATCACCGACCCGTGCCCGCATCACGCGTGCCGCGTGTGCAGCTTCGTCACCACTGAGAGAGACCAGTCCGCCCTCAGCGGGTAGAGCCGGAGAAAAATACCTGCGTGTCATGAGGGTGGAAGATAGCAGATTCACGCGTCGCTACATCGGTGCGTTACGCCTGACTCTCGGCTACCGTCAGCCTAGCACCGAAGTGTCCAGAGGGTTCACCAAGCCGATCTTGACGAGCAAGTGACACAGCGGGCATCCTACCACAGCATTCGATGAGCCGTTTCTCAGATCACGTTCGAGAAGGTCATGAGGGCATCGACCACCGCGTTATTGCTTTGCTGGGTGTTTGTCGGGAACGAAGGTCGCGCAGATGTCGTGACGTACGCGTTCGAAGGAGAAGTGGCGAGCAATGACACCATCTATGCGGACTCGCTGATTCGAACCGGCATGCCCGTTGTTGGTCATTTCTCTATTCTGCAGTCCGTTGCTGACAGCAATCCGAGTGAACAAGTCGGACTTTTTGAGAACGCGATTGTCGATTCGGTGGTGAGTTTCGGCCAATTCGAATTCAAGCAATCGCCCTCATCGAATTCCGTTACGATCAACAACCATGATCACGCGGACGACGTGACGTTCGAACTTCAACTGATCACCTACTATGTCGACGGAATACATCCGATCACAGGAGCGCCGGCTGATCCAGAGGCCGAGATCACTGGAGACATCTACGAATCGACGCTGACGCTCTCGCTGACGTCGTCCAATGTGATCGACAGCGATCTGTTGTCTGAATTACAGGATTTGCAAGTGTGGTCGGAAGGTGGCGGGCAAATCAACAGTGAGCTGACGTCTTCACTTATGGGGGAACTGCAACAAACCCAGGGCCACCCCCCTTTAGTTTTGACTATGGAGAATACGAGATTTCGATCCACTCGTTGACCGCGATTCCCGAACCAGGTACGAGAGTTGTTCTCACGGTTTTGTGCTTTGCCCTTCTGTTGGGACGCAGCAGAAAACCTTCCCCAACGAGATAGGGGAAAGAAGATCTCATGACAATTGACGACTCCAGGCCGCTTTGGTCGATCTGAGGTGAGCCGATCGATATTCGTGGTTTGCTCTTCGACTAAGAGCCTTGCGTTTCGGCTGGAACACCGTGGACGGCGTCCACGATTTGCTCAACGCAATTCTTTGAACGGACGCATGATGATGCAGTCTTGAAACGCCTGCTTCTCTTTGCAAGCAAACCTTTCGCACGCGATCTGACAGAAGCTGTGACTGTTGAGTCAGCTTTGGTGGCGTCGCGTCGCGTCGGTCAGACCTCATCGACATCTATCCGATAAGACCGAAAGAGTTTGTTGCATTGGAGCCGAGATGATTTGATGCGCGGTTGCCTTCTATTGGTTTGCTTGTTCGCTGTGACGACAGTCACTCGGTCTTGGGCTGATGAAGCCGAAACGATCGAGGAGTTGCCTCCGACGCTGTTGCCAGAGGAGCTCAATGTCTCACGTTTGTCGTGTGATGAATCGTGCTCCGGGAATCCGTCGTCGTGCGGCGTATCGATTGTCAGCCCCATACCGCGATGGGGACTCACGCTCGCCGAGATGTTTCCGCTGCGAGGCGAGGACGCTTCACTCGAGAACGCGTGCACCCAGCCGAACGTCCGTCGCAATTGGTCGTTGCTGGGCCTGTTCGGATACGAGACCTTTCGCGGTGTGGCCGACAATGGTTGGCAGACCAACGGAGTGTATGGCGGTTTTAACTTTGGTACTCGCTTGGGCTCGTTCAGTGATTGGACGGGGATCGGCTTGCAAGGCGGTGTCACGACGGGTCTCTACGATTGGAAAGGCAACGCGTATCGACTCGATGAAACTCGAAAGATGCAGCAGACGTTCGTCACCTACGGCTTGTTCAAGCGACCCACCGAGCGGGCTCCCTTCACGGTGGCCTTTGCCCAAGACTGGATGGCCACCGAGAACGCGACCGCGTGGGGCCTTTCGCTTGCGGTGAGTCAAATACGCTACCGCGTCGGTTATGCGACCAGTGCTTCGAACGAATTTGGTGTTCTCGGTGCATTCCGCGCGGTGCAAGACACGACGTCGGGCGTCGGCCGCGGGGGAGCCATGCCGACGGCCAACGAAACCGTGACGACTCGCCCGATCAATCACATGAGCGCCTACTGGCATCACAAGTGGTCTGCGGGCGGCGGTAACACGATTATTTCGATCGGAAGGGTCGAAGACGGACGGGTGAACGGTGACGGAAGTCTTGGCGACTTCCTTGCAACGGCAACGGCCAATGTTCCCCTGAGCAACACGGTCGGATTCGTTGGCAACGTCATGTACATGAATCCGACCGCCTCACCCGGGGTTGATGCCTCCCACGAAGACACCTGGAGTTTCTTGATCGGTGTCGAGTTCTTCCCAGGGCGTGACGCTCGATCCAAAACGATTGCCGGTGAACGCTGGATGCCGCTGCTGCCGGTCGCCAACAACGGGGCATTTCTGTTGGACGCGTCCGCGATTTGACGGTGTGTCTTCAAGGCCACACCCGTTTGGCGACGCGACAAATTCATTGGCAAAACTTGCGTGGCTACGGTCTCGAATTTGATTGACCGGCCCCCCACGCCCGACTACGTTCGCCGTCAAGTTGCTCACGGGGGAGCTTGTCGGGGCAAAGTAGCGGGGCCTGCTGCTTGCGCGTCTCTCCTGTGCGGCTGTTGTTCTTGACACACATCGCCGATGAGACGTTCGCATGTTTGGGTTGGGCAAAAAATCACACAGGGTTACCAGGGGCCGTCGCAAGGAACGCCAACCAAGATGGCAAGCCGGCGAGTTGGAGACTCGAACCATGCTTGCGGCCGACGCAGGAGCTGAACTCGAGCTTCAAATCGACCTTCGCGGTGAAACCGGAGACGAGTTGGCTCAGATTTGGGTCGGCGATCGAATTCTTCAGACGCAGCGACTTTCGACCGAGTGGCAGCGCTTCAATGCGAACCTCGAGGATGCCTCCATCGAGGCTAAGGATGTTCGGATTCAGTTCACAAACGACCTCTACGAGCCGGACGTCATCGACCGCAATGTGTATGTCGGAACGCTTTTCCTCAATGGTGAGGAGATTGATCCCAACGGTCCCAATTCGTATTCCACAGCGACTTGGCGGCCCGAAGATGGCATTGTCGCCGGGTTGGGTCGAGGGAGTGTCCTGAACGCCAATGGCTATCTGCAATTTGATGAGCCGCAAGGATCGACGATCACGGTTTTCGCTCGCGGCGAAGAAGGTGGGGAACAGTTTCGGATTTGGGCAGGTTCGATCGACTTTCTACCGACGACCGTCTCGACAGAATTGGAAGCGTATGAGTTTCGGATCAATGAAGTCGTCGATCCGGGCTCGGTGCAGATTCGATTCATCAATGATTTCTATCAGCCTGAGAACGATATCGATTTCAATCTGACCGTGGACCGTATTGAGATCGATGGCGTGGCGTATGAAGCGGAGGCTCCCGAGGTCTTCCAATCCGGCGTGTTCCGAGAGAACGGTTTTGAATCCGGATTCCTGCAGACGGACACGTTGCAAGGCAACGGAGTCTTTCAGTTCAATCGATCCGAGCAGCTCGCCGAACGCTACGAGTTTGATACCTCCGTCTCAGAAAACGGGTTGATTGAGTTTTCCCAGGGAAGCTTCATCCGCGCGGGCGCTTTCAGCGATGGAACGTTTGTCGGAACGACACAGGCGTTCGGTTTCGGGGGCGTTTCAAACGACTGTCGAAGCCTATGATGCTTCGGGCGATGTCGATTCGACCTTCAACGGCGGGCAGCCATTGAACCTTTTTCAAGTCGTCGAAGACTCACTGCCATCCACGCTGACTCTCTCGACCGTCACGGGACTCGACACCCTGGTTGATTCACAGGACCGCGTGCTGATTCCTCTGAACATCGTCCTGCGCGATTCGGAAGGCAACTTCCTGAACGACCGCTGGGCGATCCGCCTGACGCGGGGCGGCGAAGTCGATTCATCCTACGGCGATCAGGGGATTTTCCGCTTCTCCAACCAACTGACCGATCGTCCCGACGTCTACAACGTCGATGGTTCGGGGCGATTGATCGGAACAGACGGTCGGTTCGTTGTTCGTTTGAGTGAGAGTGGTGAACTGGATGCATCGTTTGGTGACAACGGGGTGGTGACGCTGAATCGTCCCTCGCCCGACGTCTCGGCGGGAAAACTTGATGCGAAAGATGACGGTTCGCTCGTGGTCTTCGCGTCTCGCCGTTTTTCACGTGAAGGGGATTCAGGCTACATCCTCAAGCTAAATGAGGATGGGAGCGCGGACGGTCAATTCGGTGACAACGGAGTCGCCGTCGTGCCGCGTGCTCTGTTTAGTCTTCAGTCCTCCTTTGCGGAGAACTACGACGAGTTGACTTTGGATGCGCAGGGTCGCATCTATATCACGGGCAGTCGCTCGATTCTGCGTTACACGGCCGATGGCCAACTCGATAGCACCTTCGGAGGCCATGGGTTAGCAAAAGTACCCGACCGATTGCTCAGTGATGGCGTTTTGTTCCAATCCAACATTGAATCTGGTCCGGTGATCGACAGCGCGGGGCGTGTGATCGTTGCCGTGGATGTCGGGTTCATTCGATTCGACGTGTTTGGCCAATTTGATCCAACCTTCAGCGGTGACGGGCTGGCGGCTTACTTCGACGTCGGTGATCTGACCTCGTTCGAAGTCAGCGAACTGCAAATCGATTCCTCAGGACGTTTGTTCTCGGCGATTCGAACGATCCGTGACCCAGCCATTGCCGTCTGGCGTTTCGTCTCTTAGGCTCAGTCGCGAAGACTGACGAGACGTTCGAAACGTGTGGAGGGCAAGCATGGCGACCGTACGGTATGACACAATCGGGGAAGGTTACTCTCAAACGCGTCGCGAAGATCCGAGGATCTGCTCTCGGATTCACGAGGCGTTAGGACGTGCGCAAACGGTCTTGAACGTTGGGGCTGGGACGGGGTCTTACGAGCCGTCGGATCGCCACGTCATTGCGGTCGAGCCCAGCGATGTGATGGCGGCTCAGAGACCGATGGACAGAGTTCCTGCGATCCGAGCGAGTGCAGGTGAGATTCCGCTGCGAGACAATTCCGTCGATGCCGCAATGGCAATTCTGACGCTTCACCATTGGGATGATCGCGAACGCGGCATCCGCGAACTGCTGCGTGTCTCTCGGGACCGTGTGGTGATTTTGACCTACGACCCGGACGTCAGCACGAGTTGGTGGTTGATCACCGACTACGCACCAGAGATCGGCCGACTCGACGTCGAGGGCTTCCCGCCGATCGACGACGTGGTGCGTTGGTCGGGCATGGCGACCGAAGTTCAAACGGTGCCGATTCCACACGACTGCAAAGACTGGATGTCCGGTTCGTTTTGGGCACATCCCGAACGTGTGTTGGACGCCGATGCGCGGGCGGCAACCTCCGCGTTTGCGAGATTGGATCACAAGGTGGAGAGCCGGATCGTTCGCGAACTCTCAGACGACCTTGATTCCGGTCGATGGGATCAACGTCACGGCCACCTCCGAGAGTTGGATGCTTATGACACGGGCTTGCGATTGGTGATTGCTGCGTGTTGAGCTAGCGCTCGAGTAGCACAAGCCTTCCGCGTTCTCGGGAAAAGTATGAACTGAACGGAACGAGTGTGAATCAGCGCCGTTGCTGGAACTGGTGCACCAACCAGTCTCCCCTGTCTCACTTGGCGAGTCGTGAAACAAGCACTCTGTAAACGACTGGTCGACGCCGATCCCGGTTGGCCCGTTTGGGCGGAACTGATTCGCCTGGTGAGTTCACTCGAATTCGAGTCTGTCTCGCTTGAAGGACTCGGGCAGTACGTCGCGAGCGGCACACGATTGTCGTTCGGTGTTCCGGGCGAGATGCCCGCGTTCATTCCGCCCTATGTGGTCGCACTTTTCGGAATGAGCAGTGACGATCCGGAAATGGCGGGTGGTTTTGCGGACGCGTTTGACGGCGCGGTCGCCGAACGCGGCTCACTCTTCAGCCCCGCAGGCAATGATTCGGAGATGGGTTGCCCCGTGTTCGATCCGCCCTCTGAGACCTACCCGTTTCAATCCAATTCCTCGGGCGCAGTGTTTTTTCTCAATCGCGCACTCGAGATCGTGATCCCAAACCCAGAGACGTTTCAGTTTGACCGGTTAGATTCGCTGGACGACTTCGCCAAGTCATGTATCCAGTCAGCAGTGGACAACAAGGACTGGTTCGAGGCATACTCGAACCGTTGCCGTGACCTTCTTGATTAGTCGCGTTACCGACGAACAGCGATCACAGCTCATCCATGAATCCTGACAAATTCGCTGAGTCGTTTCCCGCAACCATTCGATACCCGGTCGAGTTCGATGCCCTTTGCGAATGGGCGGGTCAAAGGCTTTTCATAAGCGTCGCCAATGGGTATCCAATCAGTGGTTGCTTTGGGCTTTGTCACCATGATGACGAAACGCTGCGCTGCTGGTTCGGCCGCGAAAGGGCAATTGGTGAGCTTGCGTTGCCATGCGTCTGAAGAGCTAGATATGAAATGAACGACTACTTGCTCGACGAATCGGATATTGATTGGCCCAGCGTGCTTGAGCCTTGGGGCTGGTTGCTTCCCGACGTGTTCACGATCTGGTTTGCCAATCGATTCGGCGACATTTTCATTGAGCTGGACGACATGAGCATCCAGATGCTTGACGTCGGTTGTGGCACGATTGAACGAATCGCTGACTCACGCGATGATTTCCGTCACTTGATCGATGACGATGACAATGCGATGGACTGGCTGATGATCCCATTGGTAGACGCACTCGGCGCGGCGGGGAAATCCTTGAAGTCCGGTTATTGCTACGGATATCGTCTGATTCCTGTTCTGGGTGGTGAGTATGCGGTAGCCAACTCCTGTGTGCTCCCTGTTCATGAACACTACGGCATCACCGCCGAAATTCACCGACAGATCAAAGATCTGCCCGACGGTGCCCAGGTGACGATCGAATTTTCCGAAGAATAAGCGTGATGCAGCTTCTAGATCACATCTCTCTTGGTGCGTATTTCTTGGGGATGGACGTGCTCGTTGTCCATGCATTGTCGAGGTCGTAAAATCAGCCCCGCTCCATGCTATCCCGTCAGTTCGGGCAGTCTTTCGTTTTCCGCCGGGTGAGTGACATGTCTGTCGATGAGAACTTGAGTGATATCGAGCATGTTCGTAAGCGACCAGGGATGTACGTGGGTTCGACAGGCTTCTTTGGCGTGATTCACTATCTTGTGGACGCGACGAACCTGATTCTCCAGCATTCGCCCTCAAAGCTCGCGTTCTCGATCGATGGCCTCGAGTTCAGCATTGGCAGTGACGTCGTTCTTCCGGTCTTCGAAAACGAAAACGGCGGGCGTTTCCCGTTTGAGTGTTTTCGCCGCGACGGGAATTCGGTCTTCAGCCACGGGCCGGTCCTCACGGCACTTTCGGATCGCTTGTCGTATTCAGAGCGTTCCACCGGCGGCGTGACAATTGAGTATGCGTATCGCAATGGAGCGCGAACCGTGCCTTGCGGGGTCAAGTGGCCTGATGAATTTCGTTCTCACTTGAGCTTTGCGCCCGATGCAACCCTTTTCGACGAGGTGCCGATCTCGAACTACAACTTGGCGAGCTATTTGCGTCGGATCAGCTACCTCCATCCCGGGACAGAGTTTTCGCTGGACGACAACGGACGGAAGTCAACGTTTCGAGCCGAGAACGGCATTCGCGACATGTTCGTCGGATTCGCATCTCCTTACCAATTGGTTCATGAACCGATTGTCCTGCAGCGAACAGATGGCCCGTTTTCAATGGAGTTTGTCTTTGCCCTGCACAGCTGGAAAAATGATGTGTGTTGCTCGTTTGTCAATAAAGGGCGAGCCGTGGAAGGCGGTACTCATCAAGACGGACTCGAGCGTGCAGTAACCCAGATGCGGGACGAAGTATTCGCAACTTCAAACGGTGTCGTCGGATTGCTTTCGATTCACTATCCCAAGGTTCAATGGCACGGGTGTATCAAAGCGACAGTCCGAAACCCTGAGCTAACGGGTTTGGTCTGCGATTCAATCGTCAATGAAACGATGGCCTATCTCGATCGGAATCCGGTCGTGTTTGACCAAATCAAGCACGCGCAGACGTTTCAGTTTCCAGATGCGTGGTTGAGTTAACCGTTGCATGCGAAACCGGTGCCCAAACCCGAACTCGGTCCGGCTTGATGCGGCAAGGTGATGGACGCGAGAACTGTTGCGTCGGGTCATGCGTAGTGTAACGCATCGCTCGGATGCTTCATTGCCAATCCGGGAAGGTTGACCCATGTCCTACCGCAAACGTCCGGGCGTTGCTCCATGCGGGATTCTTGCCTCGTTGGTTGCATGCTTGGTACGGCCGTCGGCGATGCAATCGGCTTACCCTATGAGGGCGTTTCACGACGCCGTATTCCTCGACTTCTGGGGCCGCCTGATCGCCATCGGTTGATTTTCGGACGTGGAATGATCTCCGATGACACAGAGCATACCTGCCTTGTAGCGCAGTCTTTGGTCGTGTCCGGTTCCGACGTCGATGCTTTCGAACGCGACTTTGCAAGAAGGCTGCGTTGGTGGTTTGCTTCACTGCCCGCCGGGATAGGACGTGCAACGCTCCGTTCGTGTTTGAGACTTTGGATGGGGACTGCGCCGAAGCGCAGTGGAGTTTTCTCAGCCGGAAACGGACCCGCCATGCGCTCTGCCATTTTGGGTGTGTACTTCGATGATGTTCGGTTGATGGCCGAGTTCGTTCGCGTCTCCACGCGGGTCACGCATTCGGACCCCCGTGCCGAACACGGGGCAATGGCGGTAGCTCTGGCTGCCCACATCGGTTGCCGGGACGAGATTGTCGATGGCCGGGTGTTTCTTGAGCGGCTTGCCGCATTGGTCGGCGATCAGGGTTCCGAACTCATTGATTTGCTCCAACGCGTCCTTCGTAGCGTCTCAGAAGGTCAGCCGACCGACACGTTTACAATGAACAGCGGAATGGAACGCGGCGTCTCTGGTTACACGTACCACACCGTCCCGGTGGTGATTCACGCTTGGCTTACGAACCCACGTGACTACCGTGCGGCGGTTTCATCGGTGATCGAATGTGGTGGAGACACGGATACGACCGCGGCGATCGTGGGCGGCATCATTGGGGCCTCGACCGGCGAGTCCGGCATTCCGAGCGATTGGGTCAACGGCATCATCGAATGGCCGCGCTCGGTACACTGGATGCGTCGACTTTCCGAGCAACTCAACGCGTCGCGTTCGTCTCGTGTCGCTTCACCACTGGTTTCCACTTCCTATCTTGCCTCGTTGGTGCGGAACATTGGCTTCTTCGTGATCGTACTGGTGCATGGTTTCCGCCGTCTCTTTCCTCCCTTCTGATCAAGGAAGGAACGTTTTGGTGTTTGATTGATCGAGAGAATTCTGGTGCAACTTCTTCACCCCTGTCCCGGTTGTGGTGCAGCGATGCATTTTCCCGCAATGCCCTCGATTGAGAGTGTCACGGAGGAATTGCTCGAACACAGTGACGGCAAGTGCCCACTTTGTGGCACCATGGCTGTCGTTGAAACCGCGCCGCCGCCTCGATCTTCAGCTTCGGCGGCCGTGACAAGGGATTCTCGTATCATCGAACTACCTCTTTCGATCCGTTGTCGCGCCAAGTTGCACCGGTTGGGGCTGCAAACACTGGGCGAGGCGTTCAATCGTGATCAGCATTCGCTCTTCGCCTTGTTGGGTCCACATGCGGCGGAATTCCTGAGCCTGGTGGATCGGCTTGACCGAGACCGTGAACAAGGCTGAGTCTCTGCGTGCTCACTGCAGAGACCACGTAGCCATCAATCGGAGCGATTCAGAGCAGACGCACGAGTCGGAGGAAATCGAGGTCGAACTCTGTTGATTCCTCCACGACGGATTGGGCAGCGATTTCCCCCAGCACGCTCGCGAACTTGAAGCCATGTCCGGAGAGGCCCGCAACGACGGTCACGTGGGGCATCTCCGGCATGTGGTCGATGATGAAGTGTTCATCGGGTGTCACGGTGTAGTAGCACCCCGACCAATGTGTCTGGTTTTGAGAGGCCTTCGGCAAATGCGTTTTCAGAAAAGACTCGCACTGCCTTTGGTCTTGCGGGTCACGAGTGTGGTGCTTTTCGGGATCGGTGATCTGCTCGCCACCGCTATGTCGAGCCACTTTGACACCGGCGTCATCAATTGCCGGTGTGCCGTAAAAGAAGCCGTCCCGCGTTTCAAAAAAGTAGCACGGAAAGCCGCTGCTTTGGTGATAGCCTTGTTCGTGGGTCTCATACCAGTAGATGTGTTTCCGGACGATCGATAACTCGACTTCGTACTTTGCGAGCCACTGAGCGGACCAAGGGCCGCCTGCGAGGACAACTCGTGCGGCGTGGACGCGGTCATTTCCCAGTCTAAGCTCCATGCCATCACCGACCGACTTCCACTGATCAACCGTGGTTCCGTAACGCACCGTCGCTCCTCGCTGTTGAGCAAGAGCAAGGTGATTTTCGATACAGGCTTCGACCGCAAGAAATCCAGCCTCGGCTTCCACCACTGCCGTCCAATTCTCCGGTCCTTCGATTCCAGGGAATTGATCCTTTGCATCCGCCATCGACATTGTTTCGATTGGAAGGTCGAACTCTGCTGCGCTGCGGAGAATTCCTGGGATCACGACGCCATCGCGAGGTCCGATCTCGAGCAAGCCGGTCTTGTGATAGAGCTCTTCGCCACAGTGCTCTTCCGTTAGCCGCCACAGGTCTGCGGCGCGGCGAAGTAGAGGCACATAACTCGGGTGCTCGAAATAAGCGGTTCGAAAAACGCGTGTCTGACCGTGGGAACTGCCGTAGGTGTGAGGCGGTGAGTAGCGGTCAATGCCCAACACCGACAGCCCACGTGAGGCGAGTTGATAGAGCGTAGCGCTTCCGACGCCGCCCAGACCAACCACGATCGCGTCATACGTGCCGCTACTGGACATCAATTTCGTACCAGAGCGTTTGATAGCGGCCTCCGATCACGATCACGAAATCTGCCGGCTCGGTGGCGACATCGACTTTTTCGGTGCGTCTTCCGGTACCGTCGAGTGCGTACACCGTTGGTGTGCCGGAAATCTCAGCCCTTGGCAACCGAATCACGGCATTGACGGGATGGATCTTCGTCGGCCCTGTACCCCATTGGTCACCGACTGAGTTGCGCGCCTCGTTCCATTTCATGTTGGTGTTTTCAGCGCCACTGGAAGCCAGCAGCAACATCGACTTGCTTGTTTTCAACGGCTGGTTGTCCTTCGACGTCAACAGCAGCGTCGCGTATTGATGAGTCACGTCGCGGACTTGGAATTTCGTGTTTCCGATCTCGAAGTTCTGGTTTGCGACGAGTCCCCACACGCCGATGGTCTTTTCCGTGTTGAGGCGAATGAAGGCCGAATCCGGATCGCTCGCGTCCCACAGAACGGACCCGTCAGGGGTTTCAAAGCGATCTGTCTCGGGTACTGACACAGACTCAGCGTGTGTCGCGTTGACGTCGATTCCAATTTGAGCCTGAAATGCCGCTCGACCGTCAAGCCTGTCGGTGAGGGTTCCTGAGAAACGATTCTTTAGGCTTGGGAGATCGCCTCGCAAGTAGAGATTGCCCGCCGCTGCCAGCACCGCTTGTTTGACGGGGTGCCCGGCGAAGTCAAACCATCCTTCGAAGTGATCCGAGAACCAACGGTCGCCGTTGTCGGTGTAGTTGAAAAACATGATCCCGTCCCAATCCTGCAGCGAACCGATGACCGCCCCCATCATGACCGCGCCGGAGCCCGTGGCGTTCGGCTCGCCCTGATTCCATTCGCTGAGAGTAAAGGGCATGTTGTGGTACCTCCAGCCGGTCCGCATGAGCAAGGAGTTTGCGGGCCAATTGCTTCTTGTCGGAGCCGACTCGATAGCCTGTTGCTCGACCGTCCATTGTTCTTTGCTCCAAGCCGCGTCCCCCGGAAAAAGAGGATGGTGCCAATAGTTGTGGAAATCGACGAAATCACACGTCTCCGCAACAATTCCCGGAGCGTGATAGTTCTCTTGAGAGGCGGTGATCGGAACCTTGACTCCCAACTCGTTTTTGAGAAACGACTTCAGTTCCAGGATCCAACTTCGTTCGGTATCGACCAAAAAATCTTGCATGTCGTGGTGCGAAGCCGAAGGCCAGCCCGTCTCGGGAACGCCAACCGACGCATCCTTAAAGTTCTGACGTTTATCGAGAGCGATCATTTCCACGCCTTCCTGAAGCGAGACGCCCGCAAACTCGACGGGGGTCGCATCCAAACCAAAGTTGAATGACAGATTGACTTCTCCATCGAGTGATTCGCGGGCGATCACCGTGCGACGCAATTCCTTCCACTCTTGATCGACGCCAACCGATTCAAAGAGACCGAGGTCGCGCCACTCTCCGCCCTGGTTGGTTGAGAGTTCCAATCCGACCATGCGTTCTTTGTCCGCCCGCACCCATGCCTTCAATGTGTAAGGCTGGCCGCTGACAAGCTTCAGGTTCGAGTGTCGGAGTTGGAGGTGATGGTCGGCGTCGGAGCGTCCCGTGGGCTCGAACCGAACAGCGCTGACGTCCGCTTTTGGTCCCGCCGTCCCGAACTTCTTGCGGGCTGACACATTCGACTCCGAGAACGCCCAAGACCCGAGGTCCTCATTCCATTTGGCGGGTCCGACCAGTACCTCACCCATTGGTTGCTGCTGCTTTATCCAATCGCTCCGCATGCGTGCTTCGCTACCATACTTGTCGCTCAACCATTGATTCCATTTGGCGCGGAATGAGTTTTGGAACCGTTTAGGAAGACGTCGAACCAGTTCTGTGCCTTTGATCGAGAAGTAATTCTCGTTGAGCATCTCGACCATCGCGACACCGGGATCATCGCTTCGGCGGAGGTTTCGGTAGGGATTGACGTGTGTGAGTAATTGGCGGCAGTACGTTTTCAGTTCTCGTTGCACGTCGGGGTCGTAGTAGGTCACCCATTTATTGGAGTCCGTCCACCACAGCCCACTTTGATACTCGGGGAAACCTTCTGCTTCGGTCAGTGTTCGCGAGACGTGCAGATTGAGGTTTGCGTAGATGCCGTTGTTGTGCAGTTCATTGAGGAAGAAGTCCAGCCGGTCGATCTGCTCGGGATCGAACTCGCGCCGGCCATCGGCACGAGTGCGCCAGATTCCACCGGGGGCGTCCTGCATGTCCATGTGGTGGAAGCGGACGATGTTGAGGCCTAGTTTTCGGAAGTGTCGAGCAATCCGTGCTGCTTCGTCGTGGGTCGGGAAGTTGGCGCTAAAGCAGAGGTTGACACCCCAGAACCGTTGTCTCTTACCCGAAAGGGTAAACCGTCCGTTGCGAATCTCGACAAAGCCATGGTTGTCGATTTCTCCCGCGACATTCGATGCGAAACTGGTGGCCGTCTCGCTTCCATCCTCGCCGGGGATGTGGAACAGGACCATTGCATCGTCGGCCACCGTTTCGATTGAACAACAGACACTGGAGATCAGAATCAATAGAAGCCGTGTGGCGTTTGTTTTTCTCATGAGATGACAAGCTGAGAACAGTGCGAAACGATGAAGTGAGACCGAGGCTGCCTATCTTTGCGGAATCGCGTTGATCGTCCAGTAGACTTCTTCGTCGAACGCCAACCCTGTTTGATCTTGTAGGGACAAAATCGCATGCAGTTGGTGTACGGTTCGGAGTGTTGGAATTCGGAGCTTGACGCTTCGTCCATCTTCCCCAACTTCGACCGAGTCAACCACCAAGTCTTCCTTTCCGACTTCTCCGGTTGTTGGCGAGTAGAAGTCGCTTCCGTACTCGGCTCGCCATCGGTAATTCCAATGTTGAAGTCGATAGGAACTCAGCGCATTCGCTGATTCTTGATCAAGCGGGAAATTGAACTTGAAGCGAAGCCCGTCCGGTTCGACCTGGCAATCGGTCACGAAGCGGTCAGGCTTGCTCGTGTAGACCAAACGCTGAATGCCTCCATCGAGAAGTCCGGTTCTTCCGCCGCCGTTCCAGCCTTGCAGGCCCGTCGCGTAGACCTGCCCGTCGGCAGGATTCACGCGAGCCCGCATGATTCCGGTGCGAAAATCAAATGGCAGTTTGATGATCGCGGCTTGGTCGACCGAACCGACTCGTTGATGCATCGTGTACGACATCCAACCTTTGCCGAAACTGGTGTGCAGCAAGCGACCGGAGAGTGGACCCCAGCGTCTGTCTTTGACAAACAACTGACCGCCCGAGGAGTTGTCGAACTCTTGCGGCATCCACACGAGCGGTGGGTCGAAGGATTTGGGTGGGACGACTTTCTTAATATCAATGCTGCCACCACCGGGTGACCACATGCCCTTCTTTTCGTACGTTTGGACCCAGCCGTAGAAACCGCCTTGGTTGATCACATTGATTTTGGATGCAGGCACCCATTGACCTTGATTGTCGCTAACCGTGACCCGACCATCGGGCAAAATCCCCATCCCGTTTGGTGAACGAAAGCCGGTCGCGATCACTTCGCTTTGTCGACCATCTGGGGAGATTTTGAGTATCGCGCCCGGCACGTCGTAGTCTCCGCCGTGACCCGCTTTGGCATAGTACAGATTGCCTTCTTCGTCGACTTGGAGATCAAAATTGAAGGCGTGGAAATTGGGCGAGACGTCGGGATCACCGATGATGGACTCATAGAAGTCGGCTTCACCATCGCCGTTGGAATCATGCAAGCGGGTGATCCTGTCCTTGCAGGTGACGAGAATCTTTTCATCGACCACTTTGAGTCCGAAGGGCTCGTAGAGTCCGGCGGCGAAGCGTTTCCACGTCAGACGGGTGAGGTCTTCGTCGACTCCAGTGACGATCCAAACATCACCGCCGTAGGTGCTGACCGCCATCCTGCCATCGGGAAAGAAGTCGAGGGCGGAAGTCCGGAACCAACTGTTCCATGGCGTCTGATCCGGTAGGGTGAGCGTATCCATGCGATACGCACCTTGCTCCAAGCCCGTGATGCCAACGGTGTCGATTGTTTGTGGCCAAAGGACCGAGCCACCGGTGACGAACTCGTTCGGATCGGTTAGCGGTGGATAGCGGTCGTTGCGGGCTGCATCACGAAATCTCACCATCGTCGCGCGGTCATCGCCGACACCGCGAACGACCTGGATGACCCTTGGTTGATCCGCTTGTGGTATTTCAAGGATCAAGCGATTCTCGCCATCGATCCGCCAACGCATTCCTGCGGCGTCGCCACGAACGGTTGCCGCAAAATATCGGGCGAGGTCATGACTCGCGTCGATGTTCGTCAGCGCAATGGGGCTCGATGCTGGAAACGTTTGGCCTTCCGGATCGATCTGATGATCGCGCTGCGGTGCTGCTCCGACAGCGAGCGTGAGCGCTTTACCCGGGCCGAGACGTAACGTGTGGGCGAGCACGTTATCGAAAGCCTCCGGCGACTCCAGTACTTCGCGGCCATCGATCGAATAGCGTAGGACGACACGATCGCCGTGGAGGTGGTAGCCGCGATAGTCGACGAGCTCTCGCGGTAGCGGACCGCGTGGCAATATGCCTTCGGTCGGATAATCGAGCACTCCGTCGTGTCCCCAACGCCACGTGCTCCATTCCTCGATCGGATTTCCAGCCGGATCCGCAGTGCCTTCGCCGCGGTCGCGTTGATGTTGTGTTTGCCCGAGTTCCAACCCACCACGCCAAACCGATGCGATGTCCAAGTTGTGCAGGTTGTAAGCGATGCTCAGATCGCCGGCGCGAATCGTGAGGGCGCTGCGAACGCGACGTTCAAGTTGGGAACCGAATGCGGGCCCATAGTCACGTTCGATGATCGGGATTGAATCTCCGAGATCGCTGCCGCGAGGAAGCTGTTGGAGGTATTCGTCATCGACTTTCTTGTAGCCGGGATTGCGGTTTTTCATGAACTGCTCTCGAACGTAGTGCACGACCTGGTAGCGTTCCTTCGGCGTCAGGTGTGTCATCGCGGCCATCAATCCGTTTCCGCGCGAGAGTGTCATGAACATGGCATACGGGTCGGCGCCGAATTTGAGTGTTTGCGAGCCGAACGCGCGTGCGGTGGGAAGAGATGGCGTTTCGCCGTCCGTTCCGTGGCAGCTGTAACAGTACCCGTTGTAGATCTTTTTGCCGGCTTCGAAGTCACGCGTCTTCAAACGCAAGAGGATGCCCGCATGGTCGAGGTTCAGGGTGTCATCCTGGACGATCAATTGGTCGGGCGTTGGTTGCAATTCTGCGGCACGCTCTGGACCTTCATTGGCAATTTCAATCAAGTAGCTGGCAAGGTCATAGAAGTCTCGAAGCTCCGGCAGTGTGGCGATCAAGCCTTCCGGCATCAGTGAGACTTTGTCGGCGAGAATCTCCTCGATGTTGTCCTGGTTGAGTGTGATTTCCTTCGTGAGGTTGGTGAGGTCACGCAGTACGTAGTCTTGATCGGTTTCGCGCACCGGCATGCCGCGAATGACATCGCCGTTGGCAAGCAGTACTTTTACCGTTCGGTAGTCTTTGCGGATCTCGCGCGAAGGATAGAGCAGCGACTCAACGATCGATTCGGCGGTCGGTTTCGGATTGAGCTTGGAAAGTTCAGGCCCAAGTGGAAGTGATTGCGCGTCACCGGCATGACATTTGACGCACCCTGCGGGCGAGGTAAAGAACACTCTCGCACCGCGCCGCGGGTCGCCTCGTTTTTTTATCTGACGCACAAGTTCGCTGGTGCCGGTCGCCTTGATTTGGGTTTCGAGCGGTGCCGGGTGGCGAAGCGTTTCGGCTGTGACGCGATTCGTGAGGGCTGCGATCAATAGCAGACAAACCGCAGACAGCAGGGTGATCCGGTGCATGGGGCGGGGGAATGCGTGGGGAAACATCGAACAGAGTCCCCTTTTTAGTCGACGCCGCGAAGGTTTACACGTCTTTGTCTGTTTCCCGCGTTTCTACATCGCCTCCTGTTCGCCTTCGGGTAGCTCGATTACCGGTTCGCCGAAGTCGGCGAAAAAGGTTTTGCCACATTCGTCGCAGGTGACTTCGGTACCGAGCAACGCATCATCGATCACTTTGACGATCCCGTCGCACTGGACGCGCACTCTCCCCGGTTCGGCCGCCATCGCTTTGAGGTGTGCTTGTTCGATGCCGGCGACTTCGATGTCATCCAGCTCGAGCGTTGTGAGCAATTCACGGGTGACCTCCTCGACATCGGCCACTCGATTGGCGAGTCGACGAACGCTTCGTTCGAAACTATTTCGTGAGGTGCGGCCGTTGCCGAAGTGACGATCACGCGTGCCGAACAAGTACGTGAATCCCCGGAGCAATCGTCGTCGCGATTCCGTCGGGAGAGTGTATTTGGACTTCTTCGCGATCAATTCAAAGATGCGGCAAAGTGACTCCGGTGGATAGTCGGCGAACTGCATCGTGGTTCCGACGCGGCTACTCAATCCGGGATTGCTACGAATCATGGTTCGCATCTCGTTGGGATAGCCGGCGAGGATGACGACCAGGCAATCGCGTTGATCTTCCATGCGTTTGAGCAGTGTCTGCACGGCCTCGCGACCGTACTGATCTTGGCCGCTTTCGTCGATCAGTGTGTAGGCTTCATCCACGAACAGCACGCCGTCGATGGCTTCATCGATTTTGGCGTTCGTTTTCGGGCCGGTTTGTCCCGCGTATTCAGCGACGAGGCCCGAACGATCGGTTTCGACGAGGTGGCCTTTTTTAAGAATGCCGAGCGCACCGTAGATTTCGGCGATGATTCGAGCGACGGTGGTCTTGCCGGTCCCGGGGTTCCCGACAAAGGCCATGTGCAAACTGGGACGCGATGTCGGTAGCCCCATTTCTTCACGTTTGCGTTCCATCGAAAGAAAGTTCGTCAGCGTTTCGATCTGATCTTTGATGTTGTCGAGCCCGATCAGACGGTCCAATTTGGCACGTGCCTCGGCGAGTCGTTCTTCGGGTGTGCATGTGTCTTGTGATGGTTCTGCGTCGGACTCGACTTTGATTCGATTCGCGGTTCCGCCGGGACCGGCGATCGGTGTCGGTTTCTCGGCCGCCGTGGGGCCGACTCCCTCACGTAGACGTTTTGCTTCTTCTCGTAGCCAGTGAATGGCATCGCGAGCGTTCGCAGTGTCCTGTTCGCTCGCCAGTGTTTCCGGTGCCCGCTGGTGAGCGGCGTCGAAGCGATCCGTCATCTGCTGGATCGCTCGGTTGTCAGCCGCGCTGACGTCTCCGTCGACAGAGGCGAGTAGCTTTGTCATCCGCATCGCGAGTGTTTCGAGTTCGCCCCAGCGGTCGCGGATCTCGGGGAGTTCGTTGAAGGGACGGACGAGGTCCTCCCACGCAAAGTCGGCCGACGCATTGATCAGCCAGTTGACGGCGTCGTGCAATTGGCTGCCGAGGACGGATTTACCCCAGACATGTTCCAGCAGCACACGCCCGAGTTGCCGTTGCTCCATGTTCTTTGCATCGGCGTCGGGAAAGACCGCCGCAAAGACCTTCATGACAAAGCCTTGATGCAGGTCGTTCATCTGTTCGGCGACGGCGATCGCGTCGACGTCCTCGCCACCACCGAGCCATGCATACGAGCCGCGGACGAGTTGCCCCGCTTCGATGTACAAACGCTGTGTCTCCTGCAGAGCTTCGCGGTAGAGTCGGAGCGTCTCGATGATTTGGTCGTCGGTCATTCGAGGCATGGCGAATCGGGGTCTGGCAGAGGGTAGGATGAGCGGTGGTGAAGCTCGTAACTCAGCGCGGAGGATTTCCGAATGATTCTAAATCGTACAACGTCTGTTCGAGAAGCCGTCCGGCAACGCGATGTTTCAATCCGCCTGGCTTCGGTGGTACTGGTGACGCTGTTCGCAACCGGCCTTATCCAGGCGCAAGAACCAGGTCGCGAAGTCTCGGGCGTGAGAAAGATACAGGTTGTCGACGTCGACGGAGCACCTGTAGCGCAGGCCGAAGTCCGCGCCACGCATTGGGTGACCATCAAACGCGACGGCAAAGTCTATCGGCTGATTCAGGATCTCATTCCGCCGACGACCTCAAACCTGGAGGGGACCGTTGAAATCGAGCCACAGTTAGCCGAGTGGCAGGACGGCAGGCTGATCGTTTCCAAAGACGGACGCGAAGATGAGAAAGGGCGAGGGCGACGTTACACCCACGCGCGAGTCCGCTTCAACCCGGAGGACAAGATCGATGAGGTTGTGCTCCGATATCCCTTGGTGATTTCAGGACGCTTGCTCATTGATGGAGAACACGCCGCACGTGCCGAGGTCTGCTTGACGGAAGAGATACCCGGGAAGCGTTTCTTCGGCCGTCGAGTGGGCAATTTCGTTCTGACGGATGACAAGGGGCTTTTCGAGCTGATGGGATATCACGGCGAGACGTATGGGCTGGAAGTACAGCGACGCAACGGCAAGGAAACCGAA
>JBCBOT010000100.1:0-23482 GCA_039821165.1 Planctomycetota bacterium | reverse complement strand
CAAAAGAACCGACCCTCCCATTCGTTTTGTCTTTGATGCCGCTGGCATCAAAGACAAAACGAGGGAGGGTGAATTCAAAAATACCGCTCAGTTTGAGTAGCTATAGCTAAACCAGTCCGATCGAAGCCGACATGTTCGCGGACTCACCCGGTCCCAGTTCAACCGCATTGTCAGCGATGTTTCCGGATTCGATGCAGACCATGCCCGGCCACTCGTCGTCACCGAAGTCGCCCATTTTTGCCGACTTGTCGATCCAAGGATTCCAAACAACCGTCGACCGTGAACCCGATTTTTGAACCTCGATCACGCGTCCGAGCACGGGATCCTCGATTTGGACCGTTGTCTCGGTATCGAGGTACACCGAGTCGGTCTCGGCACCAAATGTGATCGGTGCCTCCGATTGCACCTTTCGATTGAGTTGATCGAGCTTGTCGATGTAGGTAACCCCTTCGAGTCCACGCACACCGATCTTCCGGACGTCACCGACGGTGAAGTAGGTGTGCATCGCCTGCTCGAAACGGACGGGTTCGCCGGAAACGTTGGTGACCACCATCTCCAAGCCCAGCGTGACGCCGACGGCGACTCGGTAGACGACTTGAAACGTGTCAACCGACAGTTCGAGTGTGACGCAGACACTGCCGCTCTCGAGTCGTTCGACGTTTGTCACCGACCATTCCGTAGTTCGTACCAAACCATGCGATGGCGCATCCGGATCGTTTTGGCGCGGCCCGAACCACGGAAAGACGAGCGGGACTCCGCCGCGAATCGCTTTGCCTGTTTCGAATCGACTGGCACCGCTCATCCATAAAATGGGCTCGCCACCAACAGGCTGGAAATGCGTCACGTGAGCACCGTGCGTGTACAACGTTGCGCTCGCATGCTCGGTGGTCATCGAAAGACGCGTGAGCCCACCTTCGCCGACCTCGAAACGCACGACACCGTCGATCGCAAAACGATCATTCAATTGATTGACGTTCATCCCCCGAGTCTACGCGCGGCGAGGGGCGGTGCCAAGCGATCTCGAACAGCGTCCGTGATCGGACCCGGTGATTGCGTTTGCGACCTTCTGCGTCCCAAAGCCCCGGGGTGCTGGTGCTGGTTCGTTTTACTGCGGTTCGGCACGTGGGCCATACAACGCAGCGTAGCGAAGCCACCGAGTTCGCGGCCGTGTCAGGTCAACTCCAGGGGAAGAGAAGCTTCACAATCGTCGACTACGCGAGGCGATCGGTTGCGAGGTGATATTGCGGATCGCGCGACACGTTCACCTCCACCAAGTCACCCGCCTTATCAAGAAGCTCACGGCACTCACCGCTGAGGTGGGTCAGGTGCAATCGTTTACCCGCAGCGTCATAGCGTTCCGCAAGTGCATTGATCGCTTCGAGCCCCGACTGGTCGTAGACCCGCGTGTAATAAAAATCGATGACGACGTCGTCCGGGTCGCGATGCACGTCGAAAAGCTCTTTGAAGGAACTGGCCGAGGCGAAAAAGAGCGGCCCATGCAGTTGATAGATTTTGCTTCCGAATTCGTTCAAATGCGTTTGGGCGCCGATGTGCGTCGCGTGCTGCCAAGCAAACACGACGGCCGAGACGATGACACCCAAGATCACAGCGGTCGCGAGGTCATGCATGATCACGGTGTAACCGGCGACCAAAACCATCACCATGACGTCCGTCTTTGGAACGCGACGAATCATCTTGAGTGAAGCCCACTCGAAGGTTCCGATCACGACCATGAACATCACTCCGACGAGTGCTGCCATCGGGATTCTCTCGATGAGCGGAGCGCAGAACAGGATGAATAGCAACAGCGAGACAGCGGCCGTGATGCCACTGAGTCGGCCGCGACCACCCGAGTTGACGTTGATGAGTGATTGTCCAATCATCGCGCATCCACCCATTCCTCCGAACATGCCGCAAAGAACATTGGCGGCTCCCTGGCCGACGCATTCTTTATTGCCGCGTCCGCGCGTCTCGGTGATCTCGTCGATGAGCGTCATCGTCATTAGCGATTCGATGAGGCCGACGGCCGCCAGGGTGAGCGAAAACGGGAAGATGATCCACAGCGTCTCCCAGGTGAGTGGGGGTAGAGCGTGCTCCATGAAGAATGGAACTGGCAATCCACCACTGATTCCAACGTCGTCCACATTCACCGTGCTGGTCGGATCCGGCATTGCGTTGTCTGCGGCACCAGGCTCACCGGAAAGCCGACCGACCAGTTGGATCGTTTGATCATCGGCGTGCGTGACATCAGACTCCGCGCCAAGGCTCGCGAGTGCGTGTCGGTGTTGCTCCAGGGCTGCGGCCTTTGCATTCGTCTGCAGCATGTCTCCTACGGTCGGCACCAAATTCGAGCCGCCGTCGGTCTGAAACTGGTTGATTCCCAGTGAAATCAGCGTAACGCCTAAGATCGCGACCAAAGAGGCGGGAATCGCCCGTGTGACTTTGGGGAGCAGCCAAATGACGCTCATCGTCAAAGCCACGAGCGCGAGCATGATGGCGAGAGGACGCCCCGAGAGGTACGTCAGTTCGTTGCTCCCCGCGTCAATCGTTCGAAAGCTGCCTAGTTGAGCCAGCCCAATGACGATGGCGAGCCCATTCACAAAGCCGAGCATCACGGAGTGCGGAACCATGCGAATCAACTTTCCGAGACGCCCAAAACCGGTCGCGATCTGGATCACCCCGCAAAGAATGACTGCCGGAAACAGATACTCGATGCCATGCAACTGGACCAGCGCCACCACAATGACGGCCATGGCTCCGGTAGCCCCCGAGATCATTCCGGGACGACCGCCAAAGATCGAAGTGATCAAGCCGATGAAGAACGCACTGTAAAGCCCGATCAAAGGCGAGACGCCCGCCACAAAGGCAAACGCAATGGCTTCGGGAACAAGAGCGAGTGCGACGGTGAGTCCGGAAAGAAGATCGTCCTTGGCATTCGCCGTATTGGAGCGAAAGAAGTTGAGCATGGAGTCCTAAACAAAGCAGCGTAGCGAGCCTCGGAGTGAGGCGTCAGCGGTCAACCAGGGAATCCATCGCGTACATGGCGAGGCACGGTCGACTGAGAGTTTTCGGATGCTAGTTTCGATCCGGGGTACGTCAATATCGTTTCATCGGCCGCTGTCGCAGCGTCCGTGTCGCCTTTTCTTCTTGCTTTGCTCTACTGGCGGAATAGCCCACCTTTGAATTGCTTAGCACCAAGCCGGGTCACACAAAGGAATTTCCACAAGCACGGCTGCCAAAATACATCCCCCCAAATTTTTTTTAACCGCGCTGCGAAACCTTCCGCATGCGATTCGTGTCGAGGTCTCGATCACCCACCGAGCGACTCCAACAGGCTCTCGGCATTGCGTCGCCGCCTCGCCTTGTCCTGTTCCCGCAGCGCTTGGAGCAGTTTTCCTCGATCCCCTCTCGAAATGGGGCGGGCTGCATCGTCGGGGAGAATCCCGCGTGGGACTTGCTCCATCCTCCAGTCGTCACTCCGCTGTGTCGCGAATGGCAAATCCTTGTTGCCGGTGGCTTGCAGGTTCGCGAGTGGATTGCGTCCCCACGCGTAACGGAAGTGGATCGGCTCGGCGACCATCGCTGAGGTGAGAATCAACCGCTTGCGATCGTACTGAACGCGGCCTCGGCCGTCTTTTCCTTTCTCGGCGTAGGCGACGTCGGCGGGATGGAATTTGCGATCCTCACCCGCGATCGCAAAACCTTCGATAGTGCCGTCCATGGGATCGCTGACGTCGGTGTCGAGACTCAGAATCAGTCTGCCGGGTTCGATTTCCATGCCCGTCAACATCGGCGGCTTCCATTGCACTTGGCGTTCAAAGCCGTACTGCGTCGCCAGCGCCCAGCGCGCGATCCGTTCGCCTGCCGGAAGTTTGAGTTGCGGGTGGTACCATCTTCGACGCAGATCGTAGGTGCTGGCGAAACCGATGTTCTGATCGCCAGACTCGTAGAGACGCAGAAAGGTGGCGTACTGCGCGGCTCGAATCTCGATGCCGGCATTGAACATCTTTTCGCAGTAGTCATCGTGGGTTTGGGGATAACCATCGGTGCACAGCGAAAGGATTCCGAACGGCATGTCAGGATCGTTGAAAGCGTTCCGCCAAGCCTTGATCATCTCGGGAAACACATCGTGATACATCTCGACGCCGATGGAGCCATCGAAGGCATTGTTGTAGCCCTGGTGAAAGATCGCACCTCGCACCGAGAGTCCCGCCAGCGGTGCGATCATGCCTGCGTAACAGTGCCCCGGATGGTTGTGATCTCCGATAGGGCCGGGCCGCAGGTCTTCAGGGGGTGCTTTACGATCGTCGGGAACCGTCTTGCCTTCTTTGGCCTGTCGCTCGAGCCAGTTTTCGTGCTGTGCGATCCTCTTTTCGAGATCCGCTTGCGGATCAAAGTCGGCGACCGCTTGATAGAACTTGGACAGCTTGGCTTGCGTCGTTTCGCTGTTCATCTCGCGTAAGACTGAAATCGGTGTCCACGTTTCGACGGTCGTACCTCCGCGCGAGGCGTCGATGACACCGATCGGTACCTGCGTTGCTTGATGAACCCGCCGTGCGAAGACAAATCCGATGGCAGAAAGCTCGCGCGCGATCTCGGGCGTGCACACGTCCCAGTCACCTTTGCGAAAATGGCGTCCGAACCAACTGCTGTACTCGTGCAGCCGTGCGAAGCCAGGCTTTGCTTCGGGGCCGATGCCGTAAGGGACGGTGAGGATCCGGATTTGTGGATAGTTGGCAGAGATGATTTCGAGATTCCCGTTCTCGACTTTGGCCAGTTCAAACTCCATGTTGCTTTGGCCGCCGAGGATCCAAACGTCACCAACGAGCAGGTTCTCAAGTGTCAACCTTTGCTCGCCGCTTTGAATCACCATTTGCTGCGGCGCCGCGTTTGCGGCAACCGCTGGCAGCGTGACGGTCCACGAGCGATCTTTCTCCGCGGTCGTGGTCGCCTTGCCTTCCGCAAAGACCACGGTCACCTCCTCGCCCGGCGCGGCCCATCCCCACACGCGAATCGGTTTGTCACGCTGCAGCACCATGTCGGACTGAAACACGTTGCTCACACACAACCCTTCGCCGATCGCCGGGACGTCGACGACATCCTCGCGTGGCATCTTTTGCGCAAGTCCAACTTGCGAAACGCAAACCCAGGCAAAGAACAGAGTGATTCGGAGGGCAGTGGTTGGCACTTTCATCAGGAATTCCATGGAGCGAGTCGCTCGGATTCTAATCGAAAGTGCGACCCCTGTTTTTCGGATGATTCTCGAGATTGCTAAACAAACGCAGGACGCGAAAGCATCCTCCTGCACACAAAGCTCCAACGACACCACGCTTCCTGAGGTCGTTTTGCGTCGCAACGGAATCACACTGATCGAATTCTTGGTCGCTGCCGCCATTATCGGTGTGCTGCTGGCACTATTACTTTCTGCCGTTCAATCTTCACGCGAGTCGGCTCGCCAGGTTCAGTGTCAGAACAACCTGCGTCAATCAATTCTGGCCATTCAGTCGTTTCACAACTCCGAACGCGCCCTGCCGTCTTTCTACAACGGGACCGCACTCTCGTATCCATTGAAGGAATGGGACTTGTTCCACATGCATTCGTGGCGCGTCCCGTTGCTCCCGTATCTTGAACAGGGATCACTCAAGCAACAGATCAATATGAAGATGCTTGCGACGTCCGGCGAAAACGAAGCGGTGGGACATACCGAAGTTTCAAGTTTCCTTTGCCCCAGCGGAGGCGACCCGGGAGAGTTGGGGTGGGGGCTCAAGCACGAAATGATTTCGATTCCGCAGGAAGACCTCGAGGACAAGCATCGCTACTCATTGGTGCGGAGTGACTATGACGCGATGGCCGGCATTCAAGTTTTGCCAAAAACGATTCCGGATGATGCCAGCCCTCACGAAACGAAGTTTGTTCGCTGGGGCATTTGGGGTTGGCCCGTTTTTGACAGAGATCGGACCACTGGGTCACACTTGCGAAGCTATCGACAAGGCAAATTTCGCGACGTCACCGATGGCCTTTCGCACACGCTGGCCCTCGTGGAACGTACAGGAAAGCCTTACTCCCTGAAGAACGGCAAACGAAATCCGACCCCCGAAAATCCCCGAGCCTTTTACAACGGGCAGGCCGGCTGGATCGCGAGCAATACCTTTGTCTGGTCGATCAACAGTGATGGAGTTGGCGTCAACGAATCGAATGAAGTCGGGATCTATTCGTTTCATCCAGGCGGCGCCTACGTCGCTATCGCAGACGGTTCGGTCCGCTTTCTCTCGGATTCCACCGATTTCGAAACTCTTGCCAAACTCTACGGACGATCCGATGGAGGGCTTCCCAAATAGCGCCCCGCAGCATCGACTCTGAAAGCCGGGGTTTCTTGGCGTCGCCGCGTGCGATACGCTCACGGAATGGAAGTCATTTGTCTGCAATCGGGAAGCAGTGGCAATTGCGTGTACGTCGAATGCGGCGACGTGCGGTTGTTGATCGACGCCGGGATCAGTGCGCGACAAGTCGACTTGCGATTGAAATCACTCGGGAAAGAGAGTGACGGCCTGTCGGCACTTCTCATTTCCCATGATCATGGCGACCACACGCGTTGCATGGGGACGGTGCATCGCCGATTCGATTTGCCGATCCACATCTCGCGGCCGACCTTACGGACGGTGCAGCGAAAACGCACTCAAGGCAAACTGGGCCGGATTCACTATTTCGAATCCGACCAATCGTTTCGGGTCGGACATGTCACCGTCGAGACGATCCCGACTCCGCACGATGCCGTCGACCCGGTGGCATTTGTGATCGACGACGGAGAGAAACGCCTCGGCGTGTTGACCGACCTCGGACATTCGTTTCGCCGATTGGGCGAGATTATCCCAACTCTCGATGCAGTCGTTCTGGAGAGCAACTACGACCCGGCGTTGCTGATCGAATCGAGCTATCCCGATATGCTCAAGACGCGAATCGCTGGTGAACGAGGTCACATCTCCAATGAAGATGCGGCGGAGTTGCTTCGCCAGGCGAGTCCCGACTTGCAGTGGGCGGTCCTCGCGCATCTCAGTGAAGAGTGTAATGCTCCAGACGTCGCCTTGCGGACCCACCGCAAAATGCTTGGGTCGTCGAATCTAGAACTCAGCTGTGCGGACCGTTACGCGGCTTCGGCCATCATGAAAATCAGGCCGCCGAAGGTCTCAAAGTCTCCGCCGCCGCGGTTGAAGCAGCAACTACTGTTCGGCTGAACCGCAGTCACCGGACAAGTCCATTGGCGTTAGATGCTCTTGTCGACGGCCGCTTTCAGGGTGCCGCCGCTTTCGAGCGTGACCGTCTTGTCACCCACCTCGATCTCGACGCGATCGGAGTAGATCGCCTTGATCACTCCTCGAACGCTACCGATCTCGATCTCGTCACCGGCGTGAACGTAGAGCGTCTTGTCACGTGTGCGAACATCGAGCCATGCCTCCCAGTCTTCCGCGCCGAGGACGAGCCCCGTCAGGTAAGTCTGCTTGGCATCGTCGTACTTGAGAGGTTTTGCTTGGGGCTCTGGCTGTTTCGGCGGCTCGTTAAATTTGACCAACAGGGTTTGTTCGGTTGATTGATTGGGGAAACCGCCGTCGGTGACTTTCACTTTGACACTGACTTCGGTCACTTCCTCCGAACCGGCTCGCAGCGTTCCGCTTCGTTTATCAAGCGTGACGGACTCGGGCGCTTCGAGCAATTCGTAGGTCATCCGATGACCCTCGGGGTCCTTGAACACGAGCGGGAACGGCTGCGCACGTCCGATCGTGGCTTGGAGTGTTCGCTGCCCTTCATAGCGAGGCGCCCGGTTCGGCGGTTCAAACAGGTTGCGATTCAGGATCGTCTCGGAGTAGGCGGTCAGGGCGGGATCGACGCGCCATGCTTGGCTTTCGGGCGTCGTCGCCTTGGCGGGAGCGGCGTTGAGTGAGAGGACTTCGAGTGTCATCTTCAATGCCAGTGCGTCACCGCCACGTTCTGGAGCGATCGACATTTCTTTGATGCGATGCAAGAAATCAGTCGCTTGGATTTGATGAACCAGCCCGATGATTTGTGGCATCTCCGCTTTGCAATTCAACTCAAATGAAAGCTGCCGATAAAGCTCACCCACGGGCACGACCCGATCACCAGTCACTGATGCGCCGCGAAGGATTCCGTGCTCTTTGAGGACTTCGAAGAGCCAAGCCTTGTAGTTGGTTTGAGCCGTTTCGGTGTCACTCGAAACGCTGCGGACCAAGTACTCTCCGTATTGGCGATCCGCCCAGGCACCTTGCAGTTGCTGCTCGCTGAGCCGCATCCGCTTGCCCTCAAGTGTTTCAAACTTGTTCTTCTTCGATTTGATCGAAGCCTGATAGCGGTTGTATGACCACTGTCCGACGCCCGCGAGGATCACGGTGCCGACGAGCAGTGCAAGAATCTTTTCTCGTTGGGTCATGCGGACGCCTCCGTTTCGGCAGCGGGTGTTTCATCTTCGGGCTTCGCGTCCTCATCGGCCGTCACTGCAGTTTCGGCATTCGACTCCGATGGGGCGCTGGTGGCATCGTCGCTCTTGGGTGCTTCGGAATCAGCGGTCAATGTGTCCGTATTTTCCTTCTCGGCTACCTCGGCAACTTCGACATTCGTTTCGTCTTCGGGCTCGCTCGCCTCGACCTCAGACGTGGCAGCCTCTTCGATCAATGCCATGCGTTCGTAACGTGTGTTTCGGATGTCAGGTCCGGTCACGCCGATCGTCTCGGAGTAGCCCCAGCGATAGGTTCGTTCGTTCTTTTGTTCGCTGGATCCCTTGCCGGTAATTCGGTGCGTCTCGTCCCGAAGCGATTCTTCCATCGGCTCGATGATTCCAGGGTCAGTGACTCGGCCATTGACTTTCAATTGACCGCCACCGCGACGGATGTCAGCAACCGCAAGGATACTGTCGACGATCATCTTGTCGCTCGAAGGAGCCTTTTCGGAGAACCGCTTCAGTTCATCCAGCCAGTTAACGTCGCTGTCGAGGAACTGGTCGATCTGTTCGGTGCGGGCGATGCTTTCCTCAGCCGATTCGGCGCCCGGCGTGAGTTGATTGACTTCGTCGGTTACGTTTGCAATTTTCGTGTCCCACTTGGAGGATTCGCGATAGGCAAAGAATCCGACCAACAGGAGCGCGGCGATCGGGCCTCCGATCATCAAGCCGGTGCGTGCGTAGTTCGGTTTTTCTTCCGGACGCTCGCGTGGATTGAGAAAGTCGATGAGGGTCTCGGGTGCCGTTTCGTCACTCGCCAGCAGACCGACAAGTGGTGCGAGTCGACCGCTGTGCTCGGGGAGTTTGGACGCGTCCATCTGGACTTGGACCAACGAGAACGGGTCGACCGCTCGAACATCCTCGGCGCCATTAGATTCCCGGATGGCTTCCACGTCGCGTGCGTGGACCTCGGGGCGGCCCCAAACGACGATCCGTTCGGGCGTTGCGGACTCTCCACAAGCGACCATCGTACGTTTCAGCTCCGTCGCGATAGCACGAGAGCGTTGTTCGTCACCGGTCGGCAGGCGAACGGTACGGACAAAGATCACCTTGCCGTCTCGGGCAACGACGATTTCCGCATCAGTGCTGAGCAGATCGATCAGCACGCAAATGTTCTTCGGCTTCTCACGGCGAAGGTACATCGAAGCCGCCGTCAATGGCCGCAGCGCGACCCGCTTTGGCAGCAGATCCGATGTCCCGCATAGCTCGCGAATCTCATCGAGATCGGACGGACTAACCGCAGCCGCGATCAGCGTGTTGGCATCGGACGTTCGTCGGGTCAACAAGAAGTCCACGATCGCGCGATCACTGGCCGAGGCAAAGTTGCGGATGGCCTGGAAGCGAACCATGTCCGGGAGTTCTTCTTCCGGGACCGGCGGCAATTGCAATTCTCTGAGTTCCGCCTTGCCACGACCGATCGCGACGAGGGTTTCATTTTTCTGCAACGAGTTTTCGTTGATGAACGCACGCAGTTTCTGCGACGCCGTCTCGCCTTCCTGAAGTGGAATGACCGAGGCATCGGTCACCACGACTCGGCCGGGCGAGCAGTTGGCGACAACGATCCGAAGTTCGTTGGCGTCGTAATCGAGGGCAATCTTTTTTGGCATGCTGCTAGTCTAGTTCAAGGAGAACAATGTTCGTTGCAGTTATTCGGCTTCCGTGAGTCCGGCACGGGTGCCGAGCACGGCCACGTCAAAGGCACGACCGAGGTGGCTGAGGTCGCGGTAGGACACGATTTTGGGATTCACGGTCGTCGCATCGATGATGACCTGTTGCCGATGCGCGATTCCGGTGGCTTCGTAATACCCAACGATTTGGGCGCGATACACGTCGCCGCCGCCCGTTAGCAGCGGCAAAATGTTTCGCATTTGATCCAGTGTCACGATGCCTTCGACCAACGGCCACGTTTCATAGAGCCGATTCTCGTCGTCGCTGTCCGAAGAACGCGCATCGATGATTTCCAGAATCTGATCTTCTTCGAGAAATGGGATCCCGTAGAGCAATTCCGCAGGGCACTCGTTTAAGTTGATTCGCCCTGGCATGGTTGGATTGTCGCTCGTCGAAAGCAAATCCATGATGAGCGGGAGATACTCACTCGCGGTCAGAAACGAGAACGGACTCTGATAGGTTCGATCGTTCACGGTGACGGTGGAGTCGATCAGATCGAGCACCTGCGTCAACTCCGTTCCGCCGCCACCAGAGAGATCAAATTGTTCGAGCGCGTCAGGCGTCCAAGGGCCGACGATGTTGCCCTGAGCGGGCGCGTTCACTTGGTTGTCATCCGCGTTGCCGACGACGCCTGCAAGCGACGAAGGCGAGCCGCCGATGCGATAGGCCACGATATAGCTGGCGTAGGTTTCGTTGCCGAGAATGTCCAGCAAGTCTTCGTAGAGCGTTTCCAAATCGTCCGAATTCACGTTCACGCGGAACGAACCGTCACGAGCCTTGTTCGCTTCCATCCCGTGAATGGTGAGATACCCAGCCAAGCCGAGAGCGCCTGGTGTATCGATGGTGGTGTTGAAACGCTGCTGCTCATCGGGATCCAGCACGCCGTTTTGATTGCTGTCTGCCCCGAACAACAGGGTCGGAGTCATGCCACGAACACGCAACAATTCCTCGACGCTGAGAATGGGGCCGTTCGTCGGTTCGTAGGGCGTCGTGAGTGTTGAGTAGTAGTCGACCTCGGCACCGTATTCGCGTGGCTCATCATCTTCGTCGAGCCAATCGAGGATCGCATCGGCGAGTTCCTCAGTCATGTTCGGAAGCGCGAGTAAGAGCAGTTTGGCCAAGTTGTCGGACGCCAACTCCTCGCCTTCGGCAAGCGTCACCAACGCCAGCAAGCCTTGCGAATTTTCCTCGAGTGGGATGAGTGTGTTGACGTTGAGTCGTGCGGATTCGTCTTGCAATCCGAAGCGGAATCCGGAAAGCATGCCGTTGTCGTTGATGTTGGGGGCGACAATGGAGTAATTGCACGGGTTCGCGGGGTCCGCGATGCCAACCGCAACGGCCTGGAAGAGGTTCGGATTGTTGAAAACGCCGCCGGCGGTGTCACGGTCGAGGGGCGGCTGGGAGAGTAGCAAACGCGTCGATTCCGCTCCCGAATCGGCAGCAACGCGGGCCTGCACTTGGTCTGCCGAGAGGTAGGCGGCGTCGTCGTAGGCCACCATCACGCCTGTGAATGAATACGCCGAAAGCGTCGCAACCACGATCACGATGAGGACAAGCACCAGGAAGAAACCGCGCCGCGGGGATGCCTTTGACTTGGGTGTCGATCGCTTGCTCATATGCCAGTGACCTCTGAGCTATCCGTGGACTCTTCCTCTTCCTCGATCGGTTTTGCCAGTGTCAACCGCACGATGTGCGTGAAGACTCGCGGTTCGGGCTCGGAAACTCCGTATGCCGGCGGGCCAGCCATGGTCAGTGTGATCTTGATTGCCAACGGCAACTCGCCCATCTCGTCACTGTTCCATTGCATTTGCCACGTGACCCCATCCCAATACAAGAACTCGATTCCCGTGACTTCCGGGGCGATCAGTTCGCCGGTCTGATTGAGCGTCGTGAGGTTCCCCTGGATGGCGGCAAAATTGGTTGCTGCGGTGTCGAGGGATCGACGAACGAGACCGCCTTGCTCCTCGCTGACGGCCGCATCGCCATCCAGTTCGAGAAGCGGGTCATCGATGCCTGCGAATTGAGGATCTTGCACGTAATAAGTGATCGTTTTCAGATCACTCGGGATGTCGACAACTTTTGATGGATCGGCATTGAGTAACACCCCGTACTCTTCGAGACGAGGTAAGAAACTGGCGTCGATCTGAATTTGAAATTGGTTGCCGATCAGTCCTGGCGTTTCGAGGATGTTTGGGTCCGTTTCCGTCGTGTCGGCTTCTGTCTCAGCCTCCGCGGGGTCCGCGACGCCCGCCGCTTCGGCGCCGCTTTGGGAGAGCCCCGCGGTCGCTTCGCCTCCGCCTCCGCCGGTGGCACCCGTGGCGGCAGCAGCCGTGTTGGCGAGCAATTCTTCGAGTGCGGTCGTGTCCAGCGGCTCGGGTTTCACTGTGCCCCGAAGATCATTTTCGATCATCTGCATGATCGCGGCCGCGAGCATGGACTGTCGCATGTCCATGTCACTGGCGTCCATGTCCTGCGCGTAAAACCGGAACGCGGCATTGATCAGCGTCATCAACACCACGGCCATCGTGAGCGTGAGAAACAACTCCAACAGAGTGAAACCCGCGCGGACTCGACGAAGACGCATCATGAGGGGTCTCCGCTACCGGTCAGTTCTTCCCACGCGGCCTCTTCCTCGGCTTCCAGTTCTTCCAGCCCGACCAGCGGATCGATGACCCAGCGATCCAAAACGTAGGCGGCGATCTGCTCGCTTCCATCTCCGCCCATCGCTCGTACCGTAAAACGCATCGCAAGAAGTCCATCCAATTGCCCGTTGGCGAGTTCGAGCGAATAGAGATACGTCTCCGTTGACTGGCTATCGAACGGTGTGACGGGTTCATCCACCACGATCGCGGGCGATTGCCCGTAGGTGATGTTGAGCAACTCTTCGTTCATTTTGGTTTGGCAAATCATGCGACACGAAACCAGCGCGCGGGCCTCGCGGGCGGCATCGGTTCCTGTGTCTGCGATCTGCGCCAAGATTGCTAATGACGCGCCCAAGATGGCCAGCGCCAGCACCATTTCGAGCAGCGAGAACGCGGATCGATGGACACCACCAGAACGACGGATCATGGGTTCGCCCCCAATTCGCCGAGGGAGACATCGCCGGTAATCCCGCGGAGCTTCACCGAGAGTCGTCCATGAACCTCATGAGTCAGCACAATCGCCGCCGTGCTCGTCGTCCCGTCGGGATAGAAGAGAATCGGTTGGCCGTAGCCTTCGGCTTGATTCTCGAGTGTGGCTTGTTCGATCTCGAGCGCTCGCACCGAAGACACCACGGCAACATTTGCCACGCTGACATCCTCAGGTAGCTCGATTGTCCGTTCAGACTCCTCCTGCTGGTCTTGGTCGACTGTGACGGGCGCGATCTGCGCCTGTTCGGCGCCGCTCAGCAATGCGGCTTGGGAGCCGGTTTGGTCGATGGCGTTGACCGAATCGGCGAGCGAGAAATAAGGCCGGACACGAATATTGGAAGTGTCCACTTGGGCCTCGACCACCATGATTCGGCCACCCCGCATCGCCTCGATGCGAGCACGCATCATCTCTTCCCGGAGCAGGTTGCCGCCACGAACGAGCCGCTGATCGCCGAGTAGCCAAGCAATTTGCGGCATGGTGAGCGACGCGATCAGCGCCAGCAGCGCCATGACGAGCAGCAGCTCGAGCAGAGTGAACGCTCGCCGGCGGTGCGGAGACGCGACGGATTTCCGTCCGAGCTGCATGGATCGATCACCATCGCGGGGGGACGATTCGATCGAGTCACGATCCCTCAGGATGTGACAACGATGTCATCTTCGGTATTAAGCTGGCCATCGATTCCCCCGCTGCGCAGCTCGTAGGTGTTGCCGCTGACTTCATACTGGAAGTCATTGCCCCACGCGTCCTTGGGAACTTCGGTGAGAATCGGAGCGACCCATTTGGCCTTTTTGGCGGCGTCGCTTGGTCCGTCACGCAACGAGTCGAGCGTGTCGGGCAGTCCGTTGATTCGGATGCGGTACATGTCGATGTTCTGTTTGAGCATCTTCATCTGCGTTGTCGTCGCGTCTTGCATCGCGGCTTCGTTCGTGCCGACGACGTTCACCGCGACGATGCCGCCGAGGACGACCAGAATCGCGAGTACGAGCAAGAGTTCCAAAAGCGTGAACGCGTGGCGGGCGGAGCGCCGACGCATGCGGCGAGCGGGGTGAGTTTTCTTCATGTCTGGATTTCGGACGGGGGTAGGCGTGGCGTCAGGGACGCTGAACGACGGCCGGCACACTCCCATATGGGGGGATCGTCGCCGAACGCTCTCTCATTCTAACCGCCGGGCAAAAAAAAGGTTCCGCACCGGTCGTCTTGGCGCGTAAAAATGGAGGGTGGGTTCCGAAGATTCCGGCGGCGGTAAAACGCGTTTCGCGGGCCAAGATGCTGGTCCCGTGATTGCACAGGACCGCTACCACTGAATCGAGCGGACCCTCCGAGACAGTTATTCTGCAATGGAGATGCTAGAATGGACGCTAGTTCGGAATATTCTGTGAACCGATTGCAGTCGACGCGCCGCTGTAGAAAAGAGCGGACCTCCATACGGCAGGGCGTCTCGGCACCGATTTACTCCTCACCCGGCCTTTTCCTACTCGCTCGGAACTCCAAATCATGGCAGCACGCGACGACTCCGTGATTCGCGGCAGTTTGATCACCTGCATCATCCTCCTGGTGCTCTCACTGGCACTCAACTTCCTGATTTGGAGTTGGGGCGGCCGGATGGCGGAGCAGGAGCAGCGAAAGAGCGACCAACTCGCCTCCGCCCAGCAATCCATCCGCGACTTTGAAGAGAAAGTCATCATCTATGAGGCGATGATGGGCACCGGTCAACTCACGCAAGATCAATACGACGCGTGCAGCGGTGGCGGTTTCGCAGATGAATCGCTCAACAAGATTGGGCAGCAATTCGTCAGCGACATGACGGTGTTCGGCAACGAAATCGACCCCGAGCAACGCAACTACCACAAGCTGCCGGAATACTTCGTGACCACGATTCGCGAGCGGAACGCATTTGCGAAACGCGAGACCGAGGCTGCTGAAAAGGCCAACGCAGACCGTGATCAGCAAGTCGCGACGGCTCGAGCTGCTCAGAAAGCAGCGGAGGACAATCGCGATCAGCTGGTTCGCGACATGGCCAAGCAGAAGGACGAGTTCGATGCGTATCGAAACGAGATGCTGGTGAAGATGGAGAGCGCAAAGGACAGTAAAACGCTGACCGAGCAACGCTTCCAAGACCTCCAACGCAAGGCCGGCACCGAAAAGACACAACTGGTCAACAAGACCAAGATGCTGCAGAGCACGATCGATGTCCAAAAGATCCAAATGAACAAGCTCCGCAAGGATCGGTTCGAATCCGTTCAGGGTGAAGTCCGCTACATCGTTCGAGGCGGTCGCAACGGGACCCAACTCGTCTCGATCAACCTCGGCTCGGCAGACGCGCTGCGACCCGGCATCACCTTCGGCGTGATCGACCGCGACGAGACCGCTCGATTGCAGGACGCCAACGTGAAAGCCTCGATCCAGATCACCGCCATTCGCGGACCCCACTTGGCCGAAGCACGTGTCGTCTCATTCCCCAAAGTCGGCAACCCGATCATCGAGGGCGATGGCGTTTATTCACCGTTCTGGGCACCCGGACGTACCGTTCGAATCGCGTTGGCTCCGGAGATCGATACCGACGGAGACGGAAAGCCGGATAACGATGGACTCGAAGGCATGATTGCAGCAGCCGGCGCGGAATCGGTCGACTACAACAACTTGGATCCGGGCGTCCGCTTTCTCGTCGTCGGCCAGCAAAAAGACGTGGACAACGAAGATGGCCTGAGGTTGGACGGTGAGATCAAGCAACGCGCGATCGAGTTGGGCATCACGATCATTCCGTCGTGGAAGCTCGAAGCCTACCTCCGCACGCTCGACGATTCATTGACCACTCCGTTGGGGTCGATCGCGTCGGGTGACGACTTCGAGCCGGACGCCAACCCCGCTTCGTCGCGTCGTTTTCCCTCACTGGTGTCGCCGATCTACATGAAAGACGACTCCAAGACTCAGACGACCAACGAAATCGCCAGCCCTTGAGTGGGCGTTGCAGTGACTCGGCCGCTTGGCGATCAGCCGGCGGCTCGGATAGACTGCGGTGAGGCAATCTTCCGAGCGTTCCCTCTGATCACGGTGGTTGATTCGATGATCCGCATCCAACGGGTTTGTGTCGCTGCGTTCTTTCTTCTCACGAGCATCGCGTACACCGCGACGGTTTCGGCCGACGAGCGTCCGCCGCGCGAAGTCCGCTTGGCGAACTTTCTGAGCGGCAAACTGTTTGTCGGCAAATTCACGGTCGACGGTACGGACATGACTCCGAAGACCGAGACCTACTCGATCAACGCCTGCGAAAAACTCCCGACCGCCGATCTGTATCGCTTTAAGGCTCAGATCAAATACGGCCAGGTGGATCAGGAAGTCCCGTTGGATCTGAAAATCCTTTGGTCGGGCAACACGCCCGTGATCACCCTGGACTCGCTCTGGATTCCTGGGATGGGTACGTTTGATGCCCGAGTGATGATTCACGGCGACCGATACGCAGGTTCTTGGCAACACGGCGACAAAGGCGGACACATGTTCGGCAAGATCGTCGAACGCCAAACGACCGAGGCTGCGGACGGCGAAAAGGCAGCAAGCAAAGACGTCAAAGAGGACGGCGGACAATAGTGGCGAAGTGGTACGAATATCCTCAGTACTTCGACATGCTGTTTCGCGACGAAACGGCACACGAGGTTCGCTTTTTTGAGGCCGCGTTCGATCGCTATGCCTCGGGGCAAGTCAACCGCGTCTTCGAACCTGGTTGTGGTAGCGGTCGCCTCGTTGTCGCGATGGCCGCGAAAGGCTACGACGTGACGGGCCTCGATATGAGCGAGGCCATGCTCAACTACATGCAAAAGAAGCTCAAGCGACGTGGCCTCGAAGCGACGTGCTTGCTCGGCGACATGACCGCGCCCTCGTTCAAGCGTCGATTCGACGCGGCATTCTGTACCTTCAACACGTTTCGACACCTGCTGTCCGAGAAGGATGCGTTGACGCATCTCAACGCGATGGCGGATTCGATTCGGCCCGGCGGCTTGTACATCATCAGCATGCACCTTGTTCCCGAGGAGCCTTACGAAGCGGCTGTCGAGAGTTACAAAATGCAGCGATACGGCACGACGCTTTGGACGAAGATTTCCGTTCCCGAAATCAATGAGAAGAAGCGTCTCGAAACACTCCGTGTCGATTTAAAGGCCAAGCGGCCGAGCGGTGAGCTGGTGAAGATTCGTAGCGAGTTTCCGCTTCGCATCTACACCCCGACTCAGCTCAAACGCATGCTGAAGAAGGTGGACGACCGGTTCGAGATCGTCGAGTCGTTCGACTTGTCATATGACATTGATGATCCGCTGCCGTTTGACAAGGAACTCGTCGAAGCGTTGCTCGTGCTGAGGCGACGCAAGTGAGTGATCGGCCACGGGGGTCGGTTCGCTATCAGAATGCCGGTCGCGTTGCACTGGTGACCGGCGGCGCAAGCGGCATCGGTGAAGCCATCTGCGCGGCGCTCGCTGACTCGGATGCCGAGGTCGTGTGTGTCGATGTGAACGAAACCTCGGATCGACGCGTGCGGCAATACAGCTGCGACACGTCGGATGAGCAGCAATGCCGTGCCGCCGTTGAGTGGGCCGTCGAGCAGTTCGGCGGCGTTGACATTCTTGTCAACAATGCCGCGATCCAACCCAAAGAGTCGTACCACCCGATCGATGAAATCGACGGTGAGGTCTGGGAGCGAATGTTGGCCGTGAACTTTTCGGGATACACCTGGATGGCCCGACACACGCTTCGGCAGATGAAGAAGCAGCAAAGCGGCGTGATCGTCAACATGGCTAGCGGACAAGCCCACCGCACCGCGAGGGAAGTCGGTGTTTACGGTCCGATCAAGGCTGGCAACGTGATGCAAACACGACAGTGGGGCGTTGAGTACGCGCGCGAGGGCATCCGCGTCGTCTCCGTGTCACCCGGCGCGATCGACACGCCTCTCGTCAGGGCAACGCTGGAAGCACAAGGCGGAGGCGAGGCACTCGCCAACCGACATCCGCTCGGTCGCATCGGGCGTCCGGAAGAGGTCGCCGCGGCGGTGCTTTGGTTATGCAGCGATGAGGCTTCGTTTGTGACCGCCACCGACCTGGAAGTCGACGGGGGCTTGGGCGCATTCGGTGCCTTCGCCGATCCCTATCCACGATAGCCGCGTGTTTTTGCGTCAATCATCCAGCCCACACCAGCTGGATTCGATCAGGAGACGTTGACCATTTAAGCCGCGGCGGATGTCATTCGGCCGAGTTGGCGATCGAGATCGGACGGGTCGACGGTGACATCGGCGTGATGATTGCTGCGGGTGCCTTGCTTGGTCGAGTACACGTAGGCGATGCGGTGGCCGCAGACCCCGGCGAGTGTGAGGTAGCAGTTCGTCGTCGGCTCGACCCCGTCACGAATCTCGATCACGTCACCACCGGGCGGCATGAAAAGCATGTTGGTCAAGCCTGCCCCATGGGTCGAAATCAGCTGTCGTGTCGATGCGAAGAGTCTGACCTGTTCCGCCCACGGCATCCGATCCGTTTCCACGCTTTGAATCCCATGGTTGGCGAGGACACTCTGGAGGTCTGCTTCATTGATCAGGCGTCGCCGAGTCGCCCGACGTCGACTGATGAAGACTCGTTCGTTCGGTTTGTCGTTGAGGTTGACGCCGACATGGGACCAGCACCGCGCTCTCAAGGCCTGCATCAATTCGGGCCGATAGTTTCCGGATGTTGCGATGTGTGTGGGCAACACCATCTCGCGACACAGCGCCGACTCGAACCGTCCAAGAACTCGAGTCTCTGCAAGCGGGAATGCCGCAAGTGATTGAGCAATGAACGGAAACCGTTTTGATTTGTGCGGCAGCACCAGCGTCAATTCGGAAAGATCGAATTCACGGGCGACCATCTCGAGCCTTGGCAACGCGTCGCAAATCCAGTGAAAGTAACCGAAGCTCCAGTCATCAGTCGTCCAAACGGTCGGCTGTCGCAACTCGATGCGAAACTGCGTCAGACTCTCCAGTGCCAATCGCCAGTGTTTGCGATGTTTGCGAAACGACTCGACGCCGTCTGCTTGCGAGAAGCACTCACGACGATAGTCTCCCGCCGCGGAGAGCGGGCCGCGACCGCGCGCGGTCACGTCTCTGACGATCGAGACGGATGCATCTGGCAACCGCATCGATTCCACCGTGAACTTCGATCGCCCCGCTGCCAATTGATTTAATGGTTGCGGAACGGGTAGCACCGTGGCTCGAAACGTTGGGATCATTTTGAGGGCAGGGCTTGCGGGGTTGCGAGGAGCGAATCGGCTTGGATAGCAAATTCACGCGTTGGAAAGCAATGGAGGAATTGCGAGTCGCGAGTGGCGAGAGGCGAGTGGCGAGGGAGTGAGGGAGTGAGGGAGTGAGGGAGTGAGGGAGTGAGGGAGTGAGGGAGTGAGGGAGTGAGGGAGTGAGGCACGGTTGTGGAGATTCGGTTTGTTGAAGGCTAGTCGCACCTTTGGGAGCGGCTGATAATGAGACGATTGTGGTGGGTGTTGGTGCGGCGACAATTCGCAGGCGGCTGGAGAAACGGTGGGGTCTTTCGCACAAACGATCGTCGAATATCGTCTCGACTTTTTATTGTTCGTGGTGCTGCTGGCTGCGGCATACGGTGCGATCGTTTACCACCTTCATCGCAGCGGTCGATTGCACGCGACCATCGACTGGTGCGGCGCGGTTCTCGTCATCCTGTTGCCAATCGGTTGGTGGTGGACGGAGCGAACCGCCGAGTCGACGCAGCGGGTATTGATTCGTCAGGTCCGGGGACTCGCCCCCACCTACGCGCTCGAACTCGAAAAGCTCGGTCATGCGGAGGTCGGACTCGGAACGCCGGACGATCATCCCACGTATGTCACGATCATCGAGGCGCAAAAGAACTGGTTACGAGTCAATCCAGCGATCTCAGACATCTACACGTTTCGTCGCGCGGATGACGGTCGCTTTCGGTACATCATCGATTCGGAAACGGATTACGACGGCGACGGTCAATACGAGGGCTTGCGAGAATCCAGGACGGAGATCGGCGAGTCCTGGGAACCGGGTTTCAATCCCGTGCCGATCGAGGAGGCGTTTGCCGGCGCCAACACGACTTTCGATCGGCAGTTCTACACCGATCGCTGGGGAACCTGGGTGTCGGCCTATTCCCCGATTCGAGATGCGTCGGGGAACGTGGAAGCGTTAGTCGGCATCGACTTTCCCGTCCAGAGTTGGGTCGGCGCGATCGGCACGTCAAGGCTCTCGGTGATAGCGCGTCTCGCCGCAATCGCGGCGCTGCTGTTGGGGGCTGCGACGGTGATTGCGATGCTGCGAAGTAGTTTGCAAGTGGAACGCTTGGTTCAGCAGCAGTTGGCCGGCGCGATGGAGGCGGCAGAGCGTTCGGCCGAAGAGGCGCGCGAGGCCGAGTCGTTCAAGGCTCAGTTCTTGGCGAACATGAGTCACGAAATCCGCACGCCGATGAATGGTGTGATCGGCATGGGGGAACTGCTGATGCAGACGGATCTGAACCAGGAGCAGCGGCAGTTTCAGTCGTTGGCTCTCGACTCCGCTCGATCGCTGTTGGATTTGCTCAATGACATTCTCGATTTTTCGAAGATCGAGGCCGGCAAACTCGAGCTGGAGCTGGTTGCGTTTCCGGTGCACCAACTGCTCACGCAAACCATGCACACGTTGGCTCAACGCGCCTCGGATCATCAATTGGAGATGATTTTGCATGTGGATCATCACGTCCCCGAGCGATTGCTGGGCGATCCCACGCGGCTGCGACAGGTTTTGTTGAACCTGGTGAGCAACGCGATCAAGTTTACCGAACAGGGTGAAGTTGAATTGCGACTGGAACCGACCGGCACGAATTCGGAGGGCGAAACCCGATACCGATTCAGCGTGCGTGACACAGGCATTGGCGTCTCGAAGGAAAACCAAACAAAAATCTTTGAGGCGTTTCGACAAGCGGAGGCGTCGACGACACGGCACCACGGCGGTACCGGACTGGGGCTTTCCATCAGTTCGCAATTGGTGGCATTGATGGGCGGCGAGTTGGAGTTGGAAAGCGAACTCGGACGAGGAAGCACGTTTTCGTTTGAGATCCCGTTGCGGTCGGCGACGGTCGAAGACGATCAAACACTCGACGTCGACTTGGAGGGAAAGCGTGCGTTGGTCGTCGACGACAATGCGACGAATCGTCTGCTCTTCGAAGAGATCGTGCGCTCAACCGGGATGGTTTGTGAGACCGTCGTCGACGGCAAACAGACGCTCCAAAAACTGGGAGCGGGAGTCGAGGCTCGGCCGTTCGATCTCGTGGTGATGGATACGACTCTGCCGCGAATGGACGGATATGAGGTTGCACAGCGGATCGCTCAATCGCCGCGGATGGCTTCGGTACCCGTGATCTTGCTGACTTCGGTCGACACGCCACGCGCACGCGATGAACTCACGATGTCGGTCATCAAGCAGATCCTCCTCAAGCCGGTCTCGCGTTTGACACTGTTGAACGCGATTGCGGGCGTGATGATCGAACAGCCTTTGGAACGGGCCTTCGCCGGCGACACGTTGGAGCTAGAAAGCACCATCGAAGCCTCGCGATTGTCGAAGCGGGTGTTGTTGGTGGAAGACAATCCGGTCAATCAAACCGTCGCGATCAACCTGTTGCAACGAAGGGGGCACTTGGTCGAAGTAGCGGTCAACGGTGCGATCGCGTTGGAGTGTTTGGCGGCACGAGAGTTCGACGTGGTGCTGATGGATATTCAAATGCCGGTCATGGACGGTCTGGAAGCGACGCGTCAGATCCGTCGACGCGAGGGCGACGGTGCGGATCGCATTCCGATCTTTGCGATGACGGCTCAGGCGATGGACGGCGATGCGGAACGTTGCCTGGAGGCGGGGATGGATGGCTATCTTTCAAAGCCGGTCGATCAAGAGAAGCTCTACCGCGTCGTCGAGAACTGTGACCTGATCGCTGTCGAAGAGCGTTTGCGACACGCGGATTCGAGTTCGAGAACAGAGGCAAACCGCAAAGAAACGACTTCCGAACCGCCGTCCGTTCCCCATCCGGTGTTCGACGTCGACGCGTTTCATCGCAATACCGGTGGCTCCCCCGAAGTTTCGTTGCAGTTGATCGAGATGTTTCAGCACGAGTCCGTCAAACAGTTGGCGGATGTTAAAACAGCCGTCGAACAGCGAAATGCGGAGGCGATTCAACGGGCCGCCCACACATTGAAAGGCTCTGTCGGTATCTTTGCGGCGGAATCCTGTTTCGAAGCGGCGTATGCGATTGAGCAGTCGGGGGCCGCGAAGGAGCTCGATGTCGCTCGTGATCAGCTTTCGGTACTCTCGACAGAATTGCAGCGACTCCGTGATGCGCTCGTGCAATACGCAAAAGAACCATGAAGATCCTGATCGCCGAAGACAATCCGATGTGGGCGAAGCTGCTGGAGGAAAACACTCGGCAGTGGAAGTTTGATCCGATCATCGCACCGGACGGCGATGCGGCGTTGGAGTGCTTGCAGTCGGAGAGTTCGATTTGTTTGGCGATTCTGGACTGGCAAATGCCCGGCGTCTCGGGCATCGAGGTCTGCCAACACATCAAGAACGACACTTCGCGGCCCTTCACCTATGTCGTGATGCTGACCAGTCGGGATGCCAAAGAAGATATTGTCGCGGGTTTGGACGCGGGGGCGGACGACTATTTAACAAAGCCAGTCGAGATGGCGGTGCTGAAGAGTCGTCTCGGGGCCGCCCGACGCATCGTAGAAGCCATCCCTCCGAAGGATTGGACCAAACCGCAGATTGACGGCTACGACGTGAAGAAAGTGTTGGGCAAAGGAGCATTCGCGACCGTTTGGGAAGCGCTGCGTCTGGAGGATGGCGAAGAGGTTGCCATTAAGATTCTCCGCGTGGACTTGGCAACGGAGAAAGTCTTCGGACGGTTCGCACGCGAAGTCAAGATGCTCGAGACGCTCGACCACGAATACATCACGCGAGTCTACGACAGTCGTGTCGACCAACAAGTTGGCTACTACGTCATGGACTTGATTCGTGGCGGCACGCTCTACGACTACGAAAAACGTTCGCCGTCTGGTGTGGAACGGATCCGTATGATCCAGCGGGTGTGCGAAGGATTGGAGCACGCACATCAGCGAGGTGTGATTCACCGCGACATGAAGTTTTCCAAT
>JBCBOT010000099.1:0-23630 GCA_039821165.1 Planctomycetota bacterium | reverse complement strand
TCCCCGACGAGTTTCCGCATCCGCGGAAACACGTCGACCCTCCCGCCACGAAATGGATGCAGCTCTTGCTAGCTGCAGCCATTTCGTTGCGGGAGGGTGAAGAAAAAAGCGAGCCTTTACAGCCCAGCATTCTTTGGTTTTTGGAAACCGCTCAGTTTGAGTAGCCACTCACCATTTACGGGACAGTGCACAACAAGTGGATCACCCATAGCGCTCACACCATGTGCTCAAAACGCCTGCGGCAAATTCCAGATCGCGGCTATTCTTGACTAACAAGTGATCCGCGCCATCGAGCGACACCAAACTCACCGGATGAATCGCTGACTCGCGTTGCTGGATCAACGACATCAGACGCAACGCATGGTCGAAGAGAACGGTTTGATCCTCGGGAGAATGCATGAGCAACACGGGACAGGCGATCTTTGGAAGCGCAACCGTAACGTCGTGACTGAGAAAATCGTCGACCATCTGTCGAGCGATTTCCCAAGAGATGCCGCCGATCGTCACGGTACCGACGCCTTCGCTTTCGATGGTCGGCGCCAATCGCAGGAGCAGGGTTGCGAGATGATGCGTGTCGCTCGGGGCTGCCAACGTTGCGACAAACCCGAGTTCCGCGAGCGGAAGTGTCGCATCGGAATCCGATGCCTTCGAGGCGGTGACCAACGCGGCGAGCCCACCAAAACTGTGACCGAGAAGTGCCGTCACCTCACCGAGTTCAGAACGCGCGAACCGGATCGCGGCCGCGAGGTCTTCGAGATTCGTCGTGAAGTTGGAGTCGGCGAAACGACCGCTACTGCCGCCTAAACCTCGCATGTCGAAACGAAGAACCGAGACGCCGCAAGCCGCGAGAGCGCGGCTGATCCGCACGGTGGCTTTGAAATCCTTGTTGCACGTAAAGCAATGTGCGAACACGGCGACCGGGCCGTCGGGCGGACGGAATGTCGGTGCATCGATGATGCCGGCAAGTTCGACGCCTTCGTGTCCGCCCGCGAACTTGACCCGCCGCGCGGAAGTTTCCAGCGTCATCGCAGATCAACCGGCGCCGTTGGGCGCCGTGATTCGCCCCGCGCGAAATGCGTCGGCCATCGCCTTTGGCACCTCGGCTTCCGCCAAGACCAAGTGGGACCTGTTGCTGGCGACCTTTGCCCGCATCTGTTGCTCCTCGGCAACGGCCTCGGCGCGTCGACGTTCCGCCTGTGCCCGTGCCACCCGCGTGTCGGCTTCCGCCTGATCGCTCTGCAATCGCGCGCCGATGTTTTCACCCACATCGATGTCCGCGATATCAATCGAGACGATCTCAAACGCGGTTTGTGCATCGAGGCCACGATCGAGAACCACACGGGTGATCATGTCGGGGTTCTCGAGCACGGTGAAGTGCGTGTCCGCCGATCCGATCGAGCTAATGATCGCTTCGCCGACACGGGCGATAACGGTGTCCTCGGTCGCACCACCGATGAGCTGCTCCAAGTTGGTACGCACGGTCACGCGGGCTCGAACGCGAAGCTCGATACCGTTCTTGGTGATCGCACTCAGCGTCGTCTTGCCGCTACGAGCTGGATCGGGGCAGTCGATGACTTTGGGATAAACGCTCGTTTGCACCGCGTCCAACACATCGCGGCCCGCCAAGTCGATCGCAGCCGCTTGGTCGAAGTCGAGGGGGATCTCGGCACGGTGAGCCGCGATGATCGCGTGGATGATGTTCATCACGTTACCACCGGCGAGATAGTGTGCTTCCAGACGACGAGTGCTGATTCCGTTCTTGCGGCTGATGTCCAAACCCGCTTGAGCCGACATCACCTTGGCTTGCACGATCACGTTCGGGTTGATCTTGGTGAAGTGCATGCGGATCAAGCTCGTGAAGCTGACGTCCGCGACGGACATGTAGGCCTGCACCCACAACTTTCCGTACTTCAGTGCGAAGAAGCCCATGATGAGCAGAAAGATCATCAGGACGGCACCGCCGACCAGGATCAGAGCCCCGTACAAAGCCGCATTCGCCAATAGCATCAAGCTGTCCCCGTAAAATCCGCGAGCGTTCTAACTTTGCCCCATCTTAGAGTTCCGGCGACGACACTCGCAACCAGACGCAGTTCCGCTCGTCGTAAAGCTAGCAATTCACGCCAAACGTGCCTTCCAAGGGGAGGCGACGGACATGCGAATATTTCGTGAATCTCCGGCCGAAAAGCGACTGACGAACAGTTTTTCAACTTTTCCCGAAGCGGCTTTCCACTTACTGTTGATTAGATAGCCACCAGGTTTGCGGGTGACACTCCTACCGAGGGATGTCGGGTGAACTGGGGCATCAAGTCGCGGGAGGCATTTCGGACACCGATTGGCGGTCCGACGGACATGTGTGCGACTCGTGGGAGACCGACAAATGGGACCGTGGAAAAAAGGCGATTGGGCCGTCTACCGAAAAAGCAAGCAAGGCTCCAATCCTGGACGCCGAGCGACTCAAGTCGTTGCGTCACCCAAAGGCGAAAACTACCGCTATGTAGTGGACAAGTTTTGGGTGGTCGATGAGGTTCTCGAAGACGGCAATCTGCGTCTGATCACCGCCCGGGGAAAAATCCACACGATCCCGCCGGACGATCCTAATCTTCGCCGTCCAGGCATCCTCCAGAAATTCCTGTGGCGCGACCGATTCGTCCAAGTCGAAGCAGGACGGACGAACGAAAGCGGCGGGACGAGCGTCGGCGAACGCGTCATCGCCTGAGCAGGCCATTCGCCTTATCGGCTTTCCGCCGGGAAGAGAATTTCCCCCTGACCACCGGAGCTGATATCCGCTCGGACACGCAGCACGGACCGACTCGCCAACAGCAGTTGGATAAGATCGGTCACGGGTGGATCACGATAAAGGCGTAAGAAGTCTGCTGCGAAAGGCAGACGCCCGCTGTATCTCGCGGAACCTCCGAATGCCTCGGGGGCTTGCCGTCCGCACAACAGGATCGACCCGCGTTTCATTTCACAGCCAAGATTCGTCGCGTGCCTTCCGCCGAGCACAATTGTTCCCGCGACCATCGACGCAGCCAACGCGGCACCCGCATCTTGCTCGATGAGCATCATGCCGCGGCGCATGCGATGACCGGCGTGCGATCCAACGCTTCCGAGAATACGAACAAGTCCGCCCGACATCCCGGTTCGCTTTCCGGCGAGAGCCCCGCCGACAAAGTTTCCGGCATTTCCCTCGACTCGAAGGCTCCCTCCTGAAAAACCCGCGGCACAGTAGTCACCGACGCTGCCTTCGATGATGAAGTCACCTTGGTCATGCGAGGCAGCCAACCCGTGGACGTTCTCCAGATCACCGCGAACAACCAGACGGTCATCGACTCCGTGATCGACATGAACGTCAAAGACTTCGCCGAGCGGAACGCGACGGCCGCTGAGTTGAATCGGTTGCTGTTGAATCTCATCGATGGACAGACCGACGAGGCAACTCCTTCGCAAGGAACTTGCGTCGACTGCGTCGTCGATCCCGTTTCGAAGCTGAAACTCGATAGCGGTCATTGGAGGATCTCGGTCAGATGGAAGTGGTGTGGACCGAGTTTGCCTCCGTAGTTGCCGGCCGAAACAGAAAGCAATCCGTGATCGCCAGCCGCTTCACACGCCGCGACGATACCGATTCGCATGGCGTTTGAGATCGCATCGAACGTTAGACCGTCGAGCACGATTTCCAAGACCGACCCCGCTTCAGCAGACAGCTCCGACTTCGTGACACCGCGCAGGGTCGGACAGTAGGCGTCATTGGTCGATGCGATCAGCGTCTTGTACTTTGAACCGACTTTGGATCCGCTTCGAACCACTCCACCTGGGAACGGCGCGATGACATCACGCAACGGTTGAATGGCTTCGACGGCCGCCCGCGCCGCCAAACTCGCCGCCGCAAAATCTCGCGCGATGAGTAGAAAATTGCCGCCACCGATACCATCGACGCGAGGCACATCGTGCTCGCAAAGGAACTCACCATCCATGACAGGGATGCGCCAGTAACGTCGACCGTTGATCACTTTACTGATTTGAAATCCGTCACCGAAGAATCGAAGTGCCTTGCCGAGTCCGATCCGCTTGCTGTGCTCTCCTTCGATGCCGCCGAATAGCGCAGTCGATGGGCAGGTCAAAACGCATTGGCCGGCTCGACGAATGATTTGCTTTTCGAGTTCTCCGCCTGACATCCCGAACGCGAGCAATGCGAATCCGGGGCGGCCGTCGGGAGTTTGCTCGGCGGTCAGTTCACACTCGATGTCGATTTCGAGCTTGCAGTCGATCACGCTCGTCCCGAATCCACTCATCGCGACGGCGGCGTGACGTGCCCAAATTTCGTCGGCAGCGGTAATGATCACCCGCGTCGCCTTCATACCGAAGGCTTCGGCAAAGGTCGGAACGATGCGGACGCCGTTCATCAATGGCGTCTCACTCATCCCTGGCCTCACGTGGCACGCGGGCCTGCTTGTCGGGGCGACTTCTGATCACCGCCTGCATTTCATCGTCACCGATTTGGAGTCGGTCCAACTGGAAGGAAGCGTTCTTGCTGTACCGCTCGCGAAACTCTGATTCGTAGCTCGCATCGCAATCGACTTCAGCCGTCAACGTGATGGACTCCGATTCGATCGCCGCATGGGGCTCATAAACTGATTCGCGGATGACCCATCTTCCTCCAGCAAACACGTGGCTTGGAGAGCGGAACATCTTTTCCAAGTCCTCGTTTTCCTCATAAACCACGACATCCGAGCGACTCCCCGGTGCAAGCGAACCGCGATCGTGCAAGCCCATGATCTTCGCCGGGGCGGTTCGAGTCATGGTCGCAATTTCGTCGAGTGTGTATTCGCGATCCATGCCGCCGAGAGAACTCGATGCCGCGGCGTCGACATGAATCTCCGCGAGCGCTGTTTCCCGAAACGATCGATCGCCCAGTAAACGGATCAAATGCGGGTACGCCGTGAAGGGTGCTCCATTGGGATGATCCGTCGTGAGAAAGACTTGCGACGGGTTGTCGATCATCAGAAACAACTCCAGCCCGATCGCCCACTGCAACGCGTTGACGAACTGTCGTCGCCGGTATTTGAAAGGCACGACGCCGCACCCGGCTTCGCACTCGATGTCGACCAAAGCCGATTTCTTCGGCGTCGCGTAGGGACGATTCTGAACCTGATGCGCCGCGTCGGCGCTGATCGTTACCGTCTGGCCGAACATCACTTGGCCGACATCGATGGTGACATTGGGGTTGGCGTTAACGGCTCGGGCAAGCGCTTCCGCCGCGGACGCCATACCGAGCTTTTCGCTTTTTCCATAACTGTGGAACTGGGCATGCGTCAGATGGATCGGATAGCCGTCGGCAGCTTCGATCGTTGCAAGCGTCGACGCAATGTTGCCCGGTACGCCGAGGTTACTGCAATGAACATGCAGCGGATGAGCCAAACCGATTTCATGGACGGCACGCGAGAGTCGGCGAATGACCTGCCCGGGAGTCACTCCGTACTCCGGGTGCGGTGTGTTGACGTCCAAGTTCCGATGACCGAACTTGAAAGCGGAGATTCCCCCCGCGTTGACGACTTTCACCGCGATACACTGGGTCGCGCGAACCATCCAGGCAACATACTGGTTGATTTTCTCTTGCTCGGCGCCTTCGGAAATCAATCGTAACAACAGATCGTCGTTGCCGAGCAAGCAAAACCCGCCCGTGGCGAGTCCGGGCAAATCGGCCATCTCTGAATGCGCGGCTCGGGCATTGCACGGAATCACGGCCGGCTCGAATGCGACCGTATAACCCATTTCAAGATAGCGCTGCGCGGTGATTGCGGTCGCCGGCAGAAATTCACTTTCGGATCGTGATCCGCCCAGACGCCGCGTCTCATCCGCCATTGTATCGCCGAGCAGCATTCGCGCGATCGATAATTTCCCGCCACCGATGTGGGTGTGAATGTCGATGCCTCCCGGCATCACCACACCACCCGAGGCGTCGATGACATGATCGATCGACGCGGCATCGATGGAATCCGCGGGTGCGATCACACCATTGTCGATCCACACGTCTTGGACACGGTGAACGTTGCTGGCCGGATCGATGACATGGCCGTTCTGAATCAGAACCTTCATACGCCCTCGTCGGGCTTACCGCCCACAGCTTCCGCCGGAGCTTTCTCATCACCTTCGACGACCTTCTTTCCTTCCTTATCCTCAACCGCGTCGTCACCCTCGCCGTCCCTTTTCTTTCGACGGTTCTCTTTCGGAGTTGCTTCTCCAAAAACTCGATCGGGTCGGATCGTAATGCGATCGGCTTTGACCTTGTTTTCGTTTGGCGGCTGATAGAAACCGGCAACGGTCACAGGATCGCCGGCTTTCGCGAGCGAGAGGTTGTTGTACTGAATCTCGAGCTGCGTTTGCTGGTTGACCGGGACTCGGACGGGCGTTTTGCCGGCTCGAAGCGTCAAAATACCGTTGGGTGTCAATCCGAGCAGCGATCCGACAACGGTCAACTTTCCCATCATCGGTGCATTGCGGTTGTTGCCGGCTTTCGCATCGGAATGAATCCCGGGGGTGAACTGGATTCGTGCACGACCGTGCAATGACTTCTCCGGCACTTGCTGAAAAAGCGTGAGTTTGGAGATCGGCGCCGTCGGCACACCGCCGGGACCGAAGTCGGCCGTGAAGCGAATCAGCATGCCCTGCCGCAAGAAAGCCGGAGCGGCTTTGGCGATGAATTGGAACGACGTGACGGAATCGGGAACCGCCACCAACGCTTCGCTGCCGTCCTCTTTCTCAACGACCACGATGCCTTGGCGAAATGCCTTGAGCTTACCTTTGAAGTTGGTGATTTCGTTGCCAGGCAGCGTCTGGCCTCCAGCTCCTTGAGGCGGTGCGGCAAGACAAACGCCGGCCAACAACAGCGGAAACGTAACAGCGATTGAAAAGCGGATCGATCGATACATGACGAGCCTACGCGTTGGGGAGGACGAGCCCGCTCATTCTATCAGCAAACCTTCAAATCGACACGCCGCTGAATCCGCAGGACGTTTCTTCAGACGGTCCTGAGGCACCATTTCACTCACGCCGCAACTTGATGGCGGCTTCACCCGTCGGCGGCGGAGGCGTACGCTTGCACCAAGAAATTTTCCCCGCAGTCCGATGATCCGAGTCGCAGCCACGATGAGCCGAATCAGCACCCGCACCCTTCAAAAACGGCGTGACGACGGTGAGTCGATTTCGATGCTGACGGCATACGACTTTCCCGTCGCCAAATTGCTCGATGATGCTGGGATCGACATTCTGCTCGTCGGCGATTCCCTGGCGATGGTGGTCCAGGGACATGAGACCACGCTTCCGGTCACGATGGACCAGATGATCTATCACGCCGAAATGGTTGGCCGAGCGGCCGAGCGGGCGATGGTCGTCGTGGATTTGCCGTTTCCCGACGGCCAACTTGAGATCGAACGCAGTATTCGCTGTGGGGCCCGTGTCCTGAAGGAGACTCGATGCCACGCGGTCAAGCTTGAAGGCGGTGCCGAGCAAGCCGAACGGATCGCAGCCATGGTGACCGCCGGAATTCCCGTCATGGCACATGTGGGGCTACGTCCACAAAACGTCTTCGTCGAAGGCGGGTATCGTGTGCAACGTGACGAGTCGGCCTTGGTTGCCGACGCGGTCGCGGCGGAACAGGCTGGCGCGTTTGCTGTCTTGATCGAATGCGTTCCCGAATCGGTCGGCCGCGCGATTCACGAAGCAGTCTCGGTCCCAACAATCGGTATCGGCGCCGGCGGTGGCACCACGGGGCAAGTCTTGGTCACACACGATCTCCTCGGGCTGACGTCGGGGTACACTCCCAAGTTCGTTCGCAAATTGGCGTCGCTCGGCGAAACCATTCGCGAAAGCGCGCGGCACTTTGCCGATGCAGTCGCCGATGGTTCCTACCCCAGCGAAGAAGAAACGTTTCGTTAGTCCGCTCGTTGCCCGATTGCCCCACGTTGCGATGGGGCTTACAACCGGCGAGCTAGACAAGTTCACAAAAAAGGGTGTTTGATGTCGACCGCCACGCTACTGCCCGATCGCAAGGATGTTCCCGAGGAAGACCGCTGGGACCTGTCGAGCCTGTTCGCCGATGATGCCAAGTGGGAGGCGGCCTTCAACGACCTCGAAGCGCGGATCGAGAACTTCGCCAGCTTCCAAGGCCGACTCGGCGAATCCGCCGATGTCCTGTTGGAAGCCCTCGAGTTTGACTCGGACTTTTCACGTGCGGCGGAACGTGTCGCCATCTACTCGTTCCTCAAGACGACCGAGGATCAGTCCGACAGCGACTTCCAAGCCATGAAGGCGCGGTTTCAAAATTTGGCGGTGCGAGCAAGCCAAGCCGCCAGCTACATCCAACCGGAGTTGCTAGCGATCGATCCGGAAACGATGGATGCGCTGATCGCGGACGAAAGACTCGAACCTTACCGGCTGCAGCTCGATCGCGTCTTGCGCCGAAGGCCCCACACGCTAACCGATCGCGAAGAAAAGTTATTGGCGATGCAAGGCGAAATGGCCTCCGCCGCAGGCAATGCCTTCCGCCAACTGAACGATGTCGATTTGCGGTTCGGGACGCTCACCGATGAAGACAGTGTCGAACAAGAGTTGTCTCACGCCACGTTCATTCAGTTCCTGAATCAACCTTCACGCAAACTCCGTCGCGAAGCTTTCTTCCAGTACTACAAGGAAGTCGGCGAACACGAGAACACCTTGGCGGCGACCCTCGCCGGCAGCGTTCATCGTGATGTTTATTACGCTCGTGTTCGAAACCATGAGAGCTCGCTCGAAGCAGCGTTGTTTCCCGACAACGTGCCGACCGAAGTCTACGACAACTTGATCGCGGCCGTCCGTGATTCGCTGCCAAGCGTGCATCACTATTTTGATGTGCGTCGCCGCAAGATGGAGATGAAGGACATCCATCACTACGACACCTACGTGCCGATCCTCAGCAACATGAAGAAGGAGCACACGTGGGACGCGGCCGTCGAAGTCGTGCTGGAGTCGCTGGCCCCGCTTGGCCAGGAATACGTCGCGACGCTGGAGAAGGGACTCGATAGTCGTTGGGCGGACCGTTATCCCAACCGCGGCAAACAAAGTGGTGCATTTAGTTGCGGTTCGTTCGACGCCGCGCCGTACATCTTGATGAACTTCAAGACCGACGTGCTGAGTGACGTGTTCACGTTGACGCACGAAGCCGGCCACTCGATGCACAGTTGGTTTTCGGCCAAGAACCAGCCGTTCCAGTATTACGACTACACCATCTTCGTCGCCGAAGTCGCCAGCACCTTCAACGAGCAACTGTTGACCGAACACTTGCTGGATCAAGCCGAAAGCGACGACGAACGCGCCTACCTGATCAACAACGAACTCGACAGCATTCGCGCCACGGTGGTTCGGCAAACCATGTTTGCCGAATTCGAAAAGCGTATCCACGAGATGGCCGAGACCGGTGAAGCACTCACCGTCGCCTCATTCCGCGCGACCTATCGAGAACTGCTCGACGCCTACTTTGGACCCGAGTTCACCGTTGACAAAGAACTCGAACTGGAGTGCTTTCGCATCCCGCACTTCTATCGAGCGTTCTACGTCTACAAATACGCGACCGGATTGAGCGCCGCGGTGGCGCTTTCGCGGCGCGTCCTCGAAGGCGGTCAACAGGAACTCGACGATTACCTCGGCTTCCTCTCGGGCGGTTGCAGCCAAGATCCGCTCGACCTGTTGCGTGGCGCCGGCGTCGACATGGCGAGTCCTGAACCGATCAAGACAACACTGGAACGGTTCAAACAGCTTACGGTGGAACTGGACAGCCTGATTTGAGCAAACCGATTCGGCTCACCAAGCAGATGGTCGCCGAGGCGGCGAATGGACTCGCCGACCGCGATTCGGTCCTGGCGGGCGTCCTGGAACAGTTCGGGCCGCCGCCGCTGCTCCGCCGCCCGGCGAGTTTCGCGACGCTCATCCACATCATCCTGGAACAACAGGTTTCGGTCGAAGCCGCCCGCGGGACATTTGATCGATTGGTTGCTGCGTGCGATGAAGCGATCACAGAACCGAAGATCGAGGCACTCGGCGAACCCGGACTCCGGTCACTCGGCTTCAGCCGTCAAAAGGCACGTTACGCCGTCGCGTTGGCGGCCGACTGCATGAGCGGCGTCTTCAAGATCGCGGGCCTTTCGAAGCTCGACGATGATGCAGTCCGCGCGCAGATCGTTGCGCGGCTGGGACTGGGCGATTGGTCCGCCGACGTGTTCATGATGATGGCCCTCCTGCGTCCCGACATCCTTCCCGTCGGAGATCTCGCGCTCGTCAAAGGTCTCGAAGAACTTGATGTTCGAGCCTACCCCGACCGCAACGACATTCTCATTCGCGCGGAAGATTGGCGTCCCTTCCGCAGCGTCGCCACACGCATGATCTGGCAAAGCTATGTCCGCCGCCGCGGCCGCGACGTGGTCTAGCTCTCACGCTGGCCCGTGGTAACCCGCTGCGTCAGGCTCGCGGTAACCCGCTGCGTCAGGCTCGCGGTAACCCGCTGCGTCAGCGAGGGACACACGAAAGACACCGAGCCCCGTACATCCCTCACTGACGTGTCGGGTTACCAGTGGTGGCAACTCTCGGACGACTATGCCTTTACGGCGTAACCCGCTGCGTCCGGCTCGTGGTACCCCGCTGCGTCAGCGAGGGACCCAGCAAAGTACGCGAGTCCCCACATCCCTCACTTAACGTCTCGGGTTACCAGGGTTTGGCGATCCGCGACGGAGTTTCAGGGCAGATGCTTGGCACCTGCGACGACATCGATGATGTCCTCTCGGCTTGGGAGCTCGAATCAATCGACTCATCCAGGCAATACCAAGCGTCCGATCTCGAGCCGTCTGCCGCTGTTGATCAGTCGATTGAGTTGCTCGACACACATTGGGACTGAAAGCCTGTCGCGCCCAACGAGTTCGTCGTTCAATCCGGAAAATACTCGGTCGTTTGTTCCTCGACTTCGTGCACGCCTTTGATCTCCCGAATGGTCGTCAACGTGCCCTGCCACTGTCCTGTCAAACACAGGATGTGTGGCATTTCTTGAATCTGCTCGAGCCCCATCGATTTGAGGTGTTTCGCGATCGAGGGCACCGACACGCCCTCGTCGACCATCACGGTGATATTCCGTTTGGCCGCTTTTCCGCCATCGGATTTCCCGCCGCGATCCTCGGCCTCCCCGTCGTTACTGGACACTTCTTTTCCCCGCTCTGATTGAGTGATGACTGCTCGAATTCGAAATTGTCCTGGAATCCGAGGGCGTTTTGATTGACAGGTGGACTCTGGTCCCCCACAACGTCCGGTGCACTGAATGAGATTCTTGATTCTGCAACTGGGGTAACACCATGGCAAAAAAAAGGTCCACCAAACGGTCCTCTACATCATCCCGGACCCGACGCTCGCGGTCCAGTTCAAGCTCGAATCATCCTCAACCCTTCGAGGGTGTGGAGGAAGGGTATTCGGGCCTCGATTCCGACGTCGGTTCCGGAGTCGACTCGGCGGCGACCACGACCGGGCGAAAAATTGTCACCATCCTATCGGACGATGCGCGCGACAAGAAAAAGGTGCTCGACTACTTTGCAGCTCGGGACGTTCAGGATGTTCTCCAGTCCGCCGACTTTACCGAGAGCGCTTACTGCCCAGACCAGGCCTCGAACTCCGAAGCCGTCGTCTTTGATCACTTGCCGATCCTGTCACTGAACGACAATCAAAATGTTCAATCGGCACTCATGGCGGAACCCGCGAATCACGCCGACGACGACGTCCGCAGGTTATTTGTGGTCGAAGATGAGCAGTGGTATTTCCCATCCTGTCCCGAGTTCGGCGGGCTCGATGACGGAGTCGAATCCGAAAGCGATCCAGGCCCTGCCCCCAACAACGGGCTCGGGCTGTCGGAGTATCAACGAGGGTATCTCCGCGGGATTCAAATGCTGGCGACGAATTTGCTCGGCGGCGTTGGAGATACCGTGGGCTCGCTGGAAGGTGGTTCGATGGAGGCGACCAGTTTCGGCCGCTGCTTCGACGACACGAATGCTTCCACCTGGGGTTTGCAAGCGACTCGCGTCTCGAATTCAGCGTTAACGGGGCACGGTATTCGCGTCGCGATCCTGGACACGGGCTTTGAGTTTGGACACTCGGATTCAAATTTCGCGTCGCGCGTGGTCGGCCGAGTTTCGACGGTCGGTGGTACGGCCCAAGATCACCATGGTCACGGGACGCATGTCGCGGGCACGGCATGTGGGCCTCGCGTGCCGGGTTTGGGGACGCGGCGCTACGGCGTTGCTACCGAATCGGAAATCCTTGTCGCGAAAGTGCTCGGCAGACAAGGCGGCACGGACACACAGATACTTGGCGGGTTGAATTGGGCCATCGGACAGCGTTGTGATTTGATCAACCTGTCACTCGGGCCAAGGGCTTGTCGCCCCATGCCGGCATTCTCGGCCAGCTTCGAACGTGTCGCCCGACTGGCACTTCGACTTGGAGTGTTGATGATCGCTGCTGCGGGCAACAACAGTCGACGCCCAGGACTTCGCTGTCCCGTGAGTGGACCGTCGGCGGCGCCGTCGATCGTTGCCGTTGCTGCATTGGATCATTGCGGCCGAGTTGCCCCGTTTTCAAATGAAGGCCAAAACACGACGGGAGGAGAGATCAATTTTGCCGCGCCGGGCGTCGGTGTCTTTTCTTCCTGGACGAATCCGACGCGTCATCGGTCGATTCAAGGCACGAGCATGGCAGCGCCGCATGTCACCGGAATCGCCGCATTGATTGCTCAGCAGACTGGACTGCGTGGGCTTGCCCTGTATCGCGAGTTGCGTCTTCGAGCGAGAGAGATCGGGTTGCCGCGAAGCGACGCAGGCAACGGTCTGGCTCAAGTCTAGGCAGATCGCTTTACCGCATCGACGCCCCTTGAGCCGTGCTCCGACTTGCTCGCGACTTCACTCGGTGGGGCAACCGAGTGAGCGCGAGCCGAAGCATGCCGTTAGAAACGGCCCATCATGGAGGACGACATCGGGTTCGGCAGGGTGCCCTGAGCAGGCGCCGGTGCGGGAACATTCGATGCAGCGCCGGGCGCGGTGCCGCGGGCGCGGACGCGTGGCTTTCTCGGCGGGAAGACGACTTCGTGCAGGCTGCCCAGGATCACCACCCGCGTCATCTCAGCCGTGCTGCGAACGTTCAGGCTTTGATAGGCTTTTTGCCGATCGCGCTCGATCGTCTTGACGGACACCTCGAGCTTGGTGGCGATCTGCTTGTTGGGCGCGCCGTCGACCACCAAGTCGACGATGCGTCGCTGGCGTTCGGGAAGGTTCTCGTAGAGTTGGTGGCAGCGGAGCACGTCGAACTGGTGATTCACCAGAGGCGTCAATGCTCGTGCGTCGCGGATCACTTCGACGATCTCGTGCTCTTCCATGCTGTGCAGCGCGACCACGTGGGCGACACGCGCGACCGCCTCGGTGGCTTGCAATTCGGTGGAGTCGTTGATCACGAGGACAACCGGAGCGACCAAGTTGCGTTCGACGAGCAGTTGTTCAATGCTCGACCACTCCTGAGTGGTCGGATCGTAATCGATCATCAGACACGCGATGTCATCAGCGGATTGCACTCGAGAGACGAGCGACGTGGTGGATGACGCGGTGACGCACTGACAGCCTTCTGCAGTCGATGCCGCTTCGACGTTGGTCAGCCACTCTTCGTTCTGGCTCGCGACGTAGACCTTGGGTTTCGCTTCAAGTGATGGCCCCATCACCGTTTCGTTGTGATTCATCATTTGATTCTTCATGGATTGTGAGAGTCTGAGAACATTCACCTCTGTGCGAACGTCTCGTTCCATGGCGGTATTCTCGGCTCTCGTGAGCGTTGACCCTCACCCACCTTCGCCGTTGGAGATGTGTGTCTTACGTCTGCGTCGTCAACGCACGCGTACCAAACACTGCGTCGAAAACGCATGCGTCGTCGACACACAAATGAGGGTTGCCGGACATCGCCCCAACTGGTTTTCATGCACCGACGCGTGCAGAATGGGGGCGTCAAAGAAACGTGCGTGAAAGACGCATCCGCAAAGAGAGGTGATCCGTTGGTCGATTCGCAGACAGTCGATTCGCAAGCCGGTGATTCGTTGGCCGCCGCCGTCATCGGGACAGGCTTCATTGGTCCCGTCCACGTCGAAGCCCTGCGCCGAGCCGGCATCGTCGTTCGCGGTATCGTCGGCTCCACCGCCGACAAATCGATCGCGGCGGCGCATCGGCTCGGGTTGCCCGCATCCTACCGAACACTCGACGACGTGCTGACCGACGAGTCCGTCGATTGCGTGCACTTAACGACACCCAATCGATTCCATTTCGAACAAGCCGCGGCGGTCTTGCGAGCGGGCAAACATGTCGTTTGCGAAAAACCGCTGGCGATGAATTCGCAGCAATCAGCGGAGTTGGTCGAGATTGCGAAATCGAGCGGCCGCGCCGCTGCGGTCGCTTATAACATTCGCTTCTATCCGCTTTGCCACGAAGCCGCCGCGCGTGTCCGGTCTGGTGAAACGGGTTCGATGCTCCACGTCAGCGGCTCCTACGTGCAGGATTGGCTCTTGCGGGAGACCGATTTCAATTGGCGAGTGCTCGCGGAAGACGGCGGTGAACTTCGCGCCGTGGCGGACATCGGAACGCATTGGCTTGATCTGATCCAGTTCATCAGCGGCCAGAGAATCGTGTCCGTCTGCTCCGATCTACGGACCGTTCATTCACAACGTCAGCGTCCCGTTGGCAGTGTGGAAACGTTTTCGGGTGGGGTCTCAGGTGAGATTCCGACGGAAACGGTTTCGATCGGCACGGAGGACTGCGGCGCGGTGATGTTGCGTTTCGCCGATGGCGCGAATGGCGTGCTATGGGTCTCGCAAACGACGGCGGGCCGAAAAAACTGCCTGCGTTTTGAATGGGCGGGAAGCGAGAAGAGCTTGGCTTGGAACAGCGAATCAGCCAACGAACTGTGGATCGGCCATCGCGATGAAGCGAGCGCGAGCCTGATCCGCGACCCGGCACTCATGGATGGTTCAGCCGCTTCGATCAGCAGTTATCCGGGCGGTCACAACGAAGGTTTCCCCGACACTTTCAAGCAACTCTTCCGAACGTTCTACGGAGCGATCCAAAGTGGCGACCATCACGGTTATCCAACCTTCGAAGACGGTCATCACGAGATCCTGCTGTGCGAAGCGATTCTAAAGAGTCATCGCGAACGCTGCTGGATCGACATCGACGCGGGAAGCCAATCATGAATCGACGCCTGCTGTGCGGTGTCGACCTCGGGGGCACTTCGGCCAAAGTCGTGCTCGCCAATCAAGAGGGCGAGCTTGTTTCGAGTCATTCGTTTTCGACGCAAAACGAAGGAACCCCCGAGGCGGTGCTCCCGCAGTTAGTCGACTCCATCCAGGAGATGCTGGCTCCGCTCGACGCAACCGGAATCGGTGGACTGGGCATGGGGGTTCCCGGATTGGTGGACGTGGAATCGGGCACCACACGGTTTCTTCCCAACCTTCCGACGCAGTGGAGAGGCGTCGAAGTCGGAAAACGCCTTCGCGAGGCGCTCCGCTGTCCGGTTCGGCTGATGAATGATGTGCGCACCGCGACGCTCGGAGAGTTGCGATTCGGATGCGGGCGTGACGAACCGCGGGTTACCTTTGCGTTCTTTTCCCTCGGGACCGGAATCGGTGGCGGCGTGGTCATCGACGGAAAGGTACGGCTCGGCGCTCTTGGGGCCGCGGGCGAATTGGGGCATCAAACGGTCGCCCCCGATGGACCTCGATGCGGGTGCGGCAATCGAGGTTGCTTGGAAACACTCGCCAGTGGGCCCGCCATCACGGCGGCTGGAGTACGCCTGATGCGTTCCGGATTAGCGCCGAAACTTCGAACGTTGACGGGTGGCAACGCCGATTTGGTGACGCCCGCCCAGATGGCGTTGGCGGCGAACGATGACGCACTGGTCGCCGAAGCGATCGATGACGCCGCACGGTGGATCGGACTGGCGGCAGCCAACGTGGTGGTGATCCTTCATCCGGATCGAATCGTGTTGGGCGGAGGCGTCGCCGAGATGGGGTCGCGACTCACCGTGCCGGTCAAGGAAGAGATCACTCGCCGGGTCGGAATGTTCCCGACCGATGAAGTGCGTGTCGAATGCTCTACACTCGGAGACCGTGCGGGACTGATGGGTGCCATCGCACTGGCCATCGAAGCCTCGGAGGATTGAAACGATGGGACGATGGCTAGTTGTTGCCGGAATCGTGTTCGCAATCCTTTGCGTCGTCCTCTCGGTGCAACGCGGTGACGATCAGGAGTTGCAACGGCTCAAGAATCGCGAATCGGCGAAACGCACGGAGCAGCAATCGAAGGGTTTGCATCAAGCTTCGGATCTGAATCAGCTACGTTTGGAGGGTCGCGGGCAAACCGTGCCGCCTCATTTGAGGATGGGGCGTTATCCGGGAAATGCATGGTACGTCGAGGACTCGACGACCGGGGCGCGGGCGAATGTTCCCTTCAAGCCGGGCACGGTTGTGAGCGGACCGCCGGAGATCGAGCCGGTGAATACGAATCCCGGCTTTGTCGGCGCACAGAAATGTGAATCCTGCCATCGTGAGAAATACGACTCGTTCATCCATACCGCACATTTTCGAACCAGCCGGATTGCGACACCCGATCAAGTCGCGGGGCACTTTGAATCGGGACGCAATGAACTTCAAACGTCCTTGGCGGATGTGTCTTTTTCGATGGCGGCGGACGATGACGGGATGTGGCAGAGAGCCTCCTTCTTTGGATGGCAATTCGAAACGCCGATTGATCTGGTTTTTGGTTCTTCAAAGATGGGCGAGAGTCATGTGTTTTGGAACAACGAGAAACTCTTCCAAGCGAACTGTTCCTATCTGACTGCGAGTGATCAGTGGATCAATAGCCCAGGCTTCACCGATGGTCACGCGACTTATGATCGTCCCATCCTTCCAGGCTGCATTGAGTGCCACACGACCTACGTCGATGTGCGCAAGATGCCGAACCATTACACACCACAAACCCTGATCCTCGGGGTCTCATGTGAACGATGTCATGGGCCCGCTCAACAACATGTTGAGTTCCATGAGACGCATCCAGATGAAAAACAAAGCCGATTCATGAGCGTGCCGAGCGCGCTCTCTCGACAACAGCAACTGGATGTCTGTGGTCAGTGCCATTCATCCAACAAACGCTTGAACGATCGTCCCGCTTTCCAGTTCCGCCCCGGCGATCGCCTCGAAGACCACTACGATTTCTATGAACCCGATCAAGGGGAAGCGAACGAAGTGCACACCAGCAATCAATCGGCGCGGCTCGCGCGAAGCGTGTGCTTTCAAGAGTCCGAGATGGGCTGCGTGGAGTGTCACAATCCACATCGCAACGAACGCGGCGACATGCCACTGTTTTCAAAACGCTGCCTCAAGTGCCATCAGACCGATCAGTGCGGCATGGCGGATGACATGGGACCATCGCTGGCCGACAACTGCATCGACTGCCACATGCCGCTTCGGGCGGGCAGTCTGTTTAGTGAGTCTGCTGCGGGGCGGATCTTTCCACCGCTACGAGACCACCACGTGAGGATCGACGAGCAAGCGACCCGAGCATTTCTGGAGACACGTCGGAAGGAAAACGCGACGAAAGCTCGCACCAACAATTAGAGCGTGCCGAGCCAAAGGGACTCCGCACGCTCATTCGTTGTGGTCGAGAGAATTTCGCCCAGCAGAGGAGCGTTAGCCGGCGACGACGTTCACACGTCGGCCCTTTTGGTCGAAGAGCACCTTTCCATCGACAAGTGCGAACAGGGTGTAGTCGTTGCCCTGTCCGACGCCGCGGCCCGGACGCCACTTCGTTCCGCACTGGCGGATGAGAATGTTGCCGGCGATGACAGCTTCACCACCGAATTTCTTGACGCCACGGCGTTGTGCGTTGGAGTCACGGCCGTTGCGGCTCGAACCCTGTCCCTTCTTGTGTGCCATTTTCTCGGTCTCGGTCGGAGTTTTGGAACGCGAGATGATAGCGAGCGGCAAATCGGCTCGCAAGTCAAAGTTCAAATCGCCACAGGCCGCCGAAAAATCCGCCGTTTCCGTGAGTTTCCCGGCATTCTCGCCGCTACCGCAAATGGCCCTCGCCTTGGACGACGTATTTATAGGTCGTCAATTCTCGGAGCCCGCATGGACCTCGAGCATGGAATTTGTCGGTGGAAATTCCGATTTCGGCTCCGAGGCCGAAAACGCCACCGTCGTTGAATCGGGTGCTCGCGTTCACCATCACGGCGGAACTGTCGACGCCGGCGGTGAAGGCATCGGCGGTGGCGAGTCCGCTCGTGACGATCGCGTCGGTGTGATGTGAACTGTATCGGTTGATGTGCTCGACGGCTTCCTGAAGCGAATCCACGACGCAAATGCTGATGATCGGTCCCAAATACTCCGCGGACCAATCGTCCTCGGTTGCGGCGACTGCATCGCTGAGGATTGAGCAAACACGTGGATCGCCCCGAAGTTCGACTCCCTCGGCCCGAAGCTTCGCTGCGATGACCGGCAAGGCTTTTTCAGCGATGTTTCGATGCACCAACAGAGATTCACACGCATTGCAGACGCCGTAGCGTTGGCACTTGGAGTTGTGCACAATCTCCGCCGCCATCGTGATGTCGGCAGATTCATCGACATACACGTGACAGTTGCCGTCGAAATGCTTGATCACGGGCATGGTTGCCTCGGCGCTCACACGTCGAATCAACCCTTCACTGCCGCGAGGAATCGCGACGTCGATCAACTCTCCAAGGGCAAGGAACTGCCCGACGGCAGCCCGGTCGGTGGTTGCGACCAATTGAACGGCTTTCTCCGGCACTCCGGTGTTGGCCGCCGTCTCGGAGAGGACATCGACAATCGCGCGGCTGCTTTGGATCGCCTCTTTGCCGCCTCGCAAGATCACCGCATTACCGCTCTTCACGCAGATGGCGGCCGCGTCTGCTGTGACGTTGGGCCGACTTTCGTAGATAAAGAAGACGACGCCGAGAGGGACACGCTTCTTCACGATGCGAAGACCGCCCGGCCGGGTGAAACCGTCGATGACTTCCCCCACGGGATCCACCAGCGCGCTGACCTCACGAAGTGCGGCCGCGATGCCCGCGATTCGCTCCTCATCGAGTCGCAGTCGATCGATCGCGGCGTCGGTCAAACCATATCCGGGCGCCGCTTCCAGATCCGTTCGGTTGGCTTCGATAATCCGCTGCGAGTGGTCCACGAGTGCTTCAGCCGACTCGATCAACCATCGGTTTTTGACCGAAGCATCCAAATGAACCAATTCTGCCGAGGCGGCTTTGGCCGCAATCGCGACCTCTTGGCAATAAGCGGGCAAATCGAAGACGGGTGCGGCGTCAGTGGGCGCGGAAGACATCGAAAGGTTCCTAGGAGCGGTTTCCTTCACCATAGCTGAAAAATTTTTGACGAGATATCGCAGTCGCGCTTTCCGCGGTAGCCAGCCCCCGTTGCCAAGGAGAACGCCGCGCGTTGACGAACGGGGACTTCACCGATACGGTTGACGGAGGGTTCGAAGGAGCCCTCTTCTCATCCGCTACTCGGATCGCAAACCGAAAGTCCCCATGAAATTCCTCTTCCTCGGGGACATTGTCGGAAAGCCCGGTTTCTCGGCGGTGTTGCAAAACACACAACGAATCCGCGACGAATTGCAGCTCGACTTCGTGATCGCCAACGCCGAAAACGCCTCCGACGGCTCTGGTCTGTTGCCGAAGCAATTCGATCAGCTAATCGATTCGGGGATCGACGGAGTGACGCTCGGCGACCACATCTTTCGACGCAAAGAGATCATTCCGACGCTCGAAAAGAGTGACCGGATTGTCAAACCGGCGAACTACCCGGGATTAGCCAGCGGGCGTCGCTGGACCCTGATCAAACGCAGCGGACGAAAACCGTTGGCGATCGTCTCGATCATGGGGCGCGTCTACATGCGGCCCGTGGATTGCCCCTTCGACGCGTTGGATGATGTCCTCGCCGAAATCGAGCCGCATACGAATCAGATCCTCGTCGACGTGCACGCAGAAGCCACCAGCGACAAACAGTGCCTCGGTCGTTACCTGGATGGCAAAGTCACCGCGGTGTTGGGAACGCACACCCATGTCCCGACAGCTGACTCCTGTTTGCTGCCGAAACGAACCGCGTTCCAGTGTGACGTCGGAATGTGCGGACCCTACGAAAGCATCATCGGCCGCGACGTGGAGCGAGTCACGCACACGACACGCACCGCAGAACCATGCCACTTTCATGTGGCGACGGGGGACGTTCGATTGTGCGGTGCCATCGTCGAGTCCGATAGCGAAGGCCGCGCGACGAAGATCGAACGGTTTGAGGAACGCATCACGCTGCACTGATCCAGTGCAAGGTGGCGTTGCTGGTGAGAGCAGTTACTGCTTTTGCACGTCGACGTGATTGACGACTTGCAAATTGCCGGCCAGCGGCAACACCGCTTCTTGGGCGAGTTGTTTGTGATAGAAGCTTCGCACGCGTCCGTGGAGTTGCAACTCGTTGGACTCTTCGTCGACCCGCAGGTTACGAAGTTCCGGAACAGAACTCTTGGCGAGCACTGCCGAAGCGGCTGTCACGATCTCGTTAGGTTCCATTGGTCTACCGCGATTCTGCCATGAATAAGGTGACTGATCCTTAAACTATCTCACACGTTTTGCGCAATGCCAATGACGATGTCCGCAAAAACTCAATCGTTCTCGCGCAATGTTGTTGCCGATCACTGTCTGATTCGGACAACCCAGACTTGAGTCTCAGCTGACCGAACACGAGTGGACCGAACGTAGTCCGATCAAGTTTTGAAATTGACAGCATTTAGACTCAAGAAAACAACTTCTTGCACTGACGATCTGCCTTGACCGGGATGAATCACGGCCCGTATCTTCCGCCCATCGTTGGAACGGAAGCAACAACCGCGACCCGACAACGAGGAAGCAGCGGGGCGGCGTGATCCTGCATCGGCGATCAAGGAAACGAGATCGCTGCGGGGCAAGTCGCACCACCGGATGTCGACGGATCGACAGTTCGGCGTGACAAAGTTGTCTTGCTGTGGACAAGTGTTCGACAGGTCGTCGCAGGGAAGCCTCGGCCATGTCGGACCAGGTCAAAGAACCACCGGCTCCCGGTCCCACAGAACGTTATCCTCCGCCCCCCTAGGATCTCGTACTGGACCGGGGGCTTTTTTTATGCGCCGGCAAGTTGAAAGCACATTGGTTGATCGCCGATGGCTCGACCAATTCTCAAGCGGAGTCGCCGTCGTAGACCGTTTCGCCCGACCCACTGGACTCTTCGTTGGGTTCGTCCTGAGGCTCGAGCACGAACCGGTAACCGGCGTCTCGAACCGTCAGCAGATGAACCGGATGGGTACTGTCGGGCTCGATGATTTTGCGGACTTGCGCCATCGTCTGGTCGACCGCTCGGGTTTGCAGGTTCCCACGCGTTTCCCAAACTTCGGTCAGCAGTTCGCTTCGACTGATCACTCGGTCTGGGTTTTCTGCAAAGTAGCGAAGCAATTTCAATTGCCTCGCCGTCATGCGGACATGCTTGCCATCAATTGTTACCTCGTGATTGAGAAAGTGCACGGAGACGTTTCCGAACTGAATCTGATCGACGGGCTCACGAGACTTTCGAGGCTGGGGGTTGGGATTGGGGGCACTGTGCTGCAGCAGGTTCTTGACGCGGCTCAGTAGCTCATCCAACTCGAATGGTTTGTTCATGTACTGGTTTGCACCGACGTCAAACCCTCGCGCTCGATCCTCCGCGAGGGTCCGGGCGGAAAGCATCAGCACGGGCGTCGTGACACCGGCGTCGCGGAGCGTCTCGCAGACCGTGTAGCCACTCATCCCGGGAAGCATCAGATCGAGGACGACCAAGTCGATCGATTCGCTCGCTGCGTCAACAAGGCGCAGCGCCGTCGGGCCGTCTTCGACCAGGGTCACGCGATAGTTTTCGGCTTCGAGGTTGTACTTGATGCCGACGCCCAAGTGCTGTTCGTCTTCGACAACGAGGATATGAGGTCGCATGGATCTAAACGGGAGCGATTTCAGGTTCTGAGTGGATCTCGGTAATCACGTCCTTGAGAGTGACTTCGAAGACCGTTCCGTTGACACCGTCGATGTCTTTTCGGCCACGAATCCGTACGTTGGCCCCCAAAGATTTGCTGATCGTCCCCACCAAGTGAAGCCCCAACCCGGTGCCCGGTGTGCTGCGTTCCAGTTCGTTACCCAATCGCACGAAGCGCCCGAAGATCTTGCGCCGCATGTCGAATGGAATTCCGGGCCCGTTGTCCATAATCGAGACCAGCACCTGATTTTGGCGTCCCTCACGCAAGGTGGGCCGAATCTTGACAATGACTTCAGCGGGTTTTCCGCCATACTTGACCGCGTTGTCGATCAAGTTGCGGAACAAGATCTCGACCTGCACCAAAGCGCTTCTTACGCTCACCGGCTCCGCATCCACGATGACGGTTTCCCCATCGAGCTTGTAACGCATGCAAGCCGCCGTGGCACATTGCCGAACCAATTGATCGAGGCGGAAGGTTTGCTGCGTTTCGTTTTCATTTCCACGATCGATACGGGCCGCGTCGAGCAAATGGTTGATCAGCGTGTCGAGTCGCTCGACATCCTCGAGCATGATGCGGTGAAAATCACGTTGCTGGTCCTCATCGACCGTGCGTCGTGACATGGTCTGCAAATACAACTTGAGCGAGGCGATTGGACTTTTCAGTTCGTGGGTGACCGAGTCAATAAAGTTTGATTGACGCTGATTGAGCTTGAACGCTTTGACCGTCAGCGTCATATAAGCAATGACGACAGCAAGAATGCTCAGCAGGATCACGATTCCGATCGAAAACAGCGTCCAAAACAGGGCGCCGGTCGTGTCGGGAAGTATGGTCCCCAGCACCCAGATGGCACCAAGAATGACCACCAACAGGATCAGGACGACCCCGAGGACAACGGGTGCGCGGAGAGATCGACGTTCGAGCATGGGTGAGGCAGCGCCCCGCAGGCGGAATAACGGACCTGCGAAATATTACTCCGCGGTGGCTCCGGCGGACAAACGCGGCCCTGATGGCTTCGCTATCGCTGCACCGCACAGCTCAGGTGCGCTTGACCACAACCACTGTCCGGACAGGCCGAATTGGCGTCCCTGCGACAAAGATCTGGCAGAAACTGTACAGAAGCACGCTGTCTCGGCTTCTCCAGGTTCGCAGGTCCATTCGGGTGGACTCAAAAAATCCCGATACCAGCACGAAAAATCGCGTTCTGGGCATGACGGGAACTGTGCACCCAGCAATAATCTTTTAAGAGAATTAAAATTCCACTAGGCGGGAAGAGGGAGGAAGGATCTGTGGGAACCCAAGCCCAAGCACAACGCTTTTCCGAATCGACGATCCGCCAGGTGCGACTGGACTCTAACCGCGCAATGGTGCGGGCTAGGTTCTGTCCCGAGCGGAGCGAAATTTTCCAGATGCGCTGCGTCGACTATCGCGTAGAGTCTGAAACCGAGTACGGCAACCAAATCTGGTACTTAGAGGTCGTCTGCGTCG
>JBCBOT010000098.1:0-23771 GCA_039821165.1 Planctomycetota bacterium | reverse complement strand
GGCGGCATTAGCGACACCAATCAAGGCCACAGGTCAAAGGCAGAAAACTGCAAAGGAAAAGGAGTAATGCCGCCCTGCGTTCCCATCCAGCACAAAAGCGGTTTCCGGAGGACCCTCCGCTTTTGAACTGGACCGGATCGCGGCCAGTGGCCGCTACGCAATTGGCGACATTCCTTAGCTCACCATCGGCCGCAGGTGGTCTGCGGCGAAAAACTTGAACAAAGGAAAAAGACATGACCGACCAAACTTCAAAGAAACCAGCACTTTATGCGTACGCGGTCAGGGAGACCGGGAACGGCAAATCGTTTTGGAACCGCATCGGTGCGGCTTGGAAGAACAGCGACGATAGCCTGACTATCCAGCTTGACGCATTACCGCTGGACGGACGCCTCGTTTGCCAGCCACCCAAGCAGCAAGAGGTGTAGCCATGACATACGAACAATCTCGCGACCACTCATCAGTTGGATCGCTTGACGAGGAGCTCTTTCACAGCCTCCACCGTGGCCCATTCACCGTCATGCGAAGCACCGATGGTGTCGACGAGACCTTCGAGATTCGAAGCCGAGTCACCGATAGCTACGTGGCGGCGACGCACTTCTGGTACTCCGGAGCGAGTGCTTTGATGCGGGCGACGGTTGTCGCACGTTGCCTCAATCGAAGTCTCTTCGGAAGATGGCTTCCACCGACAGTTCATCGTTATTTCTTGCTAGATCATCCACCACCCTATCGGGTCGTCCGTCGCCTCTGCGATATGCAAGGTCCGCTGCTAGTCGTGGAATCATCCCACGGTCAGGGAGTCATCACGGTTGATGGTGACCATTCGGAATCACAAGTCGTTGCAAGTTCGATCTGCGAGGCTCTCAATCATCGGTTCAATAGGGCTATCGACTTGCAGCCGACTCACCGCAAATTGAGATCCTTCGGCTTTGGAGGGCTCTAATGATGCAAGCGATTTCCGTTAATCCACTCTCCGCGGCTCGCACTGAGCGAGCCGCACGACCTCCTGAAATGCTTCATTCAAATCAAAGGGCTACCTGTTCAGCGGCTTCATGGATTCGCCGCCTCATCCTCGCTGAAGTCGGTTTTCCTTGCCAAACCACTTTGCTCGTGTCATTGATTGTTTGAAGAATCGCTCCCCAGGGGGCCAACCGTCAATTAGGGTGCTTATGAGTGAAGCAAGCGACAACAAACCAACGGCCAAGATCCGTCTTGGCCGTATTTCGGCAACAATCTGGAAACGCCGCAACAGTGAAGGAAAACCGTTCTACCGATTCAACATCGAATCAACGTACAAGGATGACGCGGGAGAATACCAGACCTCGAGCAGCTTTTCACTGAATGAAGCCTTGTTGGTTTCCAAGGTAGCCGATCTGGCCGACACGAAGATTCGTGAATTGCAGGATGCCGATCGTGACCGATAACCTGGCAGTAGAAATCCTGGATGACCTGTTCCATGGAATCGCCTTCTCGGTCTTCCTTGAAGAAGCCGTCAAAACCGAAGGACAACCGTGCTCGGTTGCGACACGCGTTCGGGCATACCGAAGCTACGAACGTGAGCTGGCGCGTCGCAACGTCACGTGATGAACATCCGGCAAGCCAAGGAGATTCCGCTTGAAGAAGTGCTGGCGCGGCTCGGTCATGCCCCCGCTGAACGGCGCGGCAAGGAACTCTGGTACCGAAGTCCGCTTCGAAGCGAAGCGAAGCCGAGTTTCAAGACCAACGAACGCAATCAGTGGTACGACTTCGCCACTGGCAAACATGGCGACGTGTTGGATCTGATTCAGGAGTTATGCGGCGTCGATTCAGTCAAGAATGCGTTAGCTGAACTCCGTCGTCTTGTTGGCGAGCCGTTGCCGGAACTTCGTGCAGCCCCCAAGCATCTTCCGACGCGAGCTAAGTCGGACGCGGAGATTCTGTCCGTTGGTCCCATCGAATCACGCTCACTGATTCGCTATCTCGAATCCCGGGGACTCACCGGTCCAAGCGTTACCGATCAACTTAAGGAAGTCCGTTATCGAAGAGCGGATAAGGAGTACTTCGCGATTGGCTTCGAGAACTCAGCCGGAGGCTTTGAGATTCGCACTGCCAAATTCAAAGGGTCGGTCGGCTCCAAGGCTATCACAGAGATCCCAGGTGCATGCGAAGCGGTTGCCGTCTTCGAAGGCTTCACCGACTACCTAACTGCTCAGAGCCGATCCCTGTTGACCGAAGGCGAAACGGTGGTTGTTATGAATTCTACGGCCATGAGCAAGGCTGTGGTCAAGAGGATTGCAGAACTTAGACCGAAGCTTGTCAATCTGTGGCTCGATCATGACGCAGCTGGCGAACACACAACTCGCAGTTTGACCGAAGCACTTGCAAAGCAAGTTCCCGAACCGACCGTCGTCGACCGCTCCGGTTTATACGCCGGTTTCAAGGACCTTAACGCGTTTCATGTCGCATCTCTTCGAGGTCAAGAACGTTAATCTGCGGCCAAGAAGGCGTATTCCCGGGGAAAGTCAGTTAGTGAACTGATGTTTCCGTTTGTCTGTTAGTAAGTGTGCAGGCATTTCCTTGAAGGACCTTCAAAGTATCCAAGCTGTCTTGCAAGCCGTCACGTCAACGAGCTTACTCACTTAATTGTTTGATTACATGAAAGCTTGCATGCACGCTTACATGCCTGTTTTTCAGCTAGCTGTCTTTCACGCTTGCTAGCCTGCACTTGTTTTTGCTTGCCAGAATGCAATGTTGCTGGTAAGCCAGTTGGCATGACCATTATCGCAGTCGCAAATACCAAAGGTGGCGTGGGCAAAAGCACCACAGCCGTTCATCTCGCAGCCTGGCTCTATGAGCAGGGGCATAGCGTGCTGCTCGCTGATTGCGACACGCAGCACAGCTCCAGTGAATGGATTCAGGAGGCGTGCCCCGGCATTAAGACAGTCTTGCTTGACGACCCTGATGTTATTCTCAGCGAATTACCGACGCTAGCTCAAGATGTTGACTACGTGGTGGCCGATGGCCCCGGCAGCCAAACGGAAACGAGCAGGGCGTTACTACTCCGTTCTGATTTGGCGATCGTGCCATGCAAGGCGTCGCTTCTCGAAACAAGGGCGCTCGCCAAGGCGACGGAAGTCATCGGGCAAGCGCAGGACATTCGTGGCGGGCCGCCAAGAGCAGTGATCGTTCTCAGCATGGTCGGTAAACGCTATCGCTTGACCAACGATATGGTGGAAGCGGCAAAGGCACTCAATCTGCCGATGGCAAAGACGCCGCTGGTGCTTCGCCAAATCTACGCTGATGCGCCTGGGCAAGGGACTGTCGTCTGGCAGATGGGCTCGCGCGCGGCTGAGGCTTCCATTGAAGCGAAGCGACTATTCGCTGAGATCGTTCCAGAGGCTGAGAGGCGAGTGGCTGTCAGCAAACGTAAGCAGAGGAAATCAGCATGAGTCAGCGACGCAGCCTGGTTGATGGATTGAGCGATACGCCGAAGGTCACGGAGCTGGAGAAAGACTTCGTCTTCGGAGAGAAGGCAGAAGTCGCGGCAGCAGAGCAGAAGGCGCCGGCACCGATCGAGCAGCCCGCTATGCCCCAGCGCAAAGGACTCGTTTCGATAACCACGCGATGCCGTCCTGAGCTAGCCTCGGCCATCAAGCGTGCATCTCTAGAACGCCAGCTTGCCGGTTTGGAGAACTCCAGCATCCAAGACATTGTCCAGCAGGCCTTGGAGCAATGGCTCGCGAAGACCGAGTCGTAGGCGCGCAGTCGTGTCCGCCGTTTTTGCCTGATGGACACTGAGTCGAAGTCCCGGGCATCGCTAGACACGGAGGTCCGCGACACCGACGAGCATCTGGAGCCGACGGGAACGACCTCGGTCGATGCAACTTCGCCCACCTGGACCAATCGTCAATCCGCATCTGTGTTCGATCTGACGCAGCTTTGGAATCGCGGCTCACCCGCAGGGAAATCAGCTTGAGTATTGATCTTGATGGGCGACCCTTGACTGCGGTCGTGCCTACGAGAACTGTCGGTGATTACGTCGTGGCGATCGATGTTGGATCGTCATCGCCAATCGCCGCTGAGGGTGAACGCAGCCCAGTAACGTGGCGGGGTTCGCTGGGCGGTCGGCTGGGCATCCGCGGGTCGGAGTTTGCGTATTTTGCCGCGATCGGTTTGTGCCTCGTCAAGCATCCACCGCTGGGCCTGACGCAGCGACTCGATGGCCGATAGTTCTTTGTCCTCGTAGTTCTCGTAAAAACGCTGCATCAGCTTGCGTGTCGCTTCGTCGTCAACCTTCCACAAACTGGCCACGGTTGTATCGACGCCCGCGACCTGGAACGCCCGCTGGATGCCCGTGATTCCTTCACCGCCGGCGGTCGCGCCCAGACCGGTTTCGCAGGCCGACAGCACCGCCAGCTCGACGCCGCCCATCGGCAAGTAGGCGATCTCCTCGGCCGTTAGAATCCCGTCCTCGTCTTCGATCGATGTCGGTGGCACGTTGGCCCCGGCCATCACCAAGCCAGATAGCAATCCCGGTCGGTAACCTCGCATCGTCATCACGGATGATCCGTCAATCGACAGCAACCCCATCTCTCGGCGATCGGGGGAATCGGCCCGAATCGAAAGCCGCGCGGGATCGGCAAAAAAGCCGTGTGTGGCCAGGTGCACTTGGCGACTCTTGGGGGCCAGTTTCTCGAACCCCGCCTCGGTCGCCTCGCCGCCGCGCAGCAGCACAACCGAGGCCCCGTCGCGGCCGTAGAGCTTTTCGTAAAGCCGATCGATCGCGTCGATTTCGATGGCGGCTTCGTCCAATCGATTCCACCTGGTTCCCTCACCGACGATCGCCCGGCCGGATGTTGAACGACGCTTCTTGCGTTTTTTCGGCGGGGCTTCGTCGGCCGAACCCGCGTCATAATCCACGTCGCCCATCAACAAGAGATCGTAAACCATGCCGTTGTCGTCATCCTCCTCGGCGTTGGTCTGCCGCATCAGTTGCGGCAGCAATCCCGGCACGGGGATACGAACGATGCTGCGCTCTTCGATCAAATAGGTTCCGGGTCGCTTTCCCGGAAGGGCGGCCAGCGGCATCCGTCCGATCGGACCGTCGGGCGAGACCAGCACCAGCGGCGCGTCACCGATCGCCTGTTCGATCGGATGCCAAACTAGCTTTCGGAGTTCGATTCCGGCTTGCTTCGCATCGTCGCGTTCACCGAATGTCTTCCGCCATCGGTCGACCAATTCGGCGATCGTCTTCGACGACCCCAAATCAATAAGCTTCAACGGGCCGTCACGGGCAATGATCGAGGCGGCCAGCGACCGCCCTTTCTTGCCACGGGCATAATCGACCAGATCGACCAGCACCGCGTCCCGGGGAATCGATTGGCGAATCTTCTCGAACGTCGGTGGATCAAACGCGGCGGCTGCAACTTCACTCTTTGCCGCGATCTGCTTCTCGAGCGTTTCGATCTGTTCACTCATGCCTTGCAAGTCATCCCGCCAGGCCACGCGCGCCTCGCTGGACTCCGGCGGCTTCCCGATCCGTTGGGCATATCGAGCCGAGACCGATCGCAGTTGTTTGAACGAATCGGCGACCGCCGGATCATCCGCCAACAAACGACGTGCCCGGCTCCTCAGCAGCATCGAACCTTTCCACCGCACCCCGAGACGGATCGCTGCGTCCGGTTCAAGTTGTCCATCGATGATCAACCCAAGAAGATTGTCGAGTCGATGCTGGACCGATCGGACGAGCGGGACCTGACGCGACCGGGACAGCGTCACCGAAGTCTCTTCAACATGATCGAGTGTCCGCTTCACCGTCTCGATTGCCAATGGTTCGGCAAGGCCGTAGTCACCCATCGTTTTGTACAAGAACGCCAAGTTGTTCAGGCTGATGGCGTAGTTTGGATGCTCGCGACCGAGCAGCTTTTCAAAGACTGCTTTGGCTTCGAGGTACAGCGGTTCGGCCTTGGCGTATTTGCCCATCGAGTCGTACAACAACCCCAAGTTGTTGAGGCTGGTCGCGTAGGACGGATGCTCGCGACCGAGTACCTCTTTCCGTATCGTTTTGGCTTCGACGTAAAGCGGTTCCGCGCGGGGGTAGTCGCCCATCGATTCGTAGAGCGACGCCAGGTATTCCAGGCTGGTGGCGTAGGACGGATGAAGGCGACCGAGCACTTTTTCCCGGATTGCTTTGGCTTCGACGTACAGCGGCTCGGCGTTTCCGAAGTCGTTCATTGACCTATACAACGCCGCCAAGTTGTTCAAGCTGGTGGCGTAGTCAGGATGCTCGCGACCTAGCACCTTCTCCCGGATCGCTTTGGCTTCGAGGTACAGCGGTTCGGCACGGGCGTAATCGCCCATCGATCTGTACAACGCCGCCAAATTGTTCAGGCTGCTGGCGTAGTCAGGATGTTCGCGACCGAGCACCTTTTCGCGGACTGCTTTAGCTTCGCCGTACAGCGGCTCGGCCCGCACGTAGTCGCCCAACGATTCGTACAACAACGCCAAATTGTTCAGGCTGGTGGCGTAGGACGGATGCTCACGACCGAGCACCTTTTCATTGATCACTTTGGCTTCTACGTACAGCGGTTCGGCACGGGCGTAGTCGCCCATCAAGTAGTACAGCCCCGCCAAGTTGTTCAGGCTCTCAGCGTAGTCGGGATGCTCGCGACCGAGCACCTTTTCCCGGATCGCTTTGGCTTCGAGGTACGGCGGTTCAGCCCGGGCGTAATCGCCCATCGACTCGTACAGCTGCGCCAAGTTGTTCAGGTTGCCGGCGTACAATGGATGCTCGCGACCGAGCACCTTTTCGCGGACCGCTTTGGCTTCGATGTACAGCGGTTCGGCACGGGCGTAGTCGGCCATCGAGACGTACAACAATGCCAAGTTGTTCAGGCTGGTGGCGTAATCGGGATGCTCGCGACCGAGCACCTTTTCGTATATCGCTCTGGTTTCGAGGTACAGCGGTTCGGCACGGGCGTAATCGCCCATCGATCGGTACAACAACGCTAAGTTGTTCAGGCTGGTGGCGTAAGACGGATGCTCGCGACCGAGCACCTTTTCGTATATGGCTTTGGTTTCGAGGTACAGCAGTTCGGAACGGGCGTAATCCCCCATCGATCGGTACAACAACGCCAAGTTATTCAGGCTGGTGGCATAACGTGGATGCTCGCGACCAAGCACCTTTTTGTATATCGCTTTGGCTTCGAGGTACAGCGGTTCGGCCCGGGCGTACTCGCCCATCAATCGGTACAACACCGCCAAATTGTTTAGGCTGCTGGCGTATTGCGGATGCTCGCGACGGAAGACCTTTTCCCGGATCGCTTTGGCTTCGAGGTACAGCGGTTCGGCCCGGGCGTAGTCGCCCGTCGATCTGTACAACAACGCCAAGTTGTTCAGGCTGATGGCGTAGTCGGGATGCTTACGACCGAGCACCTGTTCCCGAATCGCTTTGGCTTCGACGTACAGCGGTTTGGCCCGGGCGTACTCACCCATCGAGAAGTACAGCAAAGCCAGGTTGTTCAGGCTGGTGGCGTAGTCGGGATGCTGATGACCGAGCACCTGTTCCCGAATCGCTTTGGCTTCGAGGAACAGCGGTTCGGCCCGGACGTAATCGCCCATCGATCTGTGTAACGACGCTAAGTAGTGAAGGCTGTCGGCGTATTGCGGATGCTTGCGCCCGAGCACATTTTCCCGGATCGCTTTTATCCGCTTGGCGAATCTGATCGCCTCGGCGAAGTTACCTTCGCGATAGGCAGCCATCATTTTTCCGTCCTGGCGTCGAGCTTCTACGAGTTGCTCTCGCTGCTCAGGCGAACGTCGCTGATTTTCGATCGCGTTTTTCAGAGCAATCGATAGATCGGTCAAGTGATAGTCACCGGAGGCGTATAGGGCTTGCCCCATCCCTTGCGCCGCACGGCGGTACTTGATGACCGCGTCGAGGTCTCCGGCCGCCTCGGCAACTTTGGCTTGAAAGTCGAGTGTCCCCAGCAATTCTTCGTGGGTGTCGCCAAAGACCGATCGCTCAATTTCGTAGACCTTTTTGAGTTTGACCTGGGCGGCATCGAAACGGTTGGCCGCAAGGTCGGCTTGAAAGGATTCGGCGAGCCTGTCCCGCTGGGCAAGAATTGCTTCATGTTCGGGTGTTGGATCCTTCGGTGGATCGGCTTGCACTGGGCCGATGCACAGCCCCAGAAAGCAAACAAATACTGGCAGGCTTTGTAATGGCTTCATGCGGTTCACGTGGGCGTTGGAATTCGAACGGGTTTGGTCGGCGGAAGACTTATCGTTGTTCGACCGGTTCGACAGGGAATGTAATCGCGGTGTGGCGGATTGCCGGGTCGGTGGACTCGTCGAGTGTTGCCATGGCTTTGACAAACGGAGCGTCGCCGAGCGGTCGCGGGCCGCCGCGGGTGCTTTGTGTCATGATGGGACTGGACCTGCCGTCGACCCATCGCCATCGACCGTCCGTCGCGCTGAAGGTGTCGGCAAGCCGATGCAATGCTGACTCGAATTCCGACAGCGGCGGTAGTGGTGCGGATGAATAACGCAGCACGAAGGTTTGTTGACCGGGACCATCGGTGAATCCGAATCCGCCCGACTCTGGATAGTGGAAGGACTGGCACGGCGAGGATGTTGACGCGGCATCGATTTCAGGCACGCACACCTGGACGCCGCCGTCGGGATTGACCGTGACCAATTGGAGAAACCACGACTGGGCGAAAGCCCCACCAATCTGCAACGCGTCGCCCTCGGTGATCGGTCCGTTTCGAAACAACTCCCCGACGATGTCTTGATCGTCGACGCGGTGGTAATGTGTCAACGTGATGGTTGGCACCCACGGTTCCTTCAAGTCTCCTGGGGCGAAATCAGACGACGCGGCCGACGGTTCGACGACGCTGGAATCGGCGACAGGCGCCACCGACGTCGCGTCGCGGTTGCCGCGAAGGCTCCACGCTGCGATTGATAGGACGACCAATGCCAACGTGCCCGCGACCAATGGCCAATACCAAGTGGTTGATGGCGATTCGGTGACCGGTTCGGCATTCCAGACATCGAGGTTGTCGGCCAGCTGGTTGGCGTCGGCAAATCGTGCGTCGCGATCGATGGCCATCGCCCGCAGGCAGATTTTTCTAAGCGGCTCGGGTGCATCGTCCAGCAATGTGGCGTCAAACTTGGCTTCGGCGGCCCGCTGGAGTCCGTCGTGCCGCGACCGACTGTCGTAGGGCGGGTCACCCGTTAGCAGATGGAACAAGATTGCCCCCAGAGCGAACACGTCAACCCGCGTGTCCAATTCGATCGGCTGACAACTCTCCAGTGGCGTTGATCCCGTCGCGGTCAAATACAATCGGGCCTGTTCGGGGGCCATGTAAGAAATCGTGCCGCCGACCGAATCGGTGACCGCGTCCTCGGCGTAGACCGTTCGCGATTGGGCCAAGCCGAAATCGATGACCTTCGGCTCACCATCAGTCGACCGGATGACGACATTAGCGGGCTTGAGATCTTTGTGAATGACCCCGTGCCGGTGAGCGTGATGCACGCCGCGGGCGATCTTGCCAACCAGTATCGCAGCGGCTTCGGGGGTGTGGGCGGTCGAACGCAAACAGTCCGCCAAACTGCGGCCGTCGATGTGTTCCATCACCAGATAGGGTCGACCCTCTTGAAATCGCAAGTCGTGAACTTTGGCCAAATTCGGATGGTCGAGCGTCGCGAGCGTTCGACCCTCGGCGACCAATGCGGCTTGCGCGTCGGCGTCAAATTGGTGCTTGGTGATCTTGATCACGACTTGCCGGTGCAGCGTCGGGTGGTCGGCACGGTACACCGCACCCTGCCCACCCTCGGCGATGAGGTTGAGCACTCGATAGTCGCCGATCATCGCCGGTTGTGTCGCGGAGGATTCGGTGGCGGGGATCAGACGAGATGACGCAGGGGCGGCATTGATATCGCTGCGAACTGTCTCCGTTTCGGCCGGCGGCGGCTCCACAACCCCGGTGTCCGTATCGACCACCGATTTAGACGGGGTCATGAAAGACGAGTCATCCTGGTTTTCGCGAAGCACACGATCCGAATCCAGAAGCCGACCGACAAACACGGCAAGCCCGGGGTCCATCAACGCTAGCGAGGAAGATTGGTCGGCGGGAGACATCCCGGCCAGGCGATGAAACGATGCTTCGACGTTCGCCGGATCAGGCTTTGACGGCTCGGCGGATGGAGACATAGAGTTCGAGTCCGAAATTTTGCTCGTGGGCGGATCATGGCCGTTTTCGCAACTGGCCATCTAGGTTTTAAGACGCACGGTAGCGGCGTGAGGGCGCATCGGACGACAAAGTTTAGATGGCATTTCGGCGTCGCAAATAGTCGTGCAAAAAGGCTCGCCCGAATTGCCAGTCGCGTTTGACGGTGCCGACCGACATTTGCAAGCGTTCGGCGAGTTCAGCGTGAGTTAAATCGCCAAAGAATTTTCCTTCGACCACCTCGGCCACCCGATGGTGGTTTCGCCGCAATTCGTCCAATGCGTCGCTGAGTGCATCAAGCGAGGTGCCCGCGGCGGTTTCGAAGTTTTGCAGTGACTGTTCCAGCACCGCGTCGCCGGGGGTGGTTTCCCGTTTGGATTTGTCGCGGCGGGCGTGATCCAGCACCACCCAGCGAACCGCCCTGGTCGCGGCAATATACAGTTCGCGATCATCGCGGGGCGACACCTTTAACCGATCGACGCCCATTCGCACGCACGCCTGTTGCACGACGTCCGAGGGCCGGAGCACAGGCGAAAGGGGGTTGCCGCGAAGTTCACTCCGGACGATTGTTCGCAAATGCTGCAAAAGGATCGCGTAAAGATCTTCGCGAGCTTCCGAGTCACCCTCAGCAATCCGCCGCAGCGATTCGTCAGCGCTGCGGGGTTGGGACGAGTGGGCCGGGTGCGAAGAAGACATCGAACATCCTGTTGCGGCAGAAAAAGCGGTGGTCTATCTAGCTGGCGAAGATCGTATCACCGAGCGGCACTCCAAACACGCTGATTATCCTCCTGAATTCTGGGAACAGTTCAGGCAATCCTCGGCAGTGATCGAATCAATCATTTTGGCTATGGCGTTTGAGTGCAATGCAATCGCACGCTACTCTCAATTCGAGGTGAAGCTATCGCCAGCAATGGAAGGTGCTGCGTGGCTCGTTTGATCGAGCGTCCGGATTAGCTCCGCTTCGCGCGATCACGGCTTTCGCAACGGAAACTCCCTCGGTCTTAAGGCAATTGGCGGTCGACGGCGAACGCAATGAAACTCCCGCCGTCCCGCCCCCACAGAAATTGCTGGATCTGTTGGGCAGCATCGTTACCTTCTTTGGTGAGATACGCCGCCAGCACAGCGCTGAACCATCCGAGGTTGATACGGATACCGACTTCTGACTAGCAAAGGTAACGTTATGCGACGGTGAATAACACTCACGGGCGCGACGAGCCCCGGCAAGACTACGTGATTGCGTCCCCGACGATTCACCCAGTACGAACTTTAAGCGGATGAAGTGGATCGGTGTGGTGTGCCGTAGTGTCCGGCGCGCTTTCGAGTAGAACAATCTATCTACACCGACGCGAGTTACGGCTATTCGCCATCCGCTGAGGTTGGACAAACACGTTCAGGTTTTCCACAGCTCGAACTGACAGCGGTTCGAGACACCGAAGGCAATCAGGCTCCAAGCCGCATCGGTGCCATCGCCGACGCAGATTCCCGCAGTCTGGAATCGGCACGTGACGATGCAACTTCAGCGAGTTCATTAAGCTGCCAATTCGCGTCGGTGTCTGCGTCGCAACATCAATTAATCGCCTTTCTCTGAATCTTTTGCATGTGGGCCACACGCTTAACCTAATCAGCTAAGATCAGTCTAGTCGGTGAACGAGGAAAACTCGGTCAATGCCAGTGACGTTTACATCTTCAACTGTCGAGAACCAATGTTGTTTGCAGAAACAGAATTATTGACGTGGGATTCCTTAGGAACTTACACAGGTTTAGCATTCGCAGTAGTTGCTGTCACAAATTCACTCAATCGCGTGTTCAACTGGAATCCGCCATGGGTGGGATTAGTCGTGTCATTGCTCCTTTCCGTTTTGGTTTCGCAGTTTGATTCTCTCGGCTGGCGGGCACTACTGCTCGGACTCTTGAATGGGTTCGTTGTTTACTCTACCGCAGTCGGTGTCGCAACAGTCGGGAATGCAGCCGAGCAGTCAGTTGGTGGGATCCCCACGAACCCGAATGAGCCGCAGCTTGCTAGCGAAGCCGAGAGAAAGGAAGCTCGGGTTTTTGTGAAGTGGTTTACACATGCCGAGTAACACTCCGGTCCCAAGCCTTCCGGGAAAGTTTCGTCTTGTGGCACTCCTTGCGGGCCTCGGATTCGGATTGGTTTTACTCCCAGTCCTGGCTGGTTATTTCTTTGTCGCGGTATATGCCATCAACCAACTGGGCAAATCCGAGTACGAACCAAGCCAGGCCGCAATTCGGTTGCAAGAGGACATCGACTATCTTGAAAGAAAACAGTTTGGAATTGAGGCTCTCGCCGCTCGGTGGGAACTAAAGAGTAAACGAGAACAGCTAAACCAGATTTTACTCGAAGAACTGCCTGGTCAGATGTTCTTGCACGACCTGAAATTTGGTGCTGCGGCCGCTGTCGCAGTCTACTTCTTGCTTGTACATCTCATAATCATTCTTCCTCAATTCCGGGAAAAGAGCGATGCTGCGGAATTCAAACTCGTCGACTTACCAACGATTGACGCCGTTGTAAGAGAGCTCGCGGTCGACGTTGGCATCGAGCCACCAAACAAAATCGAGATCTGGCACGACTGTCGCATACGTGCAAGAAGCAGCGGGGCAATGGGCCGCTCAAAAGGTCGGCTAATTGTTGGGGTATGGCTTCTTGTCGTGCAAGATCAGGGGCATCTTCGGTCGGCGATCGTGCATGAGCTCAATCATCTCAAGTTGCGGCAGAATAGCTTAGCAATTTCGGTGATTGCTTTTCTTTCTGAATACGTCCCGAAAGTTGTTTCTTTACACAAGGTTAGATTTGCTGCCATCTACATTCTGGTTCCAAGTTACTGGCTGATCTCAGCACTTTGGCTAATCACACGCGCTGCTCTTGTTGCCGCCCAGCGGGAAGAAGAAAACTTGGTTGATGCAATGTCAGCCAAGATTCAGGGGCCAATGCAGTATGCGCAAAGTTTGGTTGCTCACAAATCTCTCGTTGCTAAGGTCACGACCACTACAGACGGAGTGAAAAAGACTGATGAGTGGAACGGGTTGCTGCATTGCAAGATTCTTGCGAGCGCAGACGCGGAAGAAAGACCGAATCTGTTCACAGAAATTGATTGTCACGACGCCTTGCAGATACAAATCACTGAAGCTGTTTTCGATGGCCCAAAAGGCCCTTTCACTGTTCACCTCCCGTTGGGAAAACGGTTGAAGCGAATGGGTGTGGAAACGGAGCAATGCCTCGGTGCTGAATTATGCGACCGAAAACCCCTCTTGCTCAGCACCGCGGAACAACACACTGTTTCTCATCAAGTCGTGAAGAGCTTTCGGGCATTGGCATATGATTCAAAGATAAAGTTTAGGTACTCGCCATCTGAAGGTTTTTCTGGAGGCGTTCTTCGGTACTACGGCTTTCGTGTTGTGCCGAACAGAGACGTCCTCAATCGAGGCGTCTTTGATGCGTGCAGGATGATTTGCGTTACGATTCTGAGCGCGTGCTGGAAATCGCTGAGCTGGATTTCCGACTGCCTTCAAGGACAGCAGAGCTGTCGGCTTTGGCGAGGCGAGGAGGAGCTCAGGGTCTGCGAATCGGGTATACAAATCTGGACCGGTCAGGATTGGATCAAATGTCAATTCTCCGATATCGGTTCAGTAATTGCGCTGCGCGACGAATGCCCACCTCTTGGCCTGTACTGGTTTTTTACGAGACTTCCGTGGTGTCGAGTACGACGGGCGCTTCTCTTTTACTCGCGCAATGACGAGCTCATGTTTTCGTTTGGTATATGGCGGCTAGGGCCCAGCGCAAGAGAGGCGGAAGGTGTTATTGCCGAGTTGAGTGATTCGTCCCGAGGTGCCGACTCACGGGATTGGCACAACCCATTGCCAGAAATAAATTCCCCGGACCTGTGCAAGTAGTTCGAGGGTTGTCCAACGTTGGACAAACACGTTCAGGTTATCCAAACCGCGACCCGCCGTCGGTTCTGGACACCGATGACGCTTGTTCCGGGATCCGGATCGGTGCAAATGCCGAAGCCACTCACGATAGCTTCGTTGGGTGTGGAGTGCTCTCCAAAATCTGGTCCATAAGCTATGAAAGTTCATCAGCCAAGACTGGCGAAAGGACTTTCAACGAAGAAGCGAAAACTACATTCACCGGAGCAGATTGTGAAGAAGCTGCGAGACGCCGACGCGATGCTCGCGGCCGGCGAGAGCGTTGACGAGGTACTGCAAACGCTCGAAGTAAGCGAGGCCACTCTGAAGCAAGTTAGATTCAAAAACTGCGCAAAGCGATTGCTGTATTGGTGAATTGAATGTCTAGCCATTCACGGAATATCGCAAAGCCAGCCTGCGCGTAGCCAGTTCGAAACGAATCTTCAGCAGCGATCTGAATCCCCGCAATTTCGCCGTCAAGCATCCAAGCAGACCCAGACGTTCCCCTAAAGAAAACGCCACTCTGTTCTGCCCTACCCCTTAAAATTGCTCGCATGTTTCCGAAGACATCATCCTCAAAATCATGCGTCGGAAAATAGTCTGTGATCGTAACGATAGCTGATCCACGTTCGGGTCGCTTGATACTTCCTTTCGAGTCGTTATTCGCAGCTAAAACCAAGGACGCGCTACTGGCGAGCGCCCCTGTGCGCTGGCCCGGTGAAATGAGATGCCCTTCGGTCAGCGCCTCCTTAGATGCCTCGATGAAAGCTGCGTCAAAAAATGTATCCTTCGGAATTGTTCGATTGTCGACCTTAGCTGGTACAGGCTGATTGCCTCGCCCAATGGCGTCGATGGTAACATCTAGTCTCCCAGTGCCCGTCTCATTTCGATACGGATGTGACACCGACAAAATGCCAAAGCGGGGTGATCTGCCCCGTCCTCGAGGGATCCGGACAGGGATGCTCCCGCTTCCAGAGATCGAGTTGCCTCGCCTAACATATCTGCCCGTAGCGACTATTTTGCCGGACTCAACGATGTCAGTGGACAGCCGCACGAGATCGTATCGACCATTTGATCGTCTCAATCTAACTTCGACGAAAGGTGGAATACGCCTCGCCTTCGCGCGAGGCATTCGCTTGTGCGCGACATGGAATCGCACGGATAGGCATTTAGCCCCTCCCTTTTTCCTTGTGCGTTTCTGGCCGAATCCGATATTGCTGATGTTGCCTTTATCAAACTCGCTATACCTTCGGAGAAGTGAGTGCTGTATTCGCCCCCACTCCTCTTCTGACAGTTTTAATAGATCCTCATTTGACAGAGTTTTCATTGCTCTTCACGCCATTGCGTACTACCGTCAGCTAGACAACTGCTTCCACTGTGGTTCAGTCAATTCAATAAGTCCAGTGTTGTCTGCTGGGCCAGGTGAATCAAACAAGACAGTCGCGGTTTTTCCAGATTTGTCGGCAATCGCTTTCACAGTCTCTTCTATTTTGTCCTCTTTTGTACCTCTCTCTGACTGATTCGGAGCTGGGATAGTGAACACGATGTTGAACACGTAGTCAGTATTCACACCAGCACTTATTCCGCTGTCAACAGAAACTTTTACAGCGCCGGGATCTGCGTTGTCTCCGTACCAGTCCTTCAACATTTGTTGAACCGTCTCTTCCACTTCGCGAGACAACGACTCGGCTGATCCTTTATCCTCCGAATTTGAGTCTCCATTCTTGTATAGGACGCTACCAGTGAATACTTCGGCCTTGGAGGACGAATCGCGCTCATCGCGAAGAGCATTAAGTTGACGGAATGTCATGACTCCCTTGACGAATGCCAAGCCGTACACCGGACCATTTAGCATATCGCTACACGAGAAAGTGTCTGAGTCGCAGAACTGTGTAGGGCAGCTGTTGAAAGGGGCAAAGCCAACATATTTCCACCCCGCCAGCTTCTTCCCTTTGCAGTCCCGGGAGATAACCGACTCATAGTATCCCAATGGAACATTAGTCGCGGACACGACCCATTTTTTTGTCACAGATTCGGCGTCTAGTCGAGCGTTCTTTTCGCCTTCAGTAGGAATAACAGATCCGACTCCCTTAACCAATTCCGCAATTGCCGCTACGTTTTCATCGAACTGGGAGTCTAGGTTTTGATTCAATTCGGTAAGCATCCAACCGTCCTTGAGTGTGAAGCTAACATCTGCTGTGCCAAGCCCTGGGCGAACGTCAATCGAGTACTCTTCCGAGAAGTCTGGAAGATACTGAAGCTCAATTGAGACGTACTCATCTGACGGCTGCGACGTCGTCGTTTCCTTCTCTTTCTCTTTGACTGCTACTGAGGTCCCACTCGGCGAAATGAACAGATACGGTTTTGGTCGATAGTACCGAACGCCTTTGTCTGCGACTCCATTTGCTTTTCGAACAAGTACTTTCGGTGTGCATCCTGTCAAGACGCATGAAACTACCAGCAACCAAGACACTGTGAGTTGCTTTCGAATCTTCATGATCGTTACTCTGCTCAGGTGAAAAAGGTGGATTGCCCGCCTGAAGGCAAGAATTCGGCTTTTGTGGAGGGGGAATCCTTCCGCACTCAAGCGGAGGTCACACACTCCGTATTCAGAAAAGTCAAAACGTCTGAGACGGTGCATTGCAAGCAAACCACATCGCCGTGTTTCCTCGATGCAGCGAAATTGATTCGCCAAAATGGGCATCGATCGATCCCGTTACTCGGAATTCGGAAACTACGCAATGAAAAGCAGGTCTGCGGTAGCCCACGAATGTGTAGTAGTCCGGCCCCATGTGAAAAAAACTTCGTCGGATGCGCTCTTAAGATAATGTTCTTGAAATAGCGACTTAGTCAGAATCTCTTCAGCCGTCTAACCAGTCAACAACACCGAGGGCAAATTCACTCAGGATAAAGATGCGGCGGTTGGACAAACCGACAGCTCCTGGCCGAGCCGCTTCGCAGCGTCGGTTCCTCGGCCTGGCGGGGACCGCTCCACGTCTGGTCGCACTTCCCCGCTTGACTCGGCGTCTAGCCTGCTGGCCCTTTCCGCTCGTACCACCGTCGGCAAAACCCAATGAAGGCCTCGTCCGCATCGCGCAATGCAGTTGAAGGCCCATTTTTTGCCCATTCACGCCATTCCTGTTCGATCAGGTAGATGTCCCACCCTGGCGCAACATCTCGTGCCCTGCCGTAGGTTTCCGGGCGAATTTGCGGCACGTGGTCGGGTTCGATGTCTTCGCCAAGTGACGTCGAACGATTCTTTAGAACCACCATGTCATCATCGGTAAGCTCGATTCCATAATCAGGGAAGTGCTGGTGGAGCCGGTTTTCGCTGGCGATCGAGCGGATTAGCCGTCGAAACTCTTTTTCGGTTGATGTGGATCCGCATTTTAGTTGCAGCTTTATCAATGAGATCCGCCACTCGGCCTGCCTTCCACAATGCTTGCGAGCGATCTCGTAGATTCGGCGTTCCAGTGGTTTGCGAAGCCGAAAGTAGTTGCGGTGTAACGTCAGCACTTCCTGCTGCCGTATCGCTGAGAACACCCAGTCAGAAAGCTTGATCTCCACCTCCTGCATGCGGCCCTCGCGTGTCTCCCGCACCACTTTGGCCCGCTCAATCAAGCCGAAGGTTTCAAACTCTTCGAATCCTCCAGAGACGATGTTGGTGGAGATGCGAGTTCCGGACAGTCGCTCAAATGCTGCTTTTAGGGCGTCGTAGCCCTGGCCGTTGGTCATGCGATTGGTTGCTTTGAGTAGATCGTAAGCCTTGAATCGCACCACTTGCGACACGTCGCGGCCTTCATTGATCGCTGAAATCAATTGCGAAATGCAGTAGATCAACACGTCGCGATCATGCACTGTTGCGAGTCCATCAGCGGATGGCTTGATCTCGATGTAGCTTGAACCATTCTCGTATCGCCTGACCCGATGATCGGGTTTGGTCGATAGTGAAAAGATTGGGTGCTCCATTGAAGCCATATCTCCTTTGGGAGCGGCATCAAAAATGTCGCAGACAAAGAAGTCCGGCGTCGGATGGCGTTCAGGGAGTAGGGGAGATCGGTCCTTGCTCAAGCTGCCTCAACAGGGTGCGGTTTCAGTCGGTTCTTATCATCTATCGATATTCCACCCACCTTGTCAATCACTTTCGACGTTTCACCCACCGGACTCGCTGATCAACGATTCAGTCGTTCAGTTAGCCGAGTTCGTTCTCGGCTTCGACATTTCACCCACTCTGCCAACCACTTTCGATGGTTTACCCACCGGAAAAGTTTCGATGGTTTACACACCGAGTTTCGATGGTTTACACACCGAGTTTCGATGGTTTACCCACCGGCCCTTCTGCGAATACCTTCAAATTCAGTTGCTTGGCGGTCGTTATCCACAGCGTAACACTCTATTTAACACATATCTAACACACTGGACGTTGTGGATAAGTCGTGCAGATCAACGCGTGAGACTTCTCCATGGGAATTGATTGCCGTGGAAAGGAGGAGGGGTCACCAACCAATTCCGTTAACAGATTGGACAGCCATACTCGTCACCCGCGAGCTCACGCGTTCAGAACGCCAATATGCCATGGTAGGATGGAAGCTCAATCGTCTTTCGCGATGTTTCGTCGAAGGATTGATTCTGTTTTCGACAACGTGGGCTCAAGTTTCTACCCAGAATGTTCCAACGCGAATCGACAAAGAAGGCGTTTCTTTCGGTAGTTGCAAAACTTGCCGATGAGGCCAGGAATGGACGGGCAATCACCTTCGAAGATTTAAACGCTCATTTTCAGACGTTGGCTGCGCATGAGTTCCAGTTCTTGCTTCGAGGAATCATTGGCACGGGTGAACCCTTCTCTGGCATTCTGGCGTCTTACCTGATTCATCGGGCTCCATTTAAGGACCCAGTCAAGAGATTTGCTACCGAGTCTGTCATTGCGCTGTTAGGCGATAACGACGACGATGATGTCCATGGATTCTTCTTTCGGTTGTTCTCAACACTAGAGAATCCTCCCCATGATTTCCGACCAATCACTTTGGATACGCTCAAATCGGGTCCGCTAGGAACTCGCATAGCTGCTGCTGGCCTTGCGAGCAAATTGGACGAGGACAAAGGAGACCTGCTTCCACTCTGCGTCCCAATGCTCAATAAGCTCGTCCGAGACCGTGAGTCTCCATGGCGTCACTTGGCCCTAACAGAGCTAGTTGCTCACCCTGTCAATCAATCCGGTGCCGAGTCTTTGTTGATCGAGTTTCTCGGAGAGGCCAGCGAAGGTCAAATTGCAGCTCTTGTTGCCAAGCTCCATACTTCGTATCGCAGATCATCAATTGTAACGTCATTTATGAAAGACTTGGCTAAGTCCACCGCAGTAGCTGTGGGACTTCGATGCGCGATTTACTCGAATATCGGTAGAGTCGCATTTGACAATCAATCGATTCACAAGTTCCTGACTGATGAACTAGAGGATCCAAGTGTCGAAAGTAGCCACTGGAGTATCGCCATTGCCATTGGTGCAGGCATATCGCATCATTCGCTTCCAATAAATCATGCAACAGCGAACTTGATGGTGAATCGGCTTAGCAACGACAATACAGATGTACGTCGTGGTGCAGCGTTTGTGTTGTTCCGCAACAGCATCGACTTGAGCGAATCTGTCCTCAATGGCATCACTGACTGCGCTCAAGTAGAAGAAGATGGACCAACGTGTGACCGACTCTTCTGGGCCCTTCGCAGTGCGAATAGTTCAGTGGTCAGAGTAGCGTTCCAGGCTTTCGAAGAGTCATTTATGGTGCGGCGAGCACACTGGGGAGGGCTGTTGGTCCAATTGTTAATGGAGTATCCCACTGAGTTTTGGTCGGCTTATCGCGATCTCCAATCTGAGGAGATCGACCGAGTTATGCCGAGTTTACTTGCCCAGACCGCAATTGCGGGTGCGGAGATCACTAAGAGCATTTCCGCATCTCTTCAGAGCGACTGTGAGCTTGAGCGATCCAATGCCCTCATTGCAATACGCGGATCGGGTGCGGGAGTCGCGGCGGCCACACCGGCGCTTCTCAAGCTTTATTTGCGAGGAACCGAGTTCGAACGAGGTGAAGCGTTCCAGGCGTTGGCAAGAATTGGTTCCGCAGGACAGTTCTTCGCATCGGAGTTTCGAGACGTTGATTCGGAAAGCGAACTGATGGATCTGCAACGAGTTCAACGACTGATGGGAGTCAGAGAGGACGGTGTCCGACACATCGAGTTCCTGCGGATAGGAGACATGAAGTTGATTCGTGAATTCTGTATGTTTGCTGATTGTCTTGCTCAGCATGGGCCAATCGGGCTTCGAGCAGTATCGCGAATACTTAAATCTCAACTCGGGGAGAACGAGAAGAAACGTGTAAGTTGGTCACCACAAGAAATCAGCAGAACATTTTCTGATTTTGAGAAGGCGCTCAACTCGGTCGCGAATGTGCCAAACGATGAGCCGCTAATCAAAACTAGTCGTGGTAAGCCGAGCTTGCTAACAGAAACAGGAAGACTATGGCTCAGAAGAGGTAATGAGTATTTGAGAATCGTAGACTCAGAATAATCTAGACATGCTACTTCCATTGCGCTAGTGATTTGCCAATGGAAAAGTGTCGATGTCAAATTCAAAGCATGAGATCTCGTTAGCTCAAATACAGTTTCCGACTGATTCAATAACAATTGGGCAACTGAAGGAACGTTTTCCGGAGTGCTTTTCCTGGAAGACACCCGATCAACGGGGCCTCTACGCATCAAGGAACCGAGTGTCTTCGGTGTTGATGGATGCAATGGAAATCGAACGTCACTTGGCGATTGATGCGTTCGATAGCGAAATAGGCCATTCGTTACTTGCTGATCAGAGCTATGCACGAAAGACCCTCGTTTCAGAGCTTTCCGATGCATATCAGGAACTGGGTGTCACAAATGGTGAAGCGGAAACCGCTGTACTGGCAGGGAAGATCGAGTCACAAGCACGGAGGCAAGTTTCTTTGAAGCTCTGAATCCGAAACTGCGCCAAGTCCTGGCGCACGCGAATTTTTTCGACTAAATCCTCAGAATCCTCGCTCGACGGCAGTCGTCGAACTTACGGCCATCCAAATGCGAGGAAACCATGTCATTCGAAATTTGCCCAATCCCTATTCACCAGATATTCCCCGGCGTTCAACCCCGCAAGGTGCGAAACGACGGGCATATCCAGCAGCTTTCTCGATCTCTTGCGGACGTCGGTCAACTCTCGCCTATCGGTCTTGAGCAGCAAGACAAAAGCTCTTTCTCGATTCGTTTCGGCCACTCTCGCGTCGAGGCTGCAAAACTTCTTGGATGGGAAACCATCGACGCGCGTATCTATCCGAAGGAGTCTGCCCTTGGGGAATCGCTTCGCATGGCGGTTGTGGAAAACACCGTTCGCGAGCAGCTGACGTTCTCCGATCTTGCTGATCTTGTTACCGAGTATGCCGAACTGACCGGGCTCCCAGTTTCCAAGGCGGGAGAGAAACTCGGCTTTACGCAGGGTACTGTCTCCAAGTGTGTGTCAGCCGATAAGAGACTCACGCCGGAAAACAAAAAGCGACTTCTAGAAACCGGGGTTGGCGGATCGCTTGCATATCTCATTTCTCGTGAAGAAGACGCCAAGCGACAGACTGAATTGGTGCGGCGTGTTGTCTCTGAGAAGTGGACACGCAAGCAGATCGAAGGACACTTTCGCGATCAACAATCGCGATTCGTTCGGCTTGAACAGCAAGTGGGTCGGATTCGACTAATTGCCGAAGTCCCAAAAGACGCAACCGCGGGGGAATTCGCGATCGCCCGTCGGCAATTCGAGGCGACCACCAAAAAAGCCGGTTTGAGCATGTCAATGGAGAAACTGGCAGAGTTTCTCAAGGCTCATGCAGTAGTTACGGAGGCTCGTGATGCTTCCTAAAAAGTGGAACCTACCAGGACTGTGGCAAAGTAGAGAGCCGGCCCCACTTTTCACGCTCAATCAGGGAAGTACCGGGGTCGTCATCACGGGCCGCCCGGGAGGAGGCAAGACGACTGCGGGGCGCATCATTGCCGTGCAACTAATTCGCCAGGGCGCTTGTATTTGTGTTTGCTGCGTCAAGCCCGGGGAAGCGAATGAGATGAAAGCACTGATCGAGGTCGCGGGCAAAAAAGTCACTCTGTTTAGCCCATTGTCCGGGCACGTATTCAACCCACTTACTTTTGAAATGGGCCGCACCGGCGGCTCGGCGAGGAACCTGGCTCGGTATCACGATGACCTGAACCAAGTTCTTACTCGTTCAAGCGGAGATAGTGGCGAAAAGTTTTGGAAGGTCTACGAGGCCGAAACGCTCGAAGCAGCTTTTGAGTTGGTGTATGGCGTTCTCGGTGAGGATGCGACCTACGCGACCGTGCACGACGTCATCATGGGCATCCCGCTTGACGTTGAACACGGAAAGTCGGCAGCCTTCGGTGAGACAGTGTGCGGCAAGTTGCTCAATACAGCAATGACGCGAGGCATGGATGTCCGCAGCATCGCCGACCTGTTTCTCAAGAAGATTCCTTCGGTAGGGGAAAAAGCTCGTGGTGCGATTGTTGCACAAGCTGCCGCTTCGGTTGCTCCGTTTACGCATGGTCCAATTGTCAATGCCGTCAACGGTAGGACGACTCTGTCGCCTGAGCAAATGCTCAGCGGCCACACCGTGCTTGACTTTGACACGCTGACCTACGGCGTTCCTGGTCTTGCGTTCCAGTTGATCGTTTCTTGGTTTCTACAAGGCGCTACGCTGAGGCGTACCGGAGACTTTCCGTACTTCTGCCTATATAGGGACGAGTACCACGAATTCTCGCATGCTCGCGACATCCAAGCCCAGAGCCTGGGGCGGTCGCAACGCTACATCGGAATCAGCATGTTCCAGACATTTCCTGTTCTAAAGGCAGCCTTTGGTGGTGGCGTTGAAGCGGAGACTCAGGCTCAGGCCGTCTACGGCCTGCATGTCAACAAGGTAATGGTCAATAACAACTGTCGTGAGACTAACGAACTCAATGCAGAGATCCTTGGAAGGCACAAAGACATGTTCTTCTCGGGTGGCGGTCGCGTCCATCAAGAACAAGGTGCTTGGTATGACGTGCTTGGCGTAGGCAATGCGCCGACAGTGAATTTTAGTCAGCAATGGCACTACCTTTTCCCGCCAACCGACTTTCAGCGGCTTCGTACCGGTGGCCCAAGAAACCACTTTCTCGTTGATGCGGTCGTCACGCGTGGTGACGACAACTTCTTTCTCCACACCTTTTCACAGAGGTAATCATGTTCGGACCAACCGAAGAACTTCAGAATCATCCAGGCGAGCAGAAGCTCGCGGATGGTCAGCAGCTGTTTGTATTTGCCACCGGCTGCTTTCAACTCTTTCTCCGCATTATGGGATGCATTTGGGCGCTCTACGTCAAGCGATTTGGAAGCGTTGGCACGCGGGTTTACTATCCTGATGCCCTGTTTGCCTTTTGCGGTCTGCTTGCGATGTTTCACGGCACTCGTGGTCCTGACCAGCAACTGTTCTTTGTGGCGATGTTCGCGCATGTCGCGCTATTGATCAACCATTTCCTCTGCACTCGCAGGAACAAGGAACATCACGTTCACTCGCAGTGTCTCGGTGACAGTCGCTTGGG
>JBCBOT010000097.1:0-23854 GCA_039821165.1 Planctomycetota bacterium | reverse complement strand
CCTTGACATTTCGGTGAACATGCTGAGGCAAGAGCTTAGCTTGTATGTCCTGTCGTTTTTGTCCTGGTTCAAACCGAGAATTAACTCGATATCGGAATTGCCAACTGCGGTACTATGGCCTACGAAGTAAAACATCAACTCTGTGTTCGCGGTGATGTCCTTCGAGTTTTCCAGCACCCGCGTTAGCTCAGCCACTTCCGGGTTATGAAGAATTTCTGGTTTAGTTCGTCCTCCCCTTAACCCTCTGAAACGAAATCCTCGATCGCTATTTGCAAATAGCTTCTTCCAACGATTCGTGAGAGATTTTATGCGTTGAGGAGTCGGTTCTTTGCGGCCCTTAGCCAACCAAGAACCAACAATTAGTGCCCGTCGATCCACCCTATTCTCCAAGCGACTCTAGGAACTTTTTGATCACGTGCGTCGTTGCCGGTAAGGCAATCTCTTTGCCGAACATTTTGATTTTGGCTGGTGGCTCCTCGGTGGGTTCATCGTCCTGCTCTTCTTTTGCCTCCTTTGGCTGTTGATCTTTTTTGCCAACCGCATTTAGAAGTTGGTTGATTGCGAACACGAGTGTGGTTCCGTACGTTCGTGCTAAGTCTGGATCAGTGATTGCGTCAATAATCCACTCTACTAGCCCGAAGTCTCCTTGCGCCCCTGCAGGCGCCGGCGTTTTTTTCTGGCTGGATTCAGCACCCAGTTCAGAAGAGAATTTCTGCACTTCGGCATCTATGTTATCGACCAATGCAGCTATATCTACGCCTTGGTTAAAGTCAGCCGGCTTCAGTTCGATTGCAACCTTCATTTGTGATCCTTGGAGACTTCGAACGTATTGGTGCATCCCTGGTTCAAACGAATGAACACAGGTTTGCAAAAGGTATTCTGGATATTGGGTTTGAGTAGAGGTCCGCGGTATGTCTGGCACAGAAGGTGATTTCTATCCATTCACTCACGACCCGTTTTCGATTATATCGACTTTCCGCTCGCTGCTGTTTGATGAAGATTGCCCATCGTTGAACTAATTGCGTTTGTTGCGTTGCATATCACGAAAACTGAGTCGCTCTCGTTGGCTGACTGCGGGTGCGTCTATTCCGAACAACATCGCTCCCTGCATAGCCGCGGCGACGGCGGAGCCGACGAGACAGTCGAGCCAGTGATTGTCGGGTTGTTCGGGACGAGGTTTCCACTCATCAACAGAGCGACCTCTACCTTCAGTGCGGACGAAATATTCGGCGGTGACTTGCTCGGCAAACATGCGATGTTGTTCAGCGCGGTCGCCGAAGATAGAGAGGCAGCCTCGGTCGCCCATGGCGACGGCGAGTCGCGAGTGAGTGAATGACTTCCACCAGTTGGTGTCGTAGATCACGTGTCGGATCGCTCGTTTGCCGTGAATGGAGGGGACGCGCCAGTTCAGTCCAACACGATCACCAGGCCGGCGTTTGTATTCGCTGAATGGGTTCGATGAAGCCCCGACAAAACGACCGTGGGATGGAAGCAGAACAGAGGCGAAGGGACTCTGCCGACAGAATTGGTAGACAACGTTGGTGGAGTGTCCCCAGTTGGCGTCGATCAAACAACGCTCGATCTTCATAGCCGCTCCGTCATCACGATGCCATTCCTGGCCAAGCAATGATTCGGTGAGCGACTCGAGGCCGGCGTAGATGCTGCCTTCCAATCCAGTGCCTTCGGCAGACGATGCGAGCGTCAATCGTGCGTCGCGAAGTGTGAAGTAGTTTCGCTTTTGATCGGGATAGGTTCCGTAGTCGATGACGTAGCCGGTGAAGTCGTCTTCCCAGGCAGCGACCACATAAAACAACAGCTTCTGTTGCACGTCGATAAATGCGGTCAGATGATTTGCTGCGATTGGAACTTGCCAGTGAGGCATGCCGTTGGTCTTTTCGGCAACTTGATCGGCCGTGAGCTGATCGGCGCCGACGGTTTCCTCTGGCAGGGGCTCGTTTTGGTATTCGGCGAAGAAGGCGGCTTCGTCTTGTAGTTTCAAGTTCATCGCATGCTGGATCGCCGATAGCTCGTCGTGGTTGAATCGTTCGGCCCAAGCGACCTCAGCGCCTTCGTCCATCGCATCGCGGTTATCGCGATAGAAGTTCGTTCCGGCCGCGCCGCCATCGCCGGCTCGAAGTCCCTCTGCGCGAATCTCGGCGTACCGTTGCCAGAGTGTTTCGTTGGTCGGGAACGAATAGACCATCCGTGTTCGTTCGCCATTCCATTCTGGGTGTTTGTCGCGATCAAGGATGTTGTCGGCCATGTCGCCAGGGCGAATGACGGTGCACGGCATGATGCCCGAGATCTTTTTGCCTGGGCCGGCAAGGCCGAGTACCGCGCCGGCGAGGATTGCTTCGCGGTTTGCACATTGCGATAGTGAGCGAGCGGATTCATCGGTTTGCGGATCGTCGAGTACCACAAGCGACGGACGGACCGTTTTGCCATCGGGTCGTTTGAACTTCATACCGCGGATGCGACCGGTAAGGCCGGCGACTTTGATGATTGCGCCGCTGGCCTTGCTGCTGGCGATCGTAGGCAAGACGACTTCTTTGGCCGTCCAGCCGATTTGGGTTCGCTTGCCGTTGAACAACTGTCCGTTTGCGCGGTTGGAGATACCGTCGAGGGCTTGGATTGGGAAACAGACTTCTGGATAGTCGGCTGCCAGTAGATCGTTGCTATCGAGTTCGGTTTTGATCGAATCGAGCATGTCGCAGGCGTGACCTTCGTCGCTGCCGATCAGGCACACGAACTCGCGATAGCCGTTGAGTACCGCCCAGATGCAAGCGACTTCGGCCAGCGAACTCTTGCCCGATCCGCGAGCCATCGCTAGCGAGAATAGCCCGCCTCGAATCACGGCTTCTTCGATCTTGGCAATGACTTTTAGATGGTCTGGCGACCAGGAGAGGTGAAACGTCAGATTGAAGTAGGCTTCGCAAAAGAATCGAAAGCTGCCGGCGGTTTTGGCTTTGCGTTCAGGATCTGCGACTTCGGGCATCTCGCCGATGTCTCGTCCGGCCAGCGCGATCGCAGCGTTGCGCTCACGCGACTTGGCTTTCAGTTTCGCGTACGGATCTTCAACTTCGGCCGGCTTGGGTTTGTGCCGTTCTTCATGGAGCCATGCAGCATAGCGAAGCAAGTCGACATGCCGACCGTCTCCGATGCGGTTGCCGGCTCGGGTTCGGTGGCGATGCAGTTGTCTTTCGTTGATGACTTCGCCGAGCGGCGTTGAGTTCAATAGCCGGCAGCATTCGCTTGGGCGGAGTTTGCGAGGGTCAATCGCCACGATTCATCTCCTTGAGTAACCAAGCCGCATAGGTCACCACGTTTAGTCGGCCGTTCTCGTCGGTGGGCACACCGGCATCGATGTCGGCTTGGATTTGTTCCACCTCGACGCGACGTCGCGCGAGTTTGGAGAACAACAACGCGGCTTGCTCGGCCGTCATCGCGTTCGGGTTCAACTCTTCTCTTTCTTCTTCCATGAATCGCTCCAGCTGCTAGGAATAGGCGAACATGCAACACGTCGCGACACGCCCGCGACTGTCGCGAATCGAAGCATGTTTCGGGTACTTGGCCACATGTTTTGGGTGGCGACAGTGGGCCGGAACTGGCCGCCTGTGGGCATGAAAAGAAAGCTGCAGATTCCTCGAAGATTACTTTCTGACTTCGCTTGAGGTCCTCCGAAACGCATGGCTCATGTGTCACACGCGAACGCAAAACGCATCGCGAAACACATTGAACCAACCACCTTTCGGAGACCTAACCATGCAAGCCAACGACATCGCCTTCGGGATCGAAATCGAAACCACTTTGCCTGGCCGCGACCGCACGCCGATTGGCGGATACCACAACGGATTACCCGTCGCCTGGCTGCCCACGGGGTGGAAAGCCGAACGCGACAGCAGCATCCGCACGCCGGCCGGACGCAAACCGGCGGAGTTCGTATCGCCGATCCTTCGCGGATACGAAGGGCTTCAAAACGTGGAGCGGGCGGTCGACGCGATCAAGGAACGGGGCGGACGGGTCAACGAATCTTGCGGGCTGCACATCACGGTGACTTGGAACGGCGACGCGGCCGCGCTGGCGAGACTGATTTCTTTGGTAAGCAACCACGAGAAAGCCATCTACGCTTCGACAGGCACACGACGACGCGAACGAAACAGCTGGGCCAAGCAAATCAAAACCTACGGCAACAAAGACGCGGCTAAAAGACGATGCGAAAGCGACCGCTACCACCTTTTGAACCTCACGCACCTCGCACGCGGACGATCGCGAATTGAATTCCGGGCCTTCGCGGGAACGCTCAACAAAACGAAACTGATCGGATACATCCAAATGGTGCTCGGCTTGGTAGAGCTGGCCTTGAACTCGAAGCGATGCAGCGGCTGGGATTACAACAAGAAGCCCGGAACGAAATCTTGCTGGGATCGACCAACCGCCGGCCACGGGGAAACGGAACTCAACCGGCTCTTTTACCGGCTCGGATGGACGAAGGGTTGGTACAAGGGCGATCTTCGCGACAAACGATTCGGTCAACTTTCGCAGGGCGACGCGACCTGCGATTGGAAGCCGGTCAAAAAGAAGCTGCTTGACCTGGCCCGCAAATACGACCAAGCGGCTTAACGCCTTCTTCTGGACTTCAACGCCGCTGCACTTCGCGCGGCGTTTCTTCGTTTTGTGGCCGCGACGTTCGTCAACTGCCGGCCGTTTCGGGTAGGTCAAACGTAGAGGGGCAGCTTCTGAGACATACGCACACACGGCGAATTTGGGCGACACGGGCGGGATCAATAAACCAGCGAAAAGCCTGCGAATTACTGGTTGGATTCGCTTGCTGTGTCTGGAAACGCATGGCTCATGTGTGTCATCGGAAGACGGTTTTTCATTCACCCAAACGGAGAAACAAACATGACCCTTGGCGAACTGATCGGCTTGCTTGAAGAGTACCGCGACGATCACGGCGAAGACTGCGAAGTGCGGTTGATGACGCAACAGAACTGGCCCTTTGAAAACCGCATCGCCGGCGTAACGAGCGGAGCGGAGATGAACGAAGCGGAGCATGACGTCCCGCATGAGTTCGCGGACGACCAAGACGTCGCCGAGGACGCGATGGTCTACATCGTCGAAGGCGGGCAGCTTTGCTACGGCAGCAAACGAGCATGGGAGACCTGCCGCGATTGCTAGAGGCGAACCAAGACGCCGGCGGCGCGAACACGCACCGCCGGCCTTTCTATTCAATAACACAGGAATGAACCAATGACGAACCGAGAGAAGATTGGAGACGCCTACGCAGCCGCGCACATTCGGGCTTTGACCTTGCTGGAAAACCTGCATGAAACCGTCGAGGACTTGCCGGCACCAGGCAATGAGGACCATCCGATCGATTGGGGCCATGTTGGTTCCTTGAATCATCTGTGCGAACAGCTGGCCGAGCTGAAGAAACACTTCGCCACGGACGAAGACTGATCGCATCTGTCTTCTTACCCCCAACACGCCGCGACGTTGGCAACCTGTCGCGGCGTTTTCTCATGTGCGGGTTCTTTGCCGCATTCGCATCGGACGGCGCACGTGGCGAATGTCGCGGGCCGGTCGAAAGCTGCCAAAAGAGTGCAGATTCCTTCCGGAGTTCGCTTGCTGTGTTCCGAAATGCATGGCTCATGCGTGTTAACGCCGACGGGGCGAGCCGAGAACCACGACCTTTTACCGGAGACAAACCATGGCCAAAGACAACAAGACCGCAGACCTTCGCACTGCGATGCAACAACTCGATCCCGCAACCTATCAAGAGATTCGCGAGAGCTACTACCGCATCGCCGACAACCTGAAACCGTTGGCTGACGCATTGGAGATGGCGGACGCGGATCTGGGCGGCGACGCTGGCCCGCTGCTCGACGAGCATTTTCTTTTCCTGCAAATGTACGACCTGCTTCGCAAGAGCAACCTTGGCGGAGTGGTGTGAACCGAAAGCCGAAACACCGGCCACTTTCCTCAAACGAATCGGGCCGGTGTCGTCGCGGGCGGTTCCCGCGGCCTGACGATGGCAGCCAACCATACGAACCTGAGCATTGGAGACAGACGAATGAAGAAGACAGACGTAAAGATCGGCGGCGAGTACTACGCGAAGGTCACGAACAAGAAAGTTGTTGTGCGGATCGACGCCGAGAACTCTTCGGGCGGTTGGGATGCAACCAATCTTTCGACGAACAAGAAGGTTCGCATCAAAACAGCCGGCCGATTGCAGGGGCCGGCACGAACCGCCGAGGCAACTTCGGAGCCAACCAAACGAGCGAAGAAACGCGTTGCCAAGAAGAAAGTCGATTCGCCGACCACCGAAAAGAAAATCTCTTGTGTGAAGGCTGCGATCAAGGTTTTGGAAGAAAGCTCCGAGCCGCTGAACACCCAAGAGATGATCGCCGCCATGACGGACGCTGGGTACTGGACCAGCCCCGGCGGAAAGACGCCGCACGCCACGCTGTATTCGGCAATCCTTCGCGACTTGGCCAAGGGTGAGGAAAGCCGATTTGTGAAGACCGAACGCGGCCGGTTCACGGTGCGAAGCTAGACGAAAGGAAATCATTCGATGCAAAAACATTTCTACGATCTTCGAGAGGTCGATGACTTGGCCAATGGCGAACGAGCTTTGCCGGAGCCTGGCGTGACGTATGACTTACGGACGATGGAAAACCGCACGGTGGACACGGAGGTTGAATGTGTCTTTCGCGATGGCGAAACATTGTTCGCGCGAACGGCCGCCAGCGAAACGTATCCGGTGACTGGCGAAGGCTCGTACGTTTTGGTCCCACGCGGCTTGTAGCCGCAAAAATTACTCCGCTTGGCGAACGCTTCGCCACACACGCCCGACGTTAGCCACGGCCGGGCGTTTTGTCGTTGGTTGGCTACCTGGCCGCGCGACTTCATAAGGCCACATGCGGCAACGACGGCCGCGATTTCTTCTTGCCGAAAAACATCGCGAATCTCTCCGCATGTTTTCCAAAGTTCGCTTGCTGTGTTTGCCATCGCATGGCTCATGTGTGGTAACGCGAACGTCGTTTCTTTCCAAGAACACGGAGAACCCGAATGAACAAAGTTCAAACCCTCAATCCTCGGCCGATTGAGCCGGCTCCGGCTTATGAGAACGGTCACCAAATCGCTCGCGACTTGCTGCGACACATTGAACTGCAACTCGATCGCATGCAGCGACCGGATTCCAAGGACCTGCGTTGGCATCACGTTCGAGCGGTCAACCTCATCAACGCTCAGCTATCTGAAGTCGCCACGCTACTCGACGAAACCAACGGAGTCCGCAACTGATGAAACCCCAATGCAATCTCAAGGCGGGCGACCGAATCCGTCTGCTTTCGATGGACGACCCCGACCCGATTCCCGGCGGCACCATCGGAACAGTCGTCGCCGTTTATCCGCAAACCGACTGGACGCAAGTCGACGTGGATTGGGAGGGCGGCCGATCGCTGATGCTCTCCATTCCGCCGGACCGAGTTCAACGCATCGATGCCTTACCCCAAAACCAATCAGGAGAATGAACCATGTCCACTCGCGCTGTAATCGCTCTGCAATTGCCCGACGAAACCGTTATTGCGACCTACTTGCACTTCGACGGGTATCCCGATCACGTGATGCCGATTCTTGAAGGCGGATACCTCGATCCGGACGAAGCACTCGAGTTGATCGAAGGTGGTGAACTGCGATCCATATCGCCGCGGCCAGCCAGGCCCGAGTACTTTGCAACCAGCCGGCCAACTGAATTGCTACGTTCTGCTGATGAGTTGCCTCGTCTGGCTCGGTATTTGAACGCCGAGCATATTTACTACTACGATGATGAACGCTGGACGCATCAAAAACTGTGATGGCACCGCTCATCGCATGTTCTCCTCGCGAGCGCCGACGGGGATCGGTGACTCGCCAGTACGCTGGAGCACTGCGGCGTTGCCGGTGAAACGTTGGTAGCGGTCAACGATCACGTCGCAATACGGCGGATCGAGCTCCATCAAGAATGCTCGCCGGCCAGTTTGTTCCGCTCCGATCAATGTCGAGCCACTTCCGCCGAACAAGTCGAGGACGTTGTCTCCCTCGCGCGATGAGTACTGCATCGCCATGACCGCGAGTTCGGCCGGCTTACCGGTGAGGTGTTCAAGCTGCTGTGGCGGAATCTTCTTGACGTGCCACAGGTCGGTCGCGTTGTTCGGCCCGTAGAACTTGTGGCCGGCACCTTCTTTCCAGCCATAGAACGCCCATTCGTGAGCCCCCATAAAATCCTTGCGAGTCATCACGGGATGCATCTTGTCCCAGATGATGGCTTGCGAGAAGTACAAGCCGCTGGCGGCCAACACGGGCGGATAATTCGCGATGTTCGAGAAGCCTCCCCAGATATAAAAGCTACGGCCAGGATCCAACACACGGGCGATGCTACCGAACCAGGCGGCAAGTAGCCGATCGAACTCTTCATCGGATACAAAGTCGTTCGCAAGTGGCCGATCCTTGGCTCGCATCTTCTTTGGCCCGTCTTTCGACTTGCCTTTGCCTGCCTCGAAGGAACTGTTGCCAGCGGCGATCGCGTTCTTGCTTCGCGGTTCGACCTTCACGTTGTAGGGCGGATCGGTGTTGACCAGCTGGATCGTCGCGCCGTCGAGCAACCGATCAACGTCTTCCGGCTTTGAGGAATCGCCGCAAAGCAAACGATGCTCGCCAATGATCCAAACATCACTAGGTTGAGTGATCGGATCGTCCGGCGGTTCGGGGACTTCTTCTGGATCGCAGAGACCTTCGGTGACACCGGGATCAAGCAACTTCGCGAGTTCGTCGCTGTTGAAACCAAGCAGCTCGCAATCGAATCCGACTTGCTGGAGTTCGCCCACTTCAATCGGCAACAAGTCGTAATCCCACTTCGCATTTTCGCCGGTTCGGTTATCGGCGATGCGGTATGCCTTCACCGCTTCGGGCTCGAGGTCGGTTGCAATGTGAACCGGAACCTCGGCTAGGTTTAGCTGTTTCGCTGCTTTCCAGCGGGTATGGCCGACGATGATGACACCATCAGGATCGACGACGATCGGCTGGCGGAAACCAAATTCGTTGATGGATTGGACGACGGCGGCAACCGCATCGTCATTGATCCGCGGATTCTTTTCGTAAGGCTTGATCCGATCAAGCGACCACATTTCGACCTGCATGTGCACTGGCCCTTCCAAGGCGAGGAGAGAAACGGAAGGGTTCGGTCGGTGGTTGGTTGTTTAGATGGTTGGGTGGGGGAGTTACGGAGCCGATGCTGTGCGTCTACTTGCCGTCATTTTTTTTCGTAATGGTACTGTCTTTCACGTCATCGAATTCCGCCGAGAACGGATCGAGCTCGACAATTTTGCCGTCTCTCCAGAGAACAATTGGCGTGTTGTGCTCTCGTGCTCGATCAATCACGACCTTCCGGGTCTCTCTCATCGCAGCATTCGTTTGCTTCGATAGTTCGCTTTGGTTATCGCGGATCATGGAATCATCCCCGGAGTTGTTTGTTTCAAAAGCTCGAAACGTTTGTCATCGGCAATCAACATTTCACCTTCCTCGAACCGCATAATTTCGACAGGCGGAGAATCTGCACCGCCGAAAACAATCCAACTATCTACTATCGGAGCGTAAAGCTTCGCGAAGTTGGCAATGCCTTGACGGTACCGTCGGCGAATCGTTTCTTCGGGAATGTTGTGACCACCTTGTTTGACTCGTCCCGCTACTCGCATTACCGCGAGTTCAGGGCTAGGCAACCAAACAAACACGAGAACCACATTGTACCCAAGCTCATTCTGCAGTCTACGAACTCGCCCCGCGTGGGAACGGCCGGCGAGCGTGGTTTCAAAACTAAAAGTTTCTCCGCGACTAGCCACTTCATCGATTCGTTCCAGCATCACGCGTCCCGCGATCAACGCCTGCGAATCAGGATCCGCCGGCGAAAGCTCTGCTGCGATGATGTCGGCGTTTACGAACGTCTCGCACCGCGCGTACCGCGAAAGATACTGCTTCGCGAATGTCGTTTTGCCCGCACCATTGGGGCCCGCGATGACATAGACGCTTGGATTTGATGATTCGTTCAAACTGTTTGTTTCCCTTTGAACGACATTTTACGGGGCACGTGGGCATTTACCAAAGCGTCAAATTTCATTCGGACAAATAAAACAAACTGTGCCTAATAGCGTGGCTTTTCCCGCGGCCCTGACAAGAGGACGATCTGTCCGGAAGTACCTAATCCTTCCCCGAGAATCTTCCCCACTACCCCCGCGTGCGCGAGAAACCTCATCGCGAGGGGGTGGGGGAGAAGTGGGGAAGTATTCATATAGAAAGAGAGTTTTTCCTTGTATTTACTGACCTTTCATCGAAAAAGATCCTTCCCGAATCCTTCTCACACGACGGGGAAGGATTGGGAAGTATTCGGCTTGAAACCCGTGATTTGACCGCCGAACCGCTCGGATGCTTCTCTACATGGCGAAGGATTGAGAAGTATTGGGGAAGGATTCAGCCAAGCAAGCGATAGCCCTGCGCGGAGCGCGTTTTGGTTGGAATCGTGACGAACTCGATCGCATCTTGTTGGACCAACGTATCGATGATCTGATTGAATTCGATGGCTTTGCATTTCATGAACTTCAGCAAGTGCTGTCGTTGCATCTGCTGCTCAGGGTGTTCGGCGAGTCGTTTGGTCAACTTCAAGCACTCTTTGTGAAACGGGTTCTCCGCCACGTGGACCGATGCGAGGTAGAGCTGACGACGTGTTTGGTGCAAAGAGAACTCAGCGGCCCAGCGAACGGCCGGCAATGAGATCTCCGGCTTCATGTGGTTGTCACTTACCGCGTAGATCAATGCCAACTTCTTGGCGTGTTCGCAGGTTCTGCTCCACGCGGCACGAGCGACCTCGTCCCCCGCGATGTCAGCTTTGTCGTATTCGGTCTCGGTTTGCTCGCGAAGTTGGTTGACGGCTGACTGAGCTTCAGGTGTGAAGGCGACTCTCAGCGGTCTAGGATGCTCTCGCATGAAGTTGCCACCGCCCGGATAGTAGTCTGCCCACCATTTGGCGATCTCCAAAACCTCTTCCGGAAGATCGCGAGCCGATCCCGGTGTTTGTCCTTTGCCTCGGCGGCCGACGTCAATGATGTTGAGCCTCGCAAAGAAACCGTTGCAGAGCATCTGTTGCGACAGCGATTCGTAGAAGAACTTGGGCGTTGCGGTTCCGAATAGCGTCAAATGTGGTTGATCAACATGCTCGGTGACTTTCTGGTTCGCCTTGACCCGTAACGGATAGATGTCGCCGGCGGACGTATAGAGCGTGAGCAGAATGTTGGGAATCGATTCACGGCTGCCGTCGCGGTCGAGATTAATCTGACGAAGTACACCATCCATCTCGTCGTTCTGAAACAGCATCTTGCTGCTTCGGGCGAGGCAATCTTGGATGCCCTCACCAGACGCGAACTTATCGCCGAGCGATTGCGATTCCCCAATCTGAAACAGCACCTGCGAGTTCACTTTGCGCGGGAACTCCTTGCCGGTGCCACTGCCAGCGAGGGCAAGCAAATAGATGTTCGTTCTCAAATCGCCCGATGTGCAAACCTTCCGGCCGGCAAGAAAGGACTGAAGAGCCATTGCTCCGCAGAACGCAAGCGGCACGTTTGGGTACGGCGCATTGGCGAGCGTGAAGTCCATGACGCGACGAACGAAGCCAGGGACCTCGAACATCGATTCGGGAAGCCTGCCTGGGTCCGAAATCTTGCCGGAGCTCGGCGGTGATCGGTCCTTGTCACGTCCTTTCGGCTTCACCATGAAGCCGCTTAAATCGACTGGTTCCCCGGCCGAATCGTTTAGCCCTTCGTCTCGCAGCCAACCGAATGGACGTTCATGCGACTTCGTTGCCGCCTGATTGACTTTGTGCTGCAATTCGCGGTCTGACCAAGGCGGTTGGCACCTCGGGTTGTATTCGGTTTGCAGAATCGCCAGGGCACGATCCGGCTCGATTCCAAATCCGTGAACCAGCGACGTCGCCGCGGCAAAGGTTTGTGAATGTCCGTTCGATCCGGCGATCGCGGCTGGCATCGCCGCCAGATAGGCGAGCGCGCGATGCTCAACGTCGCTATCCGGCCGAGCGGAAAGCCTCTCGGGTGCAGACGGTTGAGGCGAGCGTTGCACGCTTCCACAACGTTTGACGACAACAGCATCGGCGAGAGCTTTCACGCAGACGGCCAACATCGGGGAGGGAACAGTAGCTGGTTCGCCATCGAGCACGTCATACGGTTCACCGTCTGGATGGATGCTCGGGCCAACGACTGTTTGGGTTCCCGTCGATCGCAACTCGACAATCATCGACCCGTCTTTGGGGTCGGTATATTTCTCGGTCGTCGCTCCGCTTGCGACGTACCAACGGTGTGAGTTGGGAGCGGAAGGGCGACCCATGATCGCGGGTGTAGGCGGCAAGTACTCATCAGCCAGTTCAACCGCTTCGGAACAATCGAGATCGACGTCGACGAGCCAGCCGGATGGCTCGCCCAGGATGATTCCAACGTTCGCGTTTTCAGGAAATACGTCCGGCTGAAGCCTGAGCTTGGTCCAATCACGTCTGGACGGTGATTTGGACCTTGGGCGCAGCGGCACACACCGCCAGCCCCGCTGGAGATACGTTGCGACGTGGTCTCGAACACTCGACACTAAAACGGCGCCTCTTCAAGCGAAGCGTTCGGAACGTCACCTAGTTCGTGTGCGATGATTCGATCATATCTTTGTCCGGCGATCGATCGGACGGTAATCGTCGTCGGCGTTGCCAAAAGGTTGGCACTTGCCAGATCAATCGCTTCGTCCGCGTCTTCGGGACATGGATCAAGACATCGCTCGCTCCACCACGCCTCTGCCTTGCGTCTCGCGAAGCCGGAGTGCTCGATGCAGATGAACTCGCTTTGCCAATGATCGAGCCCGATCATGTAATCGACACGTAGACATCGCGGTGCGTCATCCTCGGCGTCACGTTTCCGATGAACCCGATAGACGACGTCGTGAACGTCGTACTGCGTGTCGGTGACTTCGCCCGAAAGCACGCCGGCTTCGCTCGCCCGCGCCTCATGTGAGTCACGTTCAGGCGGTGGAAACGGAAAACCACATTCGGGACAATTCGCGTAACCACAGGCTACGAGGGCGTGACACTTCTCGCACTCCTTTGCGGGAGGTTCGCTACCGGGTCGGGCTTGCTTCTCTTTCGGCTTGATTTGGTCGATGGGACCGTGTCGCTCGATGTTGCCACCAAAATCGAGGACCAAACAGTTCTGTTTGCTGGGGTGCAGCCGGAACCCCCTGCCCACGCATTGATAGAGAAGTCCGGGTGACATCGTCGGACGGAGCATGACTACGCAATCGACTCGCGGTGCATCGAATCCGGTGGTCAGGACGTTCACATTGCAAAGAAATCGGAGCGGTTCTCGACTGAATAGCGAGCCGGTTGCATCGCCGCGAAATCGAGCGAGGATCTCGTCACGTTCATTTGCTGGTGTCTGGCCAGTGACGAAGCCGCACTCAATCCCGTGGTTCTTCTTTAGTGTCTCAACGACTTGCTGTCCGTGCGAGACGCTGGTTGCGAAGATCAGAACTGCGTGTCGATCGGTCGTCAGTTCGATAATCTCTATGCAGGCGGCTGAAACCAGAGCTTCATCACCCGCCAACCGGTCCACTTCATCCGATACGAACTCGCCAGCACGAACATGAACGCCGGAGAAATCGGCCCGGTTGATGCCTGCCTTGGAAACCAGTGGGCTCAGGTAGCCATCACGAATTAGTTCCTTGACACCAACGTCGTAGCAGATGTGATTCAAAAAATGATCCGGCGAGCAGATCATGCCAGAATCAAGTCGAAACGGTGTCGCGGTCAATCCAATGACTCGCACGCGAGGATTGATGACCCTGCAATCGGCCAAGAACTGCCGATACATGCCGTCGCCCTTCTTCGAGATCAAATGGGCTTCGTCGACGATAACGAGATCAAATGGTTCTAGATCGCAGGCTCGCTTATAGATGCTCTGGATGCCGGCCACCAAGATCGGCGTGTTGGTGTCGCGTTTCTTGAGGCCCGCCGAATAGAGTCCCACCGGGATGTCTGGACAAAGCCGACGCACCTTGTCAGCGTTTTGCTCGAGTAGTTCTTTGACGTGAGCCAAAATCAGAACGCGTCCGCCCCAACGCGATACTGCATCAGACGCAATCTGAGCTAGCACGAGTGACTTGCCGGCACCGGTTGGCAGCACGGCGACTGGGTTGTCATCGCGCGTTCGCAGATGTTCGTAAACCGCATTCACCGCGGCTTGTTGGTAGCCGCGCAGCTTCATGCGATCCTCTGTCCGTTGTGATATTTGGCTCCGCGAACAACGCGTATGCCAGGAAATCGCATACACCATCGTGTGCAGTCGACGCAAAAACGATTGCCGGGTCCGTCGGATAGAAACTCGTCGTTGCATCGCAGACAGGTTCGATAGCCCGGTTTGCCGAGTTCGGCCGGAACGTGGCGAATGGCGACTTCGGCACACGCTTCGTCTTTGCATGGCGATCGCTTCTCGATGCACAGCTTCACGATTTGACTGTCATCGTGATACGCACCGCCGGCCTGCATTGCATCGAGCAAAGCCTTCAACGAGTTGTCGATGTCGCGGCGTCGACGGTCGGGTGGAATTAGTCCGATGCGAACGATCAATTCGTCGTCGAGCGGCTTGATTTGTTCTCGCTGCATCAGCGATTTTACCGTGCTGCGGTACTCGCGACCGGCGCGGCTAATGAGCACGCGATTGCCAACGTGCCGCCAGTAGTGATTGACCGAGGGTGGGAAGGGAAGTCGGAGTCGGATCATCAATTTGCTCTGTGCGGGAAAGAAAACAGCCAGCCAGCAATCCATTGCCGGCTGGCTGTTTGGGCCTTGGAACGATGCAGAGAGGAGGCGCCGACGATCACTTCCAAGGCGGGGCATCCGAACCGGAAGCGTCCGGTGTTGAACTCGCGACTTCGCTAGCCGCAATCGGCTGCGCGGTAGCGTCGCGACGGGAATACCCCTTCACTTCGTTTTGCAGTTCGCCGGTATCGCTTCTGCGTCGAACTCGCACGTGAATGAAGCAAGGCAAGTTGTGCAGATCGGTTGAATCCGTTGGCACCATGACGCCGACCGCGCGGCAGATCGAAGACAGTTCGCGACGTGCGATTTCAACTGCGGTGCCGTTCGGGTTGTTGAGGTTCAGTCGTACCCACAGCAAACGATTCGCGTAATCGCCTTCGATAATCTGAAACGTGAACTGCAAGTATTCTCCGGAGCCCGATTTGGTCGGTTTCATTTCACTGTCGGTGACGACGGCGACATACTTGCCAGCGGGGATGGGTTCGAGATCGTCGGCTGGTTCGACTTCGTTGGCGTTGAATCCGTTGAGGTTGGCCATGTTGGTTCCTTGGTGTTCAGGGATCGAATGGAAAGTTGAAAGAGTGACCGTTTAGCTGACTGCTTGCGGTTCAGCCTGTGGCTTGGCTGCCTGACGCATTGCGTTGACAAACGCGGACCACGAGAGAGGCAGTTCGTCGGTTATGCCGTAGCGATTCTTGGCGACGCAGCTTGGTGAGCCATAGGCACGCAGGACTCGCTCGCCGCCTTCTTTGCCGATCGCATGAGCCACCGTTCGCTTGCGATTGAAGCCAGCGTCTTCGGTTTGGGTTCGCATCTTGCGAGTTGCAAAGAGCACTGCGTCGCACCACTCTTTCACCAACGCAGCGGCATGCTTATGCAGTCGCGGTGAGTAGCGGTCGTAGGGCGAAGACTCCGGATCCTCGAAACGTTCGACCTTGGAGTGAGCGATCAGAACGACCACCATCCCACGTGAACGCAGGGCACCGAGGTGACCAAGGACTTCACGCCAGAGCGATAACGCATGGGTGTAGCCCCGAGCGTATCCACCGTCGACTTTCTCGATCGAATCCACTCCGTATTGTTGGCAGAGCTTGTCCCACACCAGTCGCTCGAGCCAATCGAGTGAATCAATCACGACGGATTCGTAGCTGTGCTCCGATGTTCGCAGCGACATCAACGCCGCGGTGACTTCGTCGAATGTCGTCGCCAATGGAAAGCGGTCGCAGTCGATTTCGTCGAGCCCGTCTTCCGTTTGAATGAAGACTGGCCCCGGGGCTTGGCTGCCGAAAGTCGACTTGCCGATGCCTTCCACGCCATAAAGCAAGACGCGAGGCGGTTTGGGTTGCCGGCCTGTTTGAATTTGGTCGAGCAGATTGGTCATGGTCTCTTGGTTCTCCTGTTTGTTGTTGAAGCTGGTTTGTAGTTAGAGGGATTGGATGGGTTCGATCTCGAAGTTGCCGTCGCTATCGCTGGTGACGAGGTAGTGATGGAAGTCAACTTGAACGACGAATCGTTGGTTGCTTCCAAGCTGAGTCCGCAGCGATTTGCAAGCTCCCGTGAACTCCTTGCTGATCTCGTTGAAGCGATCTTGGATTCGCAGGTAGCGTCCCACCGCAAATGAAAGGGAGACGCGGCGTTCGATGTCGTTGGAAAGGTTCTGCATGTAGTTTCCTGAGTTGCTGAATGAAAAAGGAGCTGCGATTGATCTGGCCGCTGCCGGGAATAGACCTACCCGGTTCAAGTGCGTGCCGACGAAGTGCGATCGAAATATTCACCCAGGCCAGCTTCCTCAAAGTGCTCGCGAATCTTGCGAAACCAACTGGATGCCGTCGTTCGAGGAACACCAAATTTGTCTGCGATTTCGGTGACGGTCATCGTCTTTCGCAGTTCGATGAGTTTGCGTTGATGTGCGGGAAGCTCGTCGATTCGATTCTGAAGATCGGTGCGCAGATCAGCCAAGTCGCGTTGGCTCCGACGAGCTCGCCCGGTGTGACGATCGAGTGCGGCATCGGAGATCGTGTGAGACATCCGCAACGTTTCGCCAGTTGCTTCGGCCAACGGTTTACTCAACAAGATCGTTTCTGCGTCGCATCGTTTCTCGGCACAACGATTCCGGACGATGTTGGCGACATAGCGTTCGACGATTGCGGTGATGAACTTGTTTCTGTGGCCTTCTCGCGAGTCGTATCGCCGAACGCCTTGCATCACTCGCAGGTAAATGTCCTGCTGCAGATCATCTCGGTCGACTTCTTGGTAGCCGTACTTTCCGATGAGGCCGTTGGTTTTCTTCTCGACGAGTTTGCGAGTGAACGAGTCTTCGTAAGGATTGAATTTGATCGTCGTCTGCGTCATGGGTGTCTCCTTGGCCGGAGACTTGCTGAGGCGTGGACGACGGACGACGAGCCAATGAAAAAGCGGAGGCAACTGTGTCGAACCAAGAGAACTTGGTGTCGCCCACAATCGCCTCCGCTTTGCGGCCGGCCGAATGTCAGGTGAATGAAAGTAAGTGAAGTGTTTAGGGGTGTGCTACGCCGCAGATTCAATGACGGTCATGCGGAAAGGCAGGCCATTTTGGACTTCCAACAATTCGATCTCTCCGTCGACTTGCTCATCGAAGTAGTGGAACAGCTCCACCAGTTGTCGCTTGATTGCAAAATCTTCGGTCGCGAGATGCCTGTTGGGTCCGCTCTCGCTTCGGAATTTGTGTTCGCGAAAGACCTTTGACGCGTCGCTCAACTCAGGTTGGCCGTCACGAAATGGAATGCGTTCGATCTTGCCGAAGTTGATGCGTTGCAGCGTTTCGATCAATCGTTGGCGCTGGTGTGAGAGGGATAACTTGCGTGCAGGTTCCATTGGGGACCTCCTTGTCGGATCAATCAGCGGCTACCAGCGACAGGCTCGGGGCTGGGAATCCGAGATTGCTTCCGACTCGATTGGAGCGAGCGTTGAAGCCTGTCATCCCTTACTGGCGAAATTTCGTTCGGGTGTCGAATTTTCGCTGTGCTGCAGGCCAATTTGCTGCTGCCTACCCCACAGATCACGACATCTACGACGCACAAGAATTTTTGGAAAAAGAGAATTGAAGGCGAGCGAAAATTCGCGACGTTCAGTTTTCGTCGATGGCAAAGACGGTGCGATAGCCTTTGATGGACTTGTCGTACTCGATCGGTGTCCCGTTGATCGCAAACGCGGCGATTAGCTTTTTGTTCAACTCTTGCGTTTGCTTCTTCACGTTTGGCGAGGCTCCTCTGTCGCCCCAGGTCAGCAGGCCATGACTTTCCGCATAGGTGCGGAGCAACAACCACTGTTTCACCGGCCGTGCGTTGCGGCTGTTGGCCATACCAAGCTGCGTGTAGTGAAAGATGCCTGATTCGCCCCAAACGCTCACTCGAATCGTTTCGTTGTCGATAAAGTGGATTCGGAGCGACGCCCAAGTCGCATGGTCCGGGATGTTTAGAATTGGCTCGGCGCATTCTGAGCGTGGGCAGAGCTCGGTTCTGAAGGCAGCCAATCGTTGGCTTGCTGGCTCGGTAAAAGTCACTTGGCCGCGGGCGTTTAACTGCGTGCACTCGGAAAGCGAAACATCGATCATCTGCTTAGAGTCCATCAATAGCTGCACGGAGCTATCGACCGGCAAATGGCAGGTTCGCAGGACGATGCAAGGAGAATTGCTCGTCGCCGCCAGGTGCATGACTGAAGAGACGAAGTCGCCACTCGCGAGATAGATCGGCACCGAGCGATTGGAGTTGGATCGATCGAGGGCGATTTGTGAAAGCCCTGGCATCTCGCTGACGGTTCGGTATTCGGGCGTTAACTCCATTGCCGAAGCAAGCATGCGACAGATCAGTCGCCAATTGACTTGAAGGACAACCGCATCACGAAAAGGAACAGGGCATACTTCTCCCGTTTCTTCGTCGATTGCGATGATTGACTTTGGTTTTTGGACTTCGATCCGGAGCCAAGACCATCGACAAACCGGATGAGGAATGTGACTGCCAAGCTCGTCTGTCGCTAACAACAAATGCTCGAAGACCTGGTGGTCCTCACCTAGTAGCTGTCTCCAATGAGCAAGTGTCGTCGCGAATCGACAAAGCCTAGCTGCCCGCCAAAACGGCTCCATCGATTGCATAAGGCTGCCATTCTTGCTCGGTGATGAAACCCCGGTCTCGCAGGAATCGTTCGACGACTTCGCTATCGCCATCTCGACTGTAGATCGCCACATTCGGAGGTTTGATCGTCACCACCCGAGAGCGTCTACTTTCGGCAAACGACAAACTGAACTTTGCCTCCGTTAGTCGAATGTCGTCGTAGCCTTGGCGTCTGAGCCAGTCGGTTCGTTCTTCCAGTATCTCCAAAACATCTTGTCGCCGCGACGTCAGCTCCTCCGGCTTGTGGCCCGGCAACAGCATTTTCACAGAATGACACGCTGCACCGGTGAGCTCCTCGACCATGGCGACCGAAAGTGCGGCCTCGCCGTATTCCAGCAGCGGATCCAGCGTGTACTTTTCTCCGGGTGGGAACATCTCTTCGTCACCGAACAAGTGCTTGCCGATCAGACGCCTGTAAATTTCTCGTTGAGGAATCGTTTCAGCATTAATCCTCAATTCACCAATGAGCTTATCGAAAACAGCGATATCGTCTTTGATTGGTCGGCAGATAAGTGAATCCCGCATCCCAGCATCGAGCACGTCGAGTCGTCGCATCGGTGTTCCATGACTGACGAACACAAACAACGACCCTTCGTTCTGGCTGCAATGAGCGGATGCACCTCTGCCGCAACGACGCTGATAAAACCAGTGGTCAAGATCATGGCTTAGTGTTCGAGTGACTGTCGCCAAGTCGCTAACCATCTTCGGCGGGGACGGACGCTGTGACTGAAACGACGTAAACGCTCGACGCGATTGCGCTGAATGATGGCTGAGCATGCGCTCGGCTCGATCACGATCCAATAGGAATGCCTCAATCGCCACATCACCGGGAAACGGCTCTTCATCGTTTTGGAACGCGTCCATGAGCCCGTCGACTTGGTCGAACAACAGGTCGATCGTCGCTCTTCCAGTCAGTCCATTCACAACGTGCAGGGCATCTAGCAGCGAAGAAGGTGTGTCCGCTTCTGGAGACGCGAAGATCTCCGCAAGCTTCCGAACGTACTGCTCATGGTCTTCGCTTGACGGATGGAGCTGTTTGGAATGGAGGTAGTCTGCATAGGGTTCTAGGAGGTTTTGTAGGCGTTGCGGTTTGATCGATTGCAGGAAGGTCAGGTTGGTAAATCGTTGATAGTTCAGGGTGTGCATCGAGTTCACGCGTTTCAGATACAGGTCATAGAGCGTCCGTGGTGAAGAAGTTCAGTTCCAATCCGAGTGACTGAGAAAGAGAGGTTGGGGCTGGATGGCGATGGTTCCACCGTCGGTCCTTTACGGGTCTCCGTTCCAATGGTTAGGTTTCCGTTCCAGGCGTCGGGCCTCCGTTCCGCTCGTCCGTGGCCTAGTGTCGAGCGATCCGTTCAACCCTTCAAACAAGGGCGGGCGTCCTACCGGTTCACCCAGCCCCAACCGTGGCGGTTGATAGCATTTCCGTGTCCAGTGACACGTCTGGTCACGCCACGACAAGAATTCTTGGGAATCCTTGCTGGCCGGGAACGATCACGCCGATCGGGAAATCCTCTCGGTGCGATTCGCTCTGTGGAAATAGCTCTTCGTAGCCGTCGAATGCCAGTTGATCCCAAGGCGACGAGTCGAAAACTTCGTCCAGCAAGGGGATCAGCTTTTGGTCTCGCTCCTCGAACTCACCGCGTTCCATCGACTCCATGTGAGCATTCGAGATCCACACAATCTCGGCAAGTTCACGGGTGGTTAAGTGCTGCTCAAGTCGTCGCATTCTGATCTGGGCACCGAACTGCTTAGGCGTCATCAATCGCTCCATCTTGGAAGGTGTCTGTCGTGAAGATGGGCCGATTATTCGGGCGAGGTGGACACGTTTGGTCCACTCTCAGAAGAAAGCCTTTTCCAAAGTCTTCTTTGCTTCTTCCAGTCAGCGGTCAGGGCAATCGGCTGTAGCTGCCGAATCGAAATCGGATCGCGGCCAGAAAAGATTTCGTCCGCGAAGAGGATCGCTTCCTGAATGTCGGGCGCCAGCAGACGAAGGTTCATGATCTGGGTCAGCCTTGCTCGAGTTACATGACCGAGCCGAGCAAGTTCTGCGTAGTCGGGGACCACACCATCGGCGAGCAACTTTTCAAATCGGACAGCCAAAGCCATCAGCTTGGTGATCTTGGGCAACCGACCTTCAGGTGCGTCGATGTCGGATTTGCTTTCAGTGCTGGCGACACGCCTTGCCCCCGGACCTTGGCGATTGAAGGAAATGGCCAGTTCGATCTTGATCTCATCACTCATTGGGCTGTCTCCGCCAGAAGACGCGACTCAATCGACTTGATGCCCGCCATGTAAAAGGTGATTGCAATCCGCTCGCTCGTTCCGTCGTACTCGATGTGGCGGATCAACATCCGCAACGTTTCGGCTTGCTCTCGTGGAACCAGCGTGTCCCACAATTCGTCGAAGGCTGCGAGTGCCTCAGCAGCTTCGTCCGGATCTACCATGGTCTTCCTCAAACCATCGGAGTCGACACGAATCTCCGAAAGACGTTTCTCGTTCTCGCGTATTCGATCCTGCAAGTCGGCCAAGATACCGAGCAGGACGGAATCCTCATCGCCGGCCGGTAGCTTGCGAATGACATCGGTGAGCTGGTTCTGCCACTGAGTTAGATTGCGTTGGATAAGAAGTTCCTCAGTCGCCAAAGCTGCGATCTGTTCACGCACTGGTGCGGACGCCTTCTCGATTGACTCCCGTGCCAGCGCACGGTCGCGGCCAATGGCACGGACTTGTTCGACGACAAAGCGTTCAATCTCGCCGGCTGGGACAGACTTTGTCGGGCACTTGGCCCAACCTCTCTTCTGTGCCTGCAGGCATACGTAGTAGCGATAGCGTTTATTGCCAGCCTTGGTCGAATTCGATGGCGTCATCGAACAATCGCAGGCTTTGCAACGCAGAATCCCCTTTAGGAGTGCCCCGTGCTTGTTTCTGACTTCGCTTCCGCCCGAGCGACCATTGCGGTTCAGTCTGGCTTGGACCTTCTCAAAGACTTCCGGATCGACAATGCCATCCTGCTCGCCCTCGTGCACTTCATCCTTGTAACGCAGCTTTCCGATGTACGTTACGTTGGTCAGCAAACGATGCAAGCTGGTCTTGTTGAAGGGCTTTCCGCCGCGGTGCGTTCCCTTCTTCGTCGTCCATTGTTTGGTCACCCAGGCTCGACGGTCCATTTCATCGACGACGGAGATCAACGATCGACGCTCCAAGTACAGGTCGAAGATGGCGCGAACTCGTTCTGCTTCGACGGGATCGACGACGAGCTTCGATCTGTCGGTGACGTTGTATCCGAGCACCGGCATTCCACCCGCCCACTTTCCCTTCCGGCGAGCGGCGGCGATCTTGTCGCGTGTCCGCTCCGAAATGATCTCCCGCTCGAATTGAGCGAACGAAAGCAGGATGTTCAGTGTGAGCCGGCCCATACTGCAAGTCGTATTGAACTGCTGAGTTACCGAAACAAACGAAACGTCTGCTCGATCGAACTTCTCCATGATGCGAGAAAAATCGAGTAGCGAACGGCTTAGCCGGTCAACTTTGTAGACCACAACGCAGTCGATCTTGCCGGCTTCGATGTCATCCATCAACCGTTGCAGTGCCGGTCGATCCATGTTTCCGCCGGTGAATCCGCCATCGTCGTAGTGGGTCGGCAGGCAAGTCCATCCTTCGTGCATCTGGCTCGCGATGAAGGACTCAGCGGAATCGCGTTGTGCGTCAAGAGAGTTGAATTCTTGCTGCAAGCCTTCCTCGGTGGACTTCCGCGTGTAGATCGCGCAGCGGACTTGTTTTGGTGTGTTGGCTTTAATCATGATGTCGCCTTGGGGAGTTTGAAGAATGCGAAGCCGTTGCAGTGTTGGCCAGTGATGGCTTTGGCAACGGCGGTGAGGGACTTGAAGAGTTCACCCTCGTACTCGAATGCGTCTTCGCGGACGGTGCAGATATACAACTTGCGTTTGTACGTCCGCTTCAGTTGCGAACCCGGAGGTGGCAAGCGATCATCGTGCGTGATAACGACTTTCGATGAGACTGTCCGACGCGGCTGAGCCTTTGGCTTGGGCGAGTCGGGAGGCGGCGACATCCGCAGGTCCGCGTCGTTGGCAATCTCCAATGCTCGGTTGCGTGCTCGCTTGGAGATGTCGCCCTCGACGTTTGACTGCATACGCCAGGCGATGCGTTTGATCAGCCAGTCCTTATTGGAAGCGTTCGTGGCTTCGCCGAAGACATCGACGTACTGTTTGCGAAGTTCGCGAACGGTGCGTTTATGCATCTCGCGAACCTCCTTGGCTATGTTTAGAGCCATGGCTGGGTTCTCCTTCTCGGGAATCTCGAACGTGTTAACCGTCTTGGACAGTCAGCCCGGATTCGGGAGAAGACTCAAGCCGATCGTCGGCCGAGTCGCCAGAGATTGGCGGAGATTTCTCGGATTGCAGTTCCGAGTCTTTCAACAAACGCTTTCGCTTGCTGAGCCGGACGAGGCCGGCACCTAGGATGGAGGCGATTCGTTGGAATCGTTCTTCGGGGGTGAGTTCGTCGGGATCATATTTCGCAGCCACAGATCGCTCCAATGAAGAGACGTCCCGTGCCAAGTGCCTGCGATGCTCGCCCAGCCAAAGCCAACGGAGAAGAAGTTAAGCCAGTGAGACTTACCTACCCGGTTCACGCCCGGGGCGACGAATGAGAACGGTCTCGAAACTCAATTGGCCATGTTGGTACAGTTTGCTCGCCGTTTGCCTAAGGCTGAAAGCCTAGAAGGATCAACTCAGAACCTTCTTTCGAAGGACTTTCCTTTGAATTCATAGACGCCGCCGCTGGCCATCGC